>JAFSUD010000074.1 GCA_017445405.1 Synergistaceae bacterium
CATCATCAATAATCACCCTAGACTCGCAATCTGCCTTTATCACAAGCCTTCTGACCTGTACGAGATACCGGGATATATTCTGTCTCTTGTGCCTGAGTATAAATTCCTGCTCCGTCATTACTGCTCCCGTGAATATGAGACCGTCCTATACGCATACTGTGATTAAACAAAACACCCTCCCCAATCTCTCAGGGAGGGCATCTCTTATTTCTCTATGCTTCCTTGAACAGGTTAGCTCCGACTCCGCACACAGGGCACTTGTAGCCTTCAGGCAGACTCTCTCCCTCATACACATACCCGCACACTGTGCACACCCACTTCTTCACAGCCTTAACCTCTGCTGCCTTCGGTGATGCCGCATTCCCGAGCACTGACGCACTCACTGCCTCCGCAAGCGCATTCAACGCTCCCGAATCCTTCTCTGACGGTGAGGACTTTATCGTTACCGTCTCGCCGACGACGCTGCATCCCGCCAGACGCTCCACAATCTCCTTCATCAGCCTTCCTGCAACAGGAGACCAGCTCCCGTTCTCAGCAAACGCAAACACTCTGTTCTGCAGGTTATGCGCCTCGAGGTCGAGCAGGAAGTTCTTCATCGGCGTGAATATCCCCATGTTGTAGGTGATTGACGCTAGCACGATATGACTGCACCGGAACGCCTCCGCAATGAGTTCGCTCACATGAGTCTTCGAGACATCATAGACCGCAACGTCAGCAATCCCCGCCTGCGAAATCTTCGCTGCAACAGCATTTGCCGCGCTCTCCGTCCCGCCGTACACTGAACCGTATACCACCATGACGGCCTTATCTTCAGGAGTATAGCTGCTCCACTTGCTGTATTTGTCGAGAAGCCAGCCGAGATCCTTTCTCCACACCGGCCCGTGAGTCGGACACAGCATCTTGATGTTCACAGTCCCGGCCTTCGCTAACACAGCCTGAACCTGCGGGCCGTACTTGCCCACAATGTTGCAGTAATAACGCCGTGCATCAGGCAGCCAGTCCTTCGCAAAGTTCACTTCATCAGCAAACAGATTCCCGTTCAGTGCTCCGAAGCTCCCGAAAGCATCAGCGGAGAACAATACGCCCGACACGTCGTCATAGGTCATCATGACTTCAGGCCAGTGAACCATAGGTGCCATCACGAAAGTGAGCGTGTGCTTGCCTACATTCAGGGTATCTCCCTCGCCGACTATCACAGAACGATTGCTTATGTCGCACGCAAAGAACTGATTCAGAATCACCGCTGCTGCTTTGGTGCAGACGACTTTAGCGTTCGGGTAACGCACCAACACTTCAGAGATTGCCGAGCTGTGGTCAGGCTCCATGTGGTTGACGATGAGGTAATCGAGGCCGCGTCCGCCGAGTACTGCCGTCAGGTTCTCGAAGAACTGTCCGGTAACCGAGCGGTCAACTGTATCAACCAGCACCGTTTTGCTGTCCAGAATCACGTATGAGTTGTAGGCGACTCCTCTCGGGATCGGGTACACGTTCTCGAAGAGCTGAATGCGTCTGTCGCTCGCTCCGACATAGACGATGTCGTCAGTAACTTCTCTGCAGCTCCCTATGCCCGCAAATTTCTTCTTGCCCTGAAATTCGGGTCTGCTTTCCTCCGCAAATGCCGGGACATTGCCAAGAACGCTTACTGCTGCGATTCCTGCTGCCCCTGCCTTCAGAAAATCCCTTCTCGTGAACTCCATAATGTTTTACCCCCTCATGTCGTTTAGAGTCCTGCTGCCTTGCGTAATGCGTCCGCTCTGTCGGTCTTCTCCCAGCCCGGAAGCTCCGGCAGATCTATTCTTCCCATGTGGCCATATGCTGCTACAGCCTTGTACTGCGGTTTTCTGAGGTCAAGGTCTCTGATGATTGCTGCGGGCCTGAAGTCGAAGCACTCCCTCAAGAGTTCCGCAATCTTCTCTTCGCTAATCTTGGCTGTCCCGAAAGTGTTGACGTTCAGGGACACAGGCTCGGCGACTCCGATGGCATACGCAACCTGAATCTGGCACTCGTCCGCTAGTCCTGCCGCAACTATATTCTTGGCCGCGTAACGTGTCATGTATGCTCCGCTCCTGTCTACCTTCGTGGGGTCTTTTCCGGAGAATGCTCCGCCTCCGTGAGGCACCCATCCGCCGTAAGTGTCAACGATAATTTTGCGTCCTGTGAGTCCGGAATCTGCTGCAGGCCCGCCCTTCACGAATCTTCCTGTGGGGTTCACAAAAATTCTCGTCTTGTCGTCGATGAGTTCGGGCGGAACGATAGGCGCAATCACCCGCGAAATCATGTCCTCTCGGATCTGTGCGAGGCTCGCTGAAGGATCGTGCTGCGTCGAGACAACGATAGTGTCAGCATGTACGGCTCTGCGTCCCTCGTAGCGTAGGGAGACCTGAGTCTTTCCGTCCGGCCTGAGATAGGGAAGGATTCCGTCCTTGCGCATCTTGGTGAGCTGTCTCGCAAGTGCATGTGATAACGCTATCGGCATCGGCATGTACTCTTTCGTCTCGTTCGTCGCGTAACCGAACATCATCCCCTGGTCGCCCGCGCCTATCTTCGCAATTTCGCTCTCGGCCAAGTTCTGGCCTCTCACCTCGATCGCGTCGTCAACTCCCTGCGCGATGTCCCCTGACTGCTCGTCTATCGCCGTGAAGACCGCACACGAATTCCCGTCGAACCCGTAATCCGCGCTCGTGTAGCCTATGCCGTTAATCGTCTCGCGCGCTATCTTCTGCACGTCGATCACTGCCTTAGTGCTTATCTCTCCGGCCACAACTGCAAAGCCTGTTGACACCATCACTTCACATGCGACTCTGCTCATCGGGTCATCTTTGAGCAATGCATCGAGCACTGAATCCGAAATCTGATCTGCTACCTTGTCGGGGTGTCCCTCTGTTACTGACTCCGACGAAAAAATGAATTTCTCCGGCATAATTAACCTCCTGATGTATACACAAAAAATTGCACTCCCCTGAATGGTTCAAGAGAGTGCACATAAATTTTCCTGTAATCTCTCTCTCATCATCCAGCCTTTACTACGCTGCCGATATTGGCACCTGATTCAAACAGGTTGCCGGGCTTCACAGGGTCGGTCCCTCCACCTCTCTTGATAAGAGCTATATTGTTGTGCTGTGAGTTAGTCCTACTTTGAGTACAACTCGACCGCTAGTATTTCGTTTACTTCAATGGGTAACTCCTCACGCATCGGTTCTCTGATTAACTTTGCGCTGAAGTTGGATTTGTCCTTCTCAAGGTACGGTACGCTGAACGATACAAAGCCGTTGAAGTTCGTCTCGACTAAGGGATTCGTGCGGGTCTTCTCCTTGAGGCTGATAACGTCGTTTACCTTCACTCCGTATGACGGGATGTCTACTTTCTGGCCGTTCACGAGGATGTGTCCGTGATTGACGAGCTGGCGGGCCTGACGGATCGAGCGGGCAAAGCCTGTCCTGTAGACGAGGTTATCGAGCCTGCACTCTAATGCTCTGAGCAGTGCTGTACCTGTCGTGTCCTGGCTCTTCTTGGCCATGTCGAAGTAACGTGCAAACTGTCTCTCAAGAATGCCGTAATAGGCCTTGATCTTCTGCTTCTCCATGAGCTGCAATGCATACTGTGATACTTTCTGCCCTGTCCGTGCTGCAGAAGCTGCTGCGTTCTTCTTTGTGTCTGTTCGCTTTAACGCCTTAGGGTGTCCGCATATATTGACTCCCAGATGACGGCATAATTTAAATCTTGGTTCTCTGCGTGTTGCCAATTTAGTTAAACTCTCCTTGATGAATAAATAAATGAATTGGTCTGCGTGTGAGTTTAGCACCCACTTTGTGAATTGTAAAGTTTTCGCATTCTAAGGCAGAATTGACGCTGTATAATGTCTCAATCTCAAAGAATATTGATAGAGAGGTGTAATTTATTGAGAGCTTTAATGAAGTTCACAGGTATGCTTCTGCTGTTTGCTGTTGCTGCCTGCGGAGGATGCTCGGGAAAATCTGACACCAAGAAGCCCGTAACATCTATTCAGCAGCTCAACGATCCGGCATACACAATTGCTGTGTCAGAGGCAGGAGCAGCATTTGAGGCGGTGAAGCGGGATCTGCCGAAAGCAAAGCGTGTTCACATTGAGGGCCAGCCCGCTTATGATGCCGTGAAGATGGGGAAAGCTGATGCATGCGCTTACAGCAGGAAGCAGATGGAGATAGCCATAGCTAACGGCCTGAAGGGAGTCAGGCTTCTTGACGGCAATATCGGCGAGGGAACGAAAATATCTGTCGGTCTCTCTCCTGCCTCAAAGATTGAGGAGCTGCAGGGGAAGATCAACAAGTTCATTGCAGAGGTAAGAGCTTCCGGTGTACTTGATGACATGTATAAACGCTGGGTAATTGACGGCAATCGCACAATGCCGGATATAGCTTTGCCTTCTCAGTCAGGAATCAGGCTCAGAGTCGGAACTGTGGGACTCATCATGCCCTACAACTATTACGAGGGAAATACACTCACCGGCTATGATATTGAGCTTTCGAGGCGTTTTGCTGCATGGCTCGGTGCAACGCTTGAGTTCAGGACTTACGACTTCAGCGGTGTAATAGCTGCAGCAGCTACAGGAGAGATTGACTGCATAATGGCGAACCTGAACATTACGCCGGAACGTGCAGAGAAGATCAACTTTTCTGATGTCCTGTTCACTGAAGAGGTCGCCCTCATGGTCAGAGACTCGGACTCTCCCGCAGAGCCGGAGCACTCTTCATCAATCTCTGGCTTCGACGGCAGGCGCATAGGTGTAGCTACAGGGACTGTTCATGAAGGCATCGTGAAGGAAGTCCTCCCGAAATCTGAGATACTCTACTTTGATGGTTACGCTAATGAAGTCATGGCTCTTGCTTCCGGGAAGATTGATGCAATCGTTGATGATGAGCCGATAATCCTCATGTTCGAGCACGAGAATCCTTCTCTGCGGCACATTGATGGCTACCTGAAGAACTACAGCAATGCGTTCATTCTGGCCAAGACACCGGAGGCAGACAAAATCCGCAGTGAGCTTGACGAGTTTATCCGCTCCATCAATGCAGACGGCACGCTTCAGAAAATCCGTGATGTGTGGCTCGGCAATGACGACTCCGCAAAGACTCTCCCCGACTACGCAAATTACCCTGACACTAACGGCACTCTGAGAATCGCTACAGACAATGAGGCTCCTCCGTTCGTGTACATCAAGGACAGAAAGTTAGCCGGCTATGACGTGGACATCATCACGAGGTTCTGCAAAGCTAAGGGCTACAGGCCTGAGATAACCAGCATAAATTTCTCCTCAGTGCTTCCTGCCGTGCAGTCAGGGAAAAGTGATGTAGGCATCGGCGCAATTACTATCACTCCCGAACGCGCCGAGAGCGTGAATTTCACCGAGCCTGTTTACACCGGCGGGGCTATGCTTCTTGTCAGGAAGACCGAGCAGGACATTACGGCGGACTCGTCTTCAGGAGAGGAGTACTTCTCGACAGTCTCCGACCTCGACGGCAAACGCATAGGCGTAACTACTGGGAGTATGCACGCAGACACAGTGAGGGAGCTTCTTCCGAACGCTCAGGTGTCATTCTTCGACAGCACAGCTAATCTCATCGGTGCACTGACCGCAGGAAAGATTGACGCAGTTGCAAGGGACGACGTGATTTCTCTGGCTGCTGAACGCGAAAACCCCTTAATCAGGCACGTAGAAGGCTATTTAGGCACTATCGACAACGCGTTTCTTCTGGCCAAGACTCCGAAAGCGGACAGCCTACGCAATGAACTGAACGAGTTTATACGTTCGCTGAAGGCAGACGGGACACTGCAGAAGATTCGTGAAGTGTGGATAAACTTTGACGAGAGCGTCCAGATTCCCCCTGACTACGAGAACTGCCCGGCGACAAACGGGATTCTGAAGGTTGCGATCACGAGCGAGAGTACTCCGTTCGTGTACATCAAGGACGGAAGGCTCGCTGGCTATGAGATCGACGTAATTACTCGTTTCTGCAAGGCTCAGGGGTACAAGCCAGAGTTCGCGGATATGAGCTTCTCGAGCATCATCCCGGCCGTGATGTCAGGAAAATATGATGTCGGACTCTCGGGAATCACGATTACTCCTGAACGTGCGGAGAGCGTGAACTTTACCGAGCCTGTCTATTCTGGAGGGGGAATGCTCCTCGTCAGGAAGACCGAGCGCGACATGAAGGCCGAGCAGGAGAATCACGGGATATTCTCAGCCTTGAGGGGAAAGAGAATCGGAGTGCAGACAGGAGTCGAGCCGTGGGCGGAGGCTGTCCGCAGAAAGATTCCAGATGCGCGGGTAGTCTACTACAACACGTTCACGGACATGACAGCAGCCCTCAAAGGCAGGAAGATTGATGCGTTCGTCGGAGATAGTCCGGTGATAAGCCTGATAATGTCCCGCAACAGTGAAGTAACTATGTTTCCTGAGCTGCTGGGAGACAGCATAGATATATCCGTTATGCTGCCCAAGACAGGGAAAGGACGTGCACTAAAAGCGCAGTGGGATGAATTTATCACCAGATTCAGGAATGACGGCGGACTCGAGTCTCTTGTGAGAAAGTGGACGGGCACAGACGACAACGCAAAGACTATGAAGGATTATTCATCATTGCCCGCGACAAACGGCGTGCTTGTCATGGCGACAGAAGGAGAATACGAGCCGTTCAACTACTACAGAGGGACGGAGTTAGCCGGTCTTGAAGTTGAGCTTGCTGTGAAGTTCTGTGAAGCATACGGCTATGGTCTTAACGTGAAGGCTGTCGCGTATGATGGAATTTTCCCGGCAGTGGCAGCAGGAAGATATGATTTTGCGCTCGATACTTTCGTGAGCAGCGATGAACACGCAGAAAATATGTTGTTCTCCGTGCCCTACTATGCGTGCGCTACAGGTATTGCAGTACTGAAGCCTGAAGCTCCATCATCACCTGCAGCTCCAGAGACTCCCCGCGCAAAGTACATGAAGCCCGCAGACTTGGCCGGAACCCGCATCGGTGTCCAGACCGGCACGACCAACGACAAAGCCGCCGCAAAGTTCATCCCTGGCGCAAGAATCGACTACTTCGACAGCTTCGCGGACATAGTTACTGCTCTCCGTCTCGGGAAGATTGAGGCTGCATGCCTTGCACTCAACGCTGCCAGATTCATGCTCCTCACTAATGAGGATCTCGCTGTTCTGGATAAGCCTCTTGCTGAACTGGATGCTGCTCCGGTTTTCGCAAAGACTGAGGCAGGAAAGAGACTCTGCGATCAGTTCAACGCGTTCATCAAAGCGCAGTGGGAAAACGGAACATTCCAGCGGATGGACTCGGTGTGGTTCGGCAAGGACGAGAGCAAACGCACAGTGAAGGACTACTCTAACCTTCCTGCTCCGAACGGGACTCTGAAGATGGCTGTAGATACCACGCTCGCACCATTCGCTTACGTCAAGGACAACAGAATTGTCGGCTATGAGGTCGAAATGGCGGTGAAGTTCTGCGAGGAGAACGGCTACGGACTCGAAGTCGTGCCTATGAGTTTTTCTGCGATTATCCCCGCAATTGCGTCAGGGAAATGCGACTTTGCGTCGTGCACTATCGCCATCACTGCGGAGAGAGCCGAGCAGGTACTCTTTGCGTCCCCGAACGCCAAAACTGGAAACGTCCTCGTCGTCAGGAAGTCAGACACGAACTCTGCACCGGAAGCACCAGCATCAAGTTCTGCACCAGAGCCGGGATTCGGGAGTCTGGAGGGGAAGAGAGTCGGAGTCCTCACAGGCACAATGCACCCCGGGTATGTCGCTAAATTCGTCCCGACAGCAAAGTGCGAGTACTTCGACAGCGAGACGGACATATTCACCGCCCTCAAAGCAGGAAAGGTTGATGCTGTCTGCACGGATATTCCGATGGCGAGGTTCGTAATTGCAAGCGATAACAGCTTCGTGATGCTCGGTGATAAGCTCGCCGATATGGAGTGTTCGCCTGTGTTCGCAAAGACTGACAAGGGGCGGAAACTCTGTGATGAGTTCAGCGCATTCATCAAGGCCTGCAGGGATAACGGGACTCTTCAGGAAATTGACTCAATCTGGCTCGGAGACGATGACAGCAGACGCGTCATGAAGGACTACAGGAATCTTCCTGCGCCTAACGGGACTCTGAGAATGGCGGTAGATCTGTCTATAGTTCCCTTCACCTACATGAAGAATAATATGATAGTCGGCTATGATGTTGACTGTGTAGCGAGGTTCTGCGAGGCTTACGGCTACGGACTCGCGGTCGTCCCGATGACGTTCAGCGCAGTAATTCCGGCTGTTGCGTCAGGGAAATGCGACATTGCGGCAGGCAGCATCACCCGCACCGGCGAGAGAGCGGAGCAGGTACTTTTTGCGTCGCCCAACCTCAGGAGCGGAATAGCCTTCTACGTAAGGAAGCCGGGAGTCAGGAGCAGAGCATCAGCCGTTGACACTCTCTCAGGAAAGCGAATCGGAGTCCAGACCGGGACGACTCATCCGCAGATAGCTGCACAGTTCGCGCCTTCAGCACAGCTCGTTTACTTCGACAGCACGGCCGATGTCTTCACAGCTCTTCGTGCCGGGAAAATTGATGCAGTCTGCACAAACACTCCGATTGCACGTTTCGTGATGATAGAGGATGACAGAATCTCCATGCTCGGCGACGAATTAATCACTATGGACTGCTCGCCGGTGTTCCCGAAGACGGAGAAGGGAGAGAGACTGCGCGCACAGGTAAGCGAGTTTGTGAAGGCCTGCAGAATTGACGGGACTCTTCAGGAGATCGACTCTGTCTGGTTCGGCCATGACGACAGCAAACGAACAGTGAAGGACTACAGGAATCTTCCTGCGCCTAACGGGACTCTCAGGATGGCTACTGATCCCTCGCTCGTTCCGTTCGCCTACATGAAGGACAACAAGATTGTGGGCTACGACGTAGATTTTGCGGTGAGGTTCTGCGAGAAATACGGCTATGGACTCGAGGTCGTGCCGATGGCCTTCGGAGCACTGATTCCGGCTCTGCAGTCAGGACGGTGCGATTTTGCCGAGTGCTCGATAGCCTACACTCCCGAGAGAGCAGAAAATGTTCTCTATGCTGAGTCCAACCTCAAGAGCGGCTATGCGTTCTTCGTCATGAATCAGGAGACTCGGACTCCGCGGACATCGGCCAAGCCCCGCGCAAGGTTCACCGGCATTGACGACCTCGCAGGAAAGCGCATCGGAGTACAGGCCGGAACACGAAGCCCCGAAGTCATCAAGAAGTTCATTCCGTCTGCACAGCTCGTGTATCATGACAGCCCGGCGGATAACCTCTTAGCCCTCAAGACTGGAAAGCTCGACGCAATATCTTTAGCTGAACACACAGCAAGAGTAATGATGGCCGACAACAAGGACATAGCTTTTCTCGGGCACAGGCTCACTAATGTTGACATGTCCCCGATATTCCCCAAGACAGACAAGGGCCGGAGACTTCAGGAAGAGTACAGCGAGTTTGTGAGGTCATTATGGGAAGACGGAACTATCAGGCAGATTGACTCTGTATGGTTAGGCAATGACGAGAGCAAGAAGGCTGTGAAGGACTACACGAATCTTCCTGCACCTAACGGCACTCTGAGAATGGCCGTTGATACTTCAATGATTCCTTTCGTGTACGTCAAGGATAATAAGATTGTAGGCTATGACATTGATATTGCTGTCCGGTTCTGTGAAGCTAAAGGGTATGGCCTTAAGGTTGTGCCTATGGTGTTTCCAGCGATAATTCCGGCTGTCAGCACAAGCAAGTGTGATTTCTCCTGCAGCCTCACGCGCTCGCCCGAACGTGCAGAGGTCGTGTCGTTCTCGCCAGTTCCGAACGCCTCATCAGGGACGTACATAGTCGTGCGGAAGTCGGACACGGAGACAGTGCCTCCCGGAAGGTACAGCAGTGTAGCAGAGCTTGCAGGTAAACGTATCGGAGTGCAGACCGGGTCAATCTCTCAGCAGATAGTTTCTGAGGCAGTACCTACAGCAAAACAGGTATACATTGAGGGATATACTGACCAGATAATTGCGCTGAAGACCGGGAAAATTGATGCCTTCTGCACCGGACTTATGGCCGCAAAGTACTTGATGGCTGGCGACGACAGCATAACGTACATTGACGAGATGCTCTCACAGATGGAAGCTGCACCGATATTCCCGAAGACTGAAGCCGGAGAAAAACTGTGTGCCCAGTTCAGCGAGTTCTTCAAGAAGCTGGAGACAGACGGAACGCTTAAGAATTTGCTTGATGTATGGTTCGGCAGGGACGATAGCAAGAAAGTCGTGAAGGACTACACGCAGCTTCCTGCACCCAACGGAGTCCTTAAGATGGCGACTGATCCGTCAATACCTCCTCTAATGTACATCAAGGATAACAAGATAGTCGGCTATGATTTGGATTGTGCAGTTAGATTCTGCGAGGCGTACGGCTATGGACTCGAGATTGTCTCGATGAGTTTTCCGGGGATAATTCCTGCGCTGATGTCAGGGAAGTGCGACTTTGCGGCTTCCGCTGTAGCGGTAACTGATGAGCGCAAAGAAAATGTGCTGTTCTCATTCCCGAACATGAAGGACGGACACGTTTTTGTTGTCATGAAGCAGCCCGAAACTCCGGCCGTGAAGGGAACATACACCAGCATTGCAGAGATGGCGGGCAAGAGAATCGGCGTGCAAACCGGGATGGCTAACGATACAGTCATCAATGCGCGTATTCCTTCAGCGAGGGCAGAGTACTTCGAATCACTGTCTGATATGCTGATGGCTATGCGCTCAGGAAGGATTGATGCCGTGTCATGCGCTCTATCTTCAGCTAAACACATGATGCTTGAGAATGATGATATTACCGTCATACCTGAGAACCTCGAGGATTTCGACATGGCCTCAATGTTTCCGAAGACGGAAAAAGGCGAAAGGCTCTGCAAAGAGTACAGCGAGTTCATCAAAACGCTCTGGGAGGACGGAACTATCCAGAAGCTCGGGCGCATGTGGATGGACTCTCTCGAGGGCAACCCGGACATTGAGGACTACACCAAACTTCCAGCGACTAACGGGACTCTGAAGATGGCGGTAGATTCCACTGTGCCGTTCGTCTACGTCAAGGATAACCGCGAGACAGGCTACGACATTGATATTGCGGTGCGGTTCTGCAGGGCGAAAGGCTACGGGCTTGAAGTTGTGCCGATGAACTTCGGAGGAATGCTCGCCGGTGTGCAGTCAGGCAAGTATGACTTCTCGAGGAGCGTGTTCATCACTAAGGAACGTGAAGAAACTGCGCTGTTCTCTTTCCCGACGGTTCACTCTGGGAATGTCTTAGTCGTCATGAAGGAAGATATACAGCCGAAAATTTCCGGGCAGTACACGAGGATTGATGAGATGTCCGGCAGAAAGATAGGCGTGCAGACAGGAACAATGAATGCGCAGATTGTCGCAAAGAATATCCCTACTGCACACGTCGAGTACTTCGACTCGCTCCCAGATGCATTAATCGCCCTCAAGACAGGGAAGGTTGATGCGCTCTGCTGCTCCATCTTCGCGGCAAGGCACATGATGCTCGACAACGGCGACATCACCTACATCAACCACATGCTCACTGATGTAGACCTCGCACCGATATTCACGTCGTCGGACAAGGGCCGATCGCTGGCTCAGGAATACGGCGAGTTCATGAAGGGACTCTGGAATGACGGAACTATCGCGAAGATCGACTCTCTGTGGCTCGGCAAAGACGAGTCCCGGAAAGTCCTCGATGACTACACGAAACTTCCTGCGACGAACGGAACGCTCAGGATGGCAGTTGACCCCTCGGCGATACCGTTCACCTACATGAAGGACGGCAAGGTTACCGGCTACGATATAGATTTGGCTGTGAGATTCTGCAAAGCAAGAGGCTACGGACTCGAGCTAGTCCCGATGTCGTTCTCGGCAATACTCCCGGCAGTGCAGTCAGGCAAGTGCGACTTCTCGTCGTGCATGACCTACACGCCGGAACGTGCACAGATCGTACTCTACTCGCCGACACCGAACGCACGCTCAGGCAACGTTATTGTCGTCAGAAAGGTCAGCACACAACCTGAGCAGCCGAACATGACTGGGAAATACACGAGGCTTTCAGACCTTGCCGGACACACGGTCGGAATTATCTTGGGAGCAAATCATGATACTTTTGCTTCTGAAAAAATCCCTGATGTGAAGATTGAGTATTTCCAGGATCTCAGCACTATAACGCTTGCTCTGCAGAACGGGAAGATTGATGCCTTCGCAAATACTCTCCCCACAGCAATATACATGACTCATTCGCATAAGGATATTTCGTACATATCTGAACCGCTGGAGATCACAAATACTTATTCAGCGTTTACTGACTCTGAAAAGGGACGTGAAATCTGCGCAGGATATGCAGAGTTCATAAAATCGCTATGGGAGGACGGCACGGTTAAGCGTCTTGCGGACAAATGGATTTACGGTGAGGATGAGTCGCTGCGGACGCTGGAAGATTATTCTGCGCTGCCTGCTCCTAACGGTGTCCTGAAGATGGCGATAGACACAGGACGTATGCCGTTTGCGTATGTCAAGGACAACAAGATTATCGGCTATGACATAGAGCTTGCGGCAATGTTCTGCAAGGCCAAAGGTTACGGGCTTGAAGTCTACTCTATGGATTTTGCCGGGATATTAGGCTCAATCAAGACCGGGAAATGCGATTTAACAGGCAGTATCACACGGACAGAAGAACGTGCAGAAACTATGTTATTCTCGCCTGTCCCGAATGCAGAAACTCCGATAGTCCTTCTTGTGATGAAAGCTGAAGTTCCGCAATCCGCCCCGCAGGCCTCCCGCCCGTCTCCCGATATTGCAAAGGAGAAAAATGAGCCTTCATTCTTCGATGAACTTGCTGCGAGCTTCAACAGGACATTTATCCGCGAGGAAAGATGGAGGCTGTTTGCTGAGGGCATCATGAACACAATGATTATTACTGTGCTGTCGATACTCTGCGGTACGGCGTTGGGCTTCGTCGTGTATCTCTTCTGCAGGGGAGGAAACGTGATAGCTAACTTCATCACGCGCTTCTTCGTGTGGCTGATTCAGGGTACTCCGATGGTCGTGCTCCTGATGATTCTCTACTACATCATCTTCGGCAAGGTCGACATTGAGGGAATCTGGGTAGCAGTTATCGCCTTCTCGATGACCTTCGGAGCAGGAGTCTACGGGATGCTGTGCTCGGGAGTAAACGCTCTCGACAGGGGGCAGACTGAAGCGGCCTATGCATTGGGCTTCACTGACAGACGGACATTCTTCACGGTGATACTTCCTCAGGCAGCGTTGCACTTTATGCCTGCGTACAAGGGAGAAGTTGTCGCACTCATCAAGGCAACTGCAATTGTCGGCTACATAGCTGTGCAGGATCTCACCAAGATGGGGGATATTGTCAGGAGCAGGACGTATGAAGCATTCTTCCCGTTAATCGCTGTGGCAGTGATTTACTTTGTGCTCGCTGGAATACTGAACGTGATAGTCGGCATCATTCACAACAGGATACGTCCCGAGAAGAGGAGCAGGAAAGACATACTGAGGGGGATAGATACGCATGATTAGGCTTGAACACGTCAGGAAAGTTTACCCGAACGTTACGCCGTTAAAGGATGTCAGCACAGAGATTCACGACGGCGACATAATATCGGTAATCGGGCCTTCAGGGACAGGCAAGAGCACACTATTACGGTGCATAAATCTGCTTGAGCGTCCCGACGGAGGCAGGATATTTCTGGACAAGGAGGAGATAACCAGTCCCAAGTGCGACGTTCCCAAAGTCCGCCAGAAAATGGGGATGGTCTTCCAGTCCTTCAACCTCTTCGGGCATCTGACCATCATAGAGAACATAATGCTTGCTCCTGTGAAGCTGAAGGGAGCATCGAGGCAGGAAGCATACGACGAGGGAATGAAGCTCCTGCGTCAGGTAGGCTTGGCTGAAAAGGTGCTGAATTACCCTCACGAACTCTCCGGAGGCCAGAAGCAGAGAATCGCTATAGCCAGAGCGTTGGCTATGAATCCCGACGTGATACTCTTCGACGAGCCGACGAGCGCGTTAGATCCCACGATGGTCGGAGAAGTTCAGGCAGTCATTCGGGACTTGGCCAAGACCGGCAAGACTATGATGATAGTTACGCACGAGATGAACTTTGCCCGCACAGTGAGCAACAGAATCTTCTACATGGACGACGGAGGCATCTATGAGGACGGGACACCCGAGCAGATATTTACCCGGCCTCAGCGCGACAGGACGAGAAGATTTATTCAGAGGCTAAAGGTGTTAGAGTTTGCTATCGAGAGCAGGGATTACGACTTCCCTGCGACTGTATCGGCTATTGAGGAATACTGCAGGAAAAATCTAGTCTCACCTCACACGTGCAACAGGATTCAGCTCGCGTTTGAGGAACTCGTCCAGCAGATTCTCCTCCCGTGTCTCGCAGCTCCGAAGCTCACCGTAGCAGTCGAGTACTCCGAAGCAGACGGCCAGGCAGTGATGACCGTGAACTCTGACTCGATGACGGCTAATCCCCTTGATGGAGCAGACGAGTTGTCGCTCGCGGTGCTGAAGGGCGCAGCATCGGAGATAACGTATTCTGCAGGAAGCCTCAAGCTCGCGATAAAGTAAGCTGTAGTGCTTGTGTGTTATGCGTGAACTAAGGCTATAATTGCAGCAAAGAAAGAAGGTGTCAGTGATTTGTTCAGCGTTGGATTTTCTGAGTTACTGTTAATCTTGGTGATAGCTTACGTGTTCGTAGGGCCTGAAGACCTGCCCAAAGTTGCAAGATGGCTCGGTCGTGCAGTGAAGCGTATTCGTCTGCTTGTCCGTGAACTCAGGACGGAAACAGGCATTGATGAAGTCATCGAGGAGACTAAGACTCTGCGAAGGGACATTGACGAGGCAGTGAAGGATAACGACATTACCCGCAATATCCGTGAAGTTCACGGCGAACTCTCGGGACTCGGCCAGGACGTAACGCGCAGCATCAGCGAGGCGAAAGCTGACACCTTCAGGACATCATCACAGGAGGGACATAAACAATGAGGCTTGGAGCAACGGAGATAATACTAATCATCATCCTTGCGCTGGTATTATTCGGGGGCGGAAA
This sequence comes from Synergistaceae bacterium, assembly GCA_017445405.1. Taxonomy (GTDB): domain Bacteria; phylum Synergistota; class Synergistia; order Synergistales; family Aminobacteriaceae; genus JAFUXM01. Next base: position 15,148 of record JAFSUD010000074.1, read on the forward strand.
GCTGGCGAGCGTCGGCAAGTCGTTAGGTAAGAGCATAAAGGACTTCAAGAACGAGATAAAGGACGACACTCCCGACAAGAAGGACTCTGACTCTGACGGAGACGTTAAGGCGTAAGCTATGCCGGAAGAGAAAACAGCACTCCTCACTCACTTAATCGAGCTGAGGCGTGCTCTTATTGTCTGCGCTGTCAGTGTGGCTGTGTTGTTCTGCGTGATCTTCGGCTTCCTGATTGACTACCTGATGACGTGGCTCACTGCTCCGATTCAGGCGAGGGGCATTGAGATAATCTACACTGCCATGAGCGAGGCATTATTGACGAAGTTCAAGGTGTCAGTGATTGCGTCAATAATCTGCGCGAGTCCGGTAATCATCTGGCAGATATGGAGCTTCATCAAGCCGGGCCTATACCCTGAAGAACAGAAGAAATGCCGTTATCTGTTCCTCGTGATGCTGGGGCTGTTCCTGCTCGGGGTATCGTTCTGCTACATGGTAGTGTACAGCTTCGCGGTTGACTTCTTCCTCGTTCAGGGGACAGGATTCGCAGCACCGTTATTGTCGCTCGACAGCTACATAGGATTCCTATTGAGCTTCATTCTGCCGTTCGGGATCTCGTTTCAGTTGCCTGCAGCACTCTACATGACGACCCGAGTCGGCTGGACGAATCACGCAATGCTCGCCTCAAAGCGAAAATATGTCCTGCTCGCTGTCTTCACGATCGCTGCGATACTTACCCCTCCAGATGTGGTCTCTCAGGTCGCACTTGGAATACCTCTCTACGCACTCTACGAGGTAGGGATTCAGGTCTCACGTTTTGCAGGCAAAAAATGAGGGAGGCCGGAATCTCTCCAGCTCTCCCTTCGTCAGCTCTTCTCTTGCTACTGAGCGATAAGTCCTGCTTTCACCATCGCCTTAGTCAATGCCTCGCAGAATGCCTTTGACGTTATCGTCGCTCCTGTTACCGCGTCGAGCTCCGGAGACTGCTTCTCGAGTGCGGACTTGATTAACGGCTCAAACGCTACATCACCAATGCCCGGAGTCTCGGACTGCTTCAGTATCTTGATGTCCGTTATCTTCTTGTCGTTCACGCTTATCTGCACCTGAACCGGCCCGCCCATTCCGTTATCTGACGTTCCGACGTAGGTATCTCCTGCCTTCGACTCTGCTGCTCCGACTGCCGAGTCTGCTGCTGCCTTTGCTGCTGCCTCTGAGCCGGGCATGAACGTAACGTCGTAGCGGTTGCGTATCACGGTCAGGTCGTTCGTCTCCATTCCTGCAAATTTCGGGTCGAGGTCGGTCGAGGCTGTCGCGAGTCCGTTTTCGTCAACCGATGCTGCAGCACGTCCCGCAATGTATCCGCCGGTCATGCAGCGTCCGAGTCCGTGAATGCGCATTGCTCCCGACGACTCACCTGCACAGAAGAGTCCGGGTATCGGCTTCGCGTCGAGGTCGAGAACCTGATAGTCCTTGTTGACGCGGAGTCCTGCGAGCGTGTCATGAAGTGATGGCATAGCCCACAGCGCGTAAAACGGGCCTTTCTCTATCTTGTAGCCGAGAGACTTCTTGCCCCAGTCGTCATCTACTCCTGCCTCAACTGCTGCGTTGTAGCGTCTGATGGTCTCGACTAGAATCGCAGGATCCATGTGGATATTCTCGTAGTACTTATTTATTACGGCCTTTGCAAGTTCTTCCAGAGTGTCGGCCTTGAACGCATACCCGCCTTCATAGTCGACGACTCCCTGCACCATATTCCAGTCGTTGCGCTCTGCTGCTCCTGCGTCGAAGATCGCCCAAAGAGGCCCGCCGAAGCACTGTGCGTTTCCGTCTCCGTCCGGGTCAATGAACACTGAGGCTAATGCTGTGTCGAAGAAGTCAAATCTGTCCTCAACGTATTTAGAGGTGTTGTACTTGTCCTCATTGCCGCATCTCTGGCCGAGCATGTTCACGATTACTAGGCTGTCAAAGTCTGGCTTGATTCCGTTTGCGCGGACGAGAGGCCATACTTTGCTGTACTCGGAGAAGCCTTTGCCGTAGCCGTACCTGCACCCGAACCTGCTCGGGGTCGTCAGCCATCCGCCGGAGTTGTTGGCGTATGCTGCCATCGTTCCGAGAGCCGCTCCTATTCTCATTGCAGCAAGCTCACCCGAAGCGTCCTGATCCGAGAAGGGCATTCCTCCGAGTCCGTCGAACTCCGGCCCGAGTCTGGGGTCAAACATTGTCCTGAAGGCCTCGTTGCCGACAGAACCTCCCGTGCAGATGATTACGCCCTTCTTTGCCTTGATGTTTACGGTTGGCTGGGTCATGTCGATGTTGCCGTCCGTGAAGAAACTCTTTAACGGTTCAGACTGTCCGGGCATGATGTGAGGCGTGTAGCTCGCCTGAACTCCGGTAACTCTTCCGCCCTCACGATAGAGGCTGTCCATGTGGTAGTTCAGAAGGAATTTTGCTCCGCCGTCGCGCAATGACTTCTCGAGAGGACGGGTTACGCCAATTCCGCAGACCGCTGTTCCTGTGTACATGTTCTCCCACTGTGATGCGTCCGCGTATGTCTGGCGGGGGACACTCTCCGGCTCGTTGGCGTTGTCGAGTGCCTTGTAGTAGTCGTGCTTGTAGGGTTCTCTGTCCTGAACTACTAAGCCTTTCGCGATGAAGAACTCGTAGCTCTCATGCATTGCGTTTGCGGTTGACCTGACGACTGCGCGCTCGTTGTAGCGTGTGGTGTTGGGCACGCCTCTTGTGTGGTCGAAGTAGTAGAGGTCTGCCGAGTCACGTACGCCGTATTTCTGCTGGACGGACATATAAGCTCCGTTGTGCAGGTAGCCCTCGCTCACTGCTGCGTGGCCTCCGACATCCCAGTTTGCGTCAACGATGATAACGCTCGCTCCGTCTGCCTGTGCCTTGAGTGCTGCGGGGAGTCCTGCTCCGCCTGCTCCGATTACTACTACGTCAGCCTCTAAGTCCCACTTCACGGACTGTGAGTCTTCTGCGTGTGATTCGCCGGGCTTGAACATGCTCATTGCTGCAAGTCCGAGTGCGCCTGCTGCTGTGCCCTTGAGGAAACTTCTTCTGCTAAGTTCCGGCATAAAGTATTTACCTCCTGTTATGTATATAGTTTGTTGGGACGAACTAATTATACGTTATGCTCATTGCCATATCAACGCAGAATCTACAGGGTTTCCAGCCTGCTTATGAGTTCGGTGAAGCCGTAGATGTCTAACGTAGTCATTCCGGCCTTGAGCTGCTCGACAATATGAGACTCCTTCTCGAACTTGGCCAGAGCATGAGCGAACACTTCATCTTCATCTTCACGCGGAACGACGACCACGCCGTCGCAATCTCCCGCGACAATATCTCCCGGATTCACTAGCACGCCTCCGCAGAGTACGGGCACATTAACCTCACCGAGTGATTTCTTCACCGTGCCTGATGGGTTGAAGGCCTTCACGAACATCGGGAAGCCCATAGCCTTAATGTCCTGCGAGTCCCTGCATGAGCCGTCAAGAATCACTCCCGCGATTCCTCTGACCTGACAAGCCAACGCCATAATGTCCCCGAAATGTCCGGCCTCCGTGTAACCGTGAACATCCAGAACGAGAACGTCTCCCTCATGAGCTGTGTAGATTGCCTGATGAAGTGCTAGGTTGTCTCCGGGATAGCATCTCGCTGTAACTGCCCGGCCAAGTACATGGCTTGCGGGGTCTATGGGCTTGATTGACGAATGCATTACCCCTTGACGCGGAGCATTATTGTTATTGTCCGCGATGTTGCCTGTCGGGAGCTGTGAGAGCTGTGCGAGCTTTTCTTTTGTGAGTTCCATGATGATTATTCCTCCTTAGCTTAACCAGTTTATGAACAGTGTAATCACTATTGGGTTCATGATGTTGATAAAGATTACCGTTATTGCGGGAAGCACAAACCACACCGTGCGTTCCCCGTGCTGCGCGACCGATGCAGGGTCATACTTCCCAATATTTGTCTGCGTGCTTAGCTTAGCCAGTTTATGAACAGCGTGATCACTATCGGGTTCATGATGTTGATAAAGATTACCGTAACGACAGGCAGCACAAACCACGCCGTAGGTGCAGGGCCGTTCTTCTCGATGATTGCCGACATGTTCGCGACCGCGTTCGGAGTCTGCCCGAGTCCTACTCCGCAATGCCCCGCTGCCATGACTGCAGCATCGTAATCCTTTCCCGTAGTCCTGAACGTAACGAAGTATGCCCACAGTGCCATAACTATAGCCTGCGATAACAGAATGACTATCATGGGCAGTGCAAGAGCTACAAGCCTGTTAATGTTCAGCGACATCAACGCCATCGACAGGAAAAGATTCAGTGCAGTGTTGCTGATTACGTCCAGTTCATTCATGCGTAAGTCCTTATGGAACATGTCAGCGAGATTCCGAATCAGTGCTCCTCCGAACAGGCAGCCCACATAGTAGGGGAAGTTGAGTCCTGTCATTAACAGCAGTTTCGAGATATACGACCCTACGAATGCTGCGAACAGCATCAATAACACGCTGTCGAAGAATTTGCGCTCAATCAGTGGGAATGTTTCTGCTTTCTCCGCAGTCTGTGATTCTGAGGCTGTGCTCTTGAGGTTGTACTTGCTGATGAGACGTTCAGCTACAGGCCCTCCAGTGATGCTACCGAGAAGGAGTCCGAAGGTTGCTGCTGCCACGCCTACAGTTGTGCCGTCGAGTGCTCCTGCTGCCTCGAGAGTCGGTCCGAATGATGCTCCTGAACCTACACCTCCGGACATGGAGATCGAGCCCATCGCTACACCGAGCAGCTTGTGGAGTCCGAACGCGCCAGCGAGACTCACGCCGACGAGGTTCTGCACGAACAGGAAGAGTACTGCTCCGACCGCTAGCTTTGCGCCGAGTTTCCCGCTCTTCCTGAGAACCGCGAAGCTGCATGTGAAGCCCGTACCTGTAAAGAATATGTTCATGAAGAAGTCCTGAAGCACTCCGTTCATCTTCACTGTGAAGAGATTCCCCCTGACTCCTGCAAAGATGATGAGGCTGCAGATTATTCCTCCGATTACTGGAGCGGGGATAAAGTATGTCTGAAAGAATTTCACCTTGCTCTTGATGTAACCGCCCTAGTACAAACACTAACACTGCTAGTCCGACCGTCTGGATTACGTCGAGGTTGATTATTGTCATGATGTGCCTCCTGCTGTGATATTATGTGCGTTAATCTTAACAGTCAGACATTTATCCGTAAAACAGATAATCATAATTATTAATATCGCTCATTCAGTTATTTCATGCCGGGAGGGAAGAGCTATGACCTATGAGCAGATAGAGGCATTCATTGCCATAATGACCTACGGAACAATTACCAGCGCGTCAAATTTTCTGCACGTCTCGCAGTCCACTGTATCATCACGAATCCAGATGCTTGAAGATGAATTAGGCACTCCCTTGCTCATACGCCATAAGGGGCAGCGAAATATTGAGCTTACATCTTACGGCCAAGCATTCCTGCCTCTTGCGTCCCAATGGTCAAGCGTCTTCCGGGACAGCAGAAACCTCAAGACATTAGCCAACATTCACACGCTATCAATAGCCAGCGTTGACGCAATCAATAATTACACCTTTGTTCCCCTGTTCACGCGGGTAATAGACTCACAGCCAAACATCAGGCTTCAGATACGCACGCACCATTCTGACGAGATTCACGGCCTCATCTCAAACAGGACGGCAGATATTGGGTTCGTCTTCTCGCGCTCGCCATACCCTGACATAATTTCCCGCCCCGTCTACAGAGAATTGATGTACCTCATCTGCAGAAAAGACTCCCCGTACTATGACGGCATATCTCCGGAAGAGCTAGCTCCCGAGCACGAGATCTACCTGCACTGGGGCTTAGACTTCCAGCAGTGGCACAACAGGTTCTTTTCCCCAGACCGTTATCCTGTCGTCAGTGTCAACACAGGCTCAATGCTTCAGCACTACCTCGACGCTCCAATGAGATGGGCAGTCGCTCCCTTGTCAGTCGTCAGGGCAATAGCTCACCGCACCAACCTCACATACCACACCTTGAGTGAACCTCCTGCGCCGAGAATCTGCTACATGCTCACGAACAGATACCCTAATTCCCGGAGGCTCGAAGCAATAAACACTTTCACGTCAGAGCTTGAGGAGTTCATAATCAGCAACCCTGACATATGCGAATTTCAGTCATGGATGCTTGAACGGTGAGATAATACATTGCAGAGGTGATAATCATGAATATTTTTCGTAAAATCAGCGACGTTTTAGGGCATTACATGGCAATAATTGTTGTCGCAGTTACTCTTCTTGCCCTGTTCTTTCCAGGTTCGTCATTATGGATTGAGGCAGCATGGATTAATCCGCTCCTCATGATCGTAATGTTCGGCATGGGCTTAACTCTTGACTTCAATGACTTTGCGCTGGTCTTTACTCAGCCTCAGTATATCTTCTTGGGATGCCTCGCTCAGTTTACTATAATGCCCGCTCTCGCTTACGGCCTGAGTATTGCGTTCGGCCTCGATAATGCATTGATGGCAGGAGTAATCCTTGTGGGGACATGTCCGGGCGGGACTTCAAGCAACGTAATTACGTATCTTTCTCACGGCGATGTTGCCCTGTCTGTCGGCATGACAAGCGTAAATACTTTCCTTGCTCCGCTGATGACTCCGGCTATTACTCATATGCTCCTCATGAAAACAGTAAATGTTGACATGGTCGCTATGTTCATCTCTATCGTTCAGGTCGTCATTGTCCCGATAATGCTCGGCTTCGTCATCAATAAGCTATTCGCTGAAGTTACGCGGACACTTGTTGATGTCCTACCTGCAGTGAGTGTTACCGCAATATGCCTGATAGTTGCGTGCGTGGTGTCCCATAATTCAGAACGTATTCTTGCGACAGGGGGGTTGGTGTTCATTGTTGTCTTCCTGCATAACATGCTCGGGTATCTTTGCGGATTCGTGCTCGGGAAGATTCTCCGGCTGGACACGCCGAAGACTAAGGCTCTCTCGATTGAGGTAGGGATGCAGAACTCGGGACTCGCGACGAGTCTGGCTGGGAGTGCATTTCCTGATCTGGCGATGGCGACGGTGCCGGGTGCAATATTCAGTGTGTGGCACAACATTTCAGGCGCATTACTGGCCAGTGTGTATAGACGCTGGAAATAGTTATAAACTTGTCAGGGAAAATTTTTGCGGGTATAATTCTCGCAATTTCATAATGCTAATTGTGGAAGGAGAGGGAACATTAACCCGCTCCTTCTTTCTATATGTGAGAGCTGTTAATTATGGACGATAATTTTTTGTTGCGCATTGAACATATTATTGCCGGCTTGGGTTATGAATGTGTCCACGTCGGCATAAAGAATGGCTGCGAAGCGCGCGGAACGCACTTCGGGAAAATCCGCCTCCAGATACTCATTGACACTTTGGGAGGCATCAACGTAGATGACTGTGAAGCCGTCTCAAAACGTGTGAATAAGTTTCTTGACGAGGCAGCGGATCAGCCCGGGCTGGATAAGGGACGCTATTACCTCGAGGTCAGCTCGCCGGGAGTCGAGAGGCCGCTCTATAAATTGGGAGACTACGAGCGGTTCTCAGGACGTGAGGCAAGACTCCGGCTCGGCAGTCCCATAGCAGGACGCAAAACGTTCACAGGTATTATCTTGGGCGTAAATGACGGCAGCGTCAGCATTGACTGTGAGGACGGAAAATACATGATCCCTTTCACGGACATTAAGGGAGCGAACTTAGTGTATAGGTTTGAGGACAGCAAGAACACTAAGCAGCGCAGAAAAAGCAAGAATAAGCAAAATTTGAAGATAAACAAGGTAACGAGGGAGGAATAACTAAAATGCGTTTGGGACACGATTTTATTGATGCACTGGACGCGCTCTCAGAAGCCAGAGGACTTGATGTAAAAGTGATAATCTCCACATTGGAGGCAGCATTATCATCAGCATACAGCAAGTATCATCCCGGCGAACAGAGGACAGAAATACGCATAGACCACGACACCGGAGACATGATAGTAAATGAACTTCGCAAAGTAGTGGAGGAACTGAAGAATCCTGACACAGAAATAACGCTTAAGGACGCAAAAGCTATCAGGCCAACAGCAGGTATAGGCGACACCATAAGAATAGAGCGCAATCCTGAAGACTTCGGAAGAATAGCTGCACAGACAGCCCGTCAGGTAATAACTCAGCGGCTCAAAGATGAAGCCATGAGGTTAGAATACTCTGCGTTTACAGACAAAATAGGTGAAATGGCTTTAGGCTCAATCTACAAAGTTGACGGCGAACAGGTTATAGTTAAGCTCAATGACAAAGCCGACGCAGTTCTGCCTAAACGTGAACGCATACCGGGAGAGAAATATATTCCCGGAGCAACGATGAAGTTCTATGTGCTTGAAGTCAGGGAGCATTCACGCGGACCGGGAATCACTGTCTCACGTACTCACCCGGGACTTCTCAAAAAGTTAATGGAGATTGAGATTCCGGAGATTAATCAGGGCATAGTAGAAATCCGCAACATAGCCAGAGACGCAGGAGCAAGAGCAAAAGTCTCACTGGTCTCGCTTGACCCTAACGTTGATCCTGTAGGAGCATGTGTAGGCAACGGAGGCCTCCGCATTAAAGCAGTAAGCAATGCCCTCAGAGGCGAAAAGATAGATATAGTTCTCTATAACCAAGACCCTATGATCTACCTTAAGAACGCTTTAGCTCCTGCACAGATAGCAAAGATTGAGCCTGTGCTGGACAATGAACACGCAGTAACAGTTTACGTGTACCCTGACCAGTTATCTCTGGCAATAGGGAAAGCAGGGCAGAACGTAAGGCTTGCTGCAAAGCTCACTGGCTGGAAGATAGACATCACGCCGATAGAGCCTGACAGGATGCCCACGTTAAAGGATATATTCGACGTACCGCTAAAGGTCAGCGACGTATTTCATGAAGAGAATTAACGACAATATTTAGAGAAGGAGTAGTGCCATTTGAACAATAAGATAAGAATTTATGACTTGGCGAAGAAGCTCAAGAAGTCGAACAAGGAATTATTGACGGTGCTTCAGGAATTGGGAATAACGGTGAAGTCTCACTCAAGCTCAATTGATGAAGAGACCGCAAAGACTATAGAGACTCTGCTCTCGGAGTCTAACTCTCAGCAGAAGAAGCAGCCCGCCCCACGTCCTGAGAAACAGCAGAGGCCTAATCCCGCTCCGGACAGCAGGCCTCAGAGTCCCCAGCCTCAGCAGAAGCAGGACAGCTCAAGGCATGACAGCAAGCCGCCGAAGCAGGGTCAGCAGAATGCTAATCAGAGGCAGGATAATTCTAAACGCGATAACCGGCCGCAGAAACAGGGAAGTTCAGCACGAGAAAACAGGCCTGATAATCAGCATGGCAGACCACAGCCTCAGAAACCTCATCAGCAGCAAAAGCCTTCACAGCCGCAGCAGCCTACTCCTCAGCCTAAGCCACAGCCTCAGAAACCGCAGCTAAGACTCGTCGAGCGTCCGCCCATCATTACAGTAATGGGTCATGTAGATCACGGCAAAACTACCCTGCTCGACCACATCAGGCACTCATCAGTCGCAGCACATGAAGCAGGAGGCATCACTCAGCACATCGGCGCGTATGTCGTCATGCAGAACGGCAAGCCTATAGTCTTTCTTGACACTCCCGGGCACGAGGCCTTCACAGCAATGCGTGCTCGAGGGGCAGACGTTACGGACATAGTTATTCTTGTGATAGGTGCAGACGACGGAGTCATGCCTCAGACAGAAGAAGCGATAGCGCACATCAAAGCCGCCGGAGTTCCTGTAGTGGTGGCGATCAACAAGATAGACAAGCAGGGAGCTAACCCCGACAGAGTACGCCAGCAGCTCGCGAATTTAGGGATATTTGTAGAAGGCTGGGGCGGTGATGTCGGTGCAGTAGAGATCTCGGCCAAGAAGGGACTCGGAGTCGACGACCTCCTCGAGAGAGTACTGCTCGAAGCAGAGATGCAGGAACTCAAGGGAAGCCCTGATGCAGAACCTCAAGGCGTAGTGATTGAGGCCCGGCTCGACAAAGGCAAAGGCCCGGTAGCTACGGTAATTGTGAAGGACGGGACTCTAAAGTCAGGAGATATTGTGCTGTTCGGCTCGACGTGGGGAAGAATCCGTGCACTCTTTGACTGGGCAGGAAAGGGACTCAAACATGCAGGCCCGAGCACTCCGGTAGAAATACTCGGACTCGACGGCGTGCCCAATCCCGGCGAGAAGTTCCAGGTTGTGAAGACGGAGCGCGATGCAAGAGACGCAATAGCCCTGGCAAAAGCAGCAGAACGCGAATCGGCCGGCGAAGTTAAGCGTGCATCACTTGAGGATTTATACAGCAACCTTCAGGAAGGACAGCTCCCGCACCTGAATCTTGTCGTGAAGTGCGACGTTCAGGGGTCGCTCGAAGCGTTGTGTGCTGTGCTCGAGAAACTCGCCACTAACGAGGTCGGAGTGTCCATAGTTCACCGCGGGGTCGGGAGAATTGCAGAAAGCGACGTAATGCTCGCCTCGACCTCCAACTCAGTAATCATAGGCTTCAACGTAAGGCCCGACGGCAACGCAAAACGCATTGCTGACCTCAACGGCGTAGAGATTCGCATCTACAACGTAATCTATGACGTGATAGACGATGTGAAAATGGCTATGGCCGGACTGCTGAAACCTGTACTGCGTGAGGACACATTAGGCGAGGTCGAGATACGACAGATTTTCAGAGTGCCGAAGGTCGGGAAGATTGCAGGCTGTCATGTTACGCGCGGACTTGTGAGACGTACTGCGAAAGTCAGGTTAATCCGCGACGGCATAGTGATTTGGGACGGCAAGATTGCTTCACTGCGTCATGTCAAGGATGAAGTGAAAGAACTCCGTGAAGGAATGGACTGCGGAATATCGCTCGAAGGGTATCAGGATTTTGACGAGGGAGATGTTCTGGAGGTCTATGAAGTGATAGAGGAGAAGAGAAGCCTGTAATGCTGATAGACTTTAACGCACAGGAAGAGAGAGTTTTTGAGGGCATGAACGGCGGGAAGGGTCAAGTCTCCGCAAAGATGTTCATGAACTCATCAGGGAAAGTGATAGTGAGCAGGCTGAAGGCTGGTGCATCAATCGGGCTTCACACTCAGACGACAGGCAATGACATAAATTTTGTGGTCTCAGGAACAGGCAGAGCGTTATGCGACGGCAAAGAGGAGATATTGACTTCCGGAGTGTGCCATTACTGCCCGAAAGGTTCAAGCCACATGATTGAGAACACAGGCAGTGAAGACCTTGTGCTGTATACGGTGGTGCAGGAATCATGAGTACGAACTTGAGGATGTCGCGCATCAACAAACAGCTTCAGAGAGAGTTAGCCCTAATCTTTGAGTCTCGGGTGAAGAAGTCCAGCGTGAAGGGAATAATTATCACCGGCGTTGAATGCACAAAGGACTTGATGAAGGCGCGTGTGTACTTTACTGCTATAGAGCCGCACAAGAGGCCGGGAATGCTGAAGGACTTACGCGAGATTGCCCCTGCGGTGAGGAGTATGCTCGGGCAGACGATAAGGCTTCGGAGAGTCCCCGAGCTTGAGTTCGTGATAGACACGAGCGAGGACTACGGAGCGAAGATAGATGCGATCCTTGACGGCTTGGGCTTCAGCAGCAATTACAGGACAGGTTCAGGGGGTGAAGAAGACTATGACGAGTGATAACAGCACTTTGAAGGAAGATGCACGTGAAGGGTTGTCCGCTTGTCAGGCCAGCACGCCTAACCTCCCTCCACTACCGCCGCTTGCGCGGAACGCCCGCCCCCTTTCGTCGCAAGCAGATGATGACCTCCTCGCAGCATCTCGGACTCTCCGGGCAAACCACGAGTGGCATATCTTCACGCACAAGAAAGCTGACGGAGACGCTCTCGGCTCGGCAAATGCACTCTTCCAGATGGGGATTAACTCCGGCCGTTCCGTGAAGTGGTTCAGCCCCGACAAGAAATTACCTGAAGGCTACAGCTACCTTCCTCACTTCAGCGAACACACCAGCGCAGAGACCTGCAGCTTCAGTGATGATAATGTGCTGTACGTATTCCTTGACTGCGCCAACGAGACAAGAAGCGTTGGAGGTTTCCGTGAAGGCATCAACTCCCTCAACATCGACCACCACGAGGACAATTCACATTACGCGCTCATGAACTGCGTAGACGGCAAAGCATCATCAACATGCGAGCTTCTCTTCAGGCTCTTCACTCTCGGAGGCTGGACAATCACTAAGACTATTGCCGAGTGCCTATACACCGGACTCTTCACGGATTCGGGGAGCTTCTCCTTCTCCAACACCTCGCCCCTGACTCACTCCGTAGCCGGAGAACTCATCAAGCTCGGCGCAGACCCCGGACACATGACTGACCTCATCACTCAGAACAAGACTGTGAACGGCCTTCACCTCTGGGCACTCGCAATGTCGCGCGTAAGGACTTTCGGGGATAACGGCATGTTTGCAGCGACGTACATAACGCTGAAGGATTTTGCGGACACCGGAGCTGACAACACAGAGACTGAAGGACTCCCCGCGTTCCTTATGTCATTGATGGGCGTGAAGTTTGCAGTAACTCTCACGGAGTACCCGGAAGGCAGAGTCCGGGCGAGTTTCCGCTCACGTGAAGGCAGCCCGTTCGGAGCAGGAGAGATAGCTAGGTTATGCGGAGGAGGAGGCCATGAGCGTGCATCAGGCGCGAACCTTGACGGCACACTCACAGAATGCATAGCCCGCATTGAGAACCTGCTGCTCACTAAGTATCATGAATGCTCTCGTGCTCATCAATAAGCCCGTCGGCCTCAGAAGCACTAACTGCGTCGCCATAGTCCGCAAGGCTCTCGGAGGCCTCAAGGTCGGACATGCCGGGACTCTCGACTCCACTGCGTCAGGGCTGTTAATACTCTTGGCCGGACAGGCTACACGTCTCTGCGAATACGTTATGTCCTTGCCGAAGGTGTACAGAGTCGTGATTCAGTTCGGTGCTGAGACGGACACAGCAGACTACTCCGGAGAGATCGTGAGCGCGGAGGGCTGGGAGAGTCTGGACGCCGGGCTGCTCATGGATTCGCTGTACGGTTTCGCGGGCTGGAGGCTGCAGAGTCCTCCTCCTGTGAGTGCCGTGAAGATCGACGGAGTCCCGGCCTACAAGCTCGCACGTTCAGGCCAAGATCCCGAGATGAAGGCCCGCCCGGTGTTCTTCAGGCGCATTGACGTAATCACTCCCTACGACGCACAGACAGGGACTCTCGAGCTTGAGGTGCACTGCGGAAGAGGGACGTACATTCGGAGTCTCGCGCGGGACTTGGGGAAGATTACAGGGTGCGGTGCTCACGTGAAGAGTCTCTGCAGGACAGCGGTCGGGAGGTTCACGCTTGACGATGCAGAATCTCCGGACGCAGAGGACTTTTCCCCCGTCTCCCTCTCTGAACTTGCCAAGAACTACACGCGCATTCATGTCGGCAGCAGGGACGCTAAGAGCTTCACTAACGGCATGAGTATATTGCTCCGTCAGGCCTTGAGCGTTCACAGGGGCATTGCGTTAATCAATAATGCATTGTGCGTTTACGGCGAAGAGTTTATAGGCTTCGGAAAATACGCGGGCTATGATTACGTTCAGCCTGTAGTAATAGTTCCCAAATAATTATCATGTTAATCACTATCGGCGCATTTGACGGCTTTCACAAAGGACATGCAGAACTCTTCAGGCTGTGCAGGGATAACGCCTCTTCTCCTGATGACTGGGGCGTTGTGTCATTCTGGCCTCATCCTGCGGAATACATGCACAAGATACCTCACGCCCTCTTCACTCTCAGGGAACGGGAATTAATCCGCAGAGTACTCGGCATCCCTAACATGTACATTCTTGAGTTCAGCGAGGCACTGAAGACATTAACGCCTCAGCAGTTCTGGAGGCTTGTACGTGAGAGGTTTAATGCAGACGGCTTAGTTATGGGCAGGGACTTTCACTTCGGGCTTAACAGGGCAGGAAACGCAGAATATCTTTCACGACTTGCACGCCATGACGGCCTGAGCAGGGTAATTGTTGCTGACCTTCTGGACAAGCCGGTTTACTCAAGCTCTCATGTCAGAAAGATGATAGCTTCAGGCAATGCTGAAGGAGCATGTGAGGCACTGGGTTATCCGTGCTTCATGACTGGCAGGATACTTCACGGCTTCATGCGCGGAAGGACCATGCATTTCCCGACGGCTAACGTTGACATTCATGGCAGAATCATTCCTGCTGACGGCGTGTATTCTTCTGCTGTGAGGGTGAACGGTGAGTGGCATTGCGGAGCTGTCTCTGTGGGGAGCAACCCGACATTTCACGACGTTCAAGAAGCGAGGCTCGAGGTGTACATTCTGGACTTCGAGGGTGATATTTACGGTGAGGAACTGCCGGTGTTCTTTCTCGGCCGTGTCCGGGACATGAGGACGTTTCCGGACAAAGAGGCATTGATGACGCAGATAGCCCATGACACAGAGACGTGCAGGAAGATTTACGGCGGGGCAATGGCAATACACCATGACTTTATGGAGAGAGCAGGGTATATTTATGACACGCATATATTGACACCTGAAATAATAAGGCTGGTATAAATCATGTATATAGCACACATTGCAATATCAATTTACAGGACTGCGCAGATTGCAGTGATTGCCCGTTCATCTGACGCAGCAGTTTGAGGCTGAGATTATGTACATAGATACACATTGTCATATTAATTCACAGGATCTGCGGCTCGACGCAAGAGCAGTGATTGCCCGTGCACGCGACGCAGGAGTTATGAAGATGGTTATTGTCGGGTGCGACTTTGAGGACTCATGCGAAGCTCTCGGACTCGCGGAGGACTTTTCGCAGTTCGGACTCTACGCGACGATAGGCATACACCCACACGAGTCGCGTCTCTACGACAACATACCCGGAGCGTTCAGCAAGCTCATCACGAACAAGCGTGTAGTAGCAGTCGGTGAGATCGGCTTAGATTACCACTATGACCATTCACCTAAGGCCGATCAGCACCGGATGTTTAAGGCGCAGCTTGACTTTGCCCGCGAACACAATATGCCTGTAGTTCTTCACATCAGAGAAGCGATGCATGACGCAATGAATATTCTGAAGTATCACCGGGACTTGAAGATGCTGTTTCACTGCTACAGCGGAGGCTTAGAGTATCTTGACCGGGTGCTTGAGATGGAGGCTATGTGTTCATTCGGAGGCGCAGTAACTTGGAGAAGGAAGGCCTCTGATGAACTCCGTGAAGTCGTCCGCAGAATCCCAATCGATAATATTCTTCCGGAGACGGACTCGCCCTACATGACTCCTGCACCGTTCAGGGGGAAGCTCAACGAACCTGCGAATGTCCGTTACGTCTACGAGGCCATAGCGCAGGAGCGGGGAATGAGTCTGCCAGAACTTGAGGCCAGGCTGGAGAGCAATGCGCAGCGTTTCTTCATGTGGGAGGAAGAATGATGTTTGAGTTCCGGATAATTGCAGAATGCCCTGTTACCGGCGCAAGGGCAGGAGAGCTTAATACTCCTCACGGCATAATCAAGACTCCTGTGTTTATGCCCGTCGGGACTCTCGCAACAGTAAAAGCAATGTCCCCTCTGGAGCTGGAGGAGATTAACGCACAAATCATACTGGGCAACACATATCACTTATTCCTGAGACCGGGGACAGAGATATTGAGTGAGGCAGGAGGACTCCATGAGTTCATGAACTGGCACAGGCCAATACTCACCGACTCGGGAGGCTTTCAGGTCTTCTCACTCGCACGTCTTCAGAAGATAACTGATGAACACGTCCTTTGCCGCTCGCACATTGACGGCTCGCAGCTCATCATGTCGCCCGAGTGGTCAATGAACATGCAGGGAATCTTAGGCTCGGATATAGCTATGTGCTTTGATCAGTGCTGTGAATACCCGGCATCTCACGAGAAGGCGGAGGAGGCAGTGAACCGCACGGCACTCTGGGCGAAACGTTCACGGGATTACTTCATGGCGCACAACGACCCGGAACGTCAGGCACTTTTCGGGATAATTCAGGGGAGCGTGTATGATGACCTGCGGAAGAGAAGTGCGGAAGAGATTATTGCTCTGGACTTTCCCGGTTACGCAATAGGCGGACTCTCGGTCGGCGAATCACATGAAGCAATGTATCACTCCCTCGACCTACTGAACGGCATAATGCCCAAGAATAAGCCCCGCTACTTAATGGGAGTAGGTTATCCCCCTAACATAGTTGAAGGCATTGCACGCGGAGTAGATATGTTTGACTGCGTAATGCCGACCCGCAACGGAAGGAACGCAACGGTCTTCACGCACACAGGAAGGCTCAACATGAGGGGAGCATCCCACGCGCACGACTTCAGCCCTCTTGACTCAGAATGCGACTGCTACACGTGCAGGAATTTCACGCGTGCATACTTGCGGCACTTGGCCATGACGGGAGAGATTCTGGGATCACGTCTCTTCACGTGGCATAACCTGAGACTCACAATTAGCATTGCGGAAGAGGCACGGGATGCGATAATAGCCGGGAGATTTCCCGAATACATGAAACACTTCACGGAAACATTTCACGATGGCGACGAAGAATAAATTGATTACGAAATTTGCAGCTATTGACCTCGAGAGTCCCGACCCTATCCCCCTCAACAAGGCCGCAAGGATAATCCGGTCAGGCGGACTCGTGGCGTTCCCGACGGAGACAGTCTACGGACTCGGAGCTGACGCACTCAACCCCGACGCAGTGAAGCGTATCTACGAGGCGAAGGGCAGGCCGTCAGATAACCCTCTGATTCTTCACGTCGATTCTACAGTGCAGGCAGAAAACCTTGTGTACGTGAATGATGCAGCTAAACAATTGATGCGTCGCTTCTGGCCCGGCCCTCTGACTCTCGTGCTTCCTGCTAGGCCATGCGTTCCGGAGATTACTCGCGGAGGACTCGAGACTGCTGCGGTGAGGATGCCCCGCAACTTCATAGCGCGTTATCTTATCTGGACTGCTGAGACTCCCATTGCTGCACCGAGCGCAAACCTCAGCGGACGGCCAAGCCCCACAGATGCGGTGAGTGTTTACTACGACATGAACGGCAAGATAGACATGATAATTGACGGCGGAAGAGTGAATGTCGGAATAGAGAGCACAGTAATAGATGTAAGCAATCCTGAACATGTGCTGCTTCTGAGGCCTGGAGGGACAGGCAGGGAAGAGATAGAGGAAGTCCTGAATATGAGGCTCGAACTTCCGGACGCACAGAGCGCGAAGAGATCTCCCGGCACGCGCTACAGGCATTACGCACCTGCAATACCTGTGAAGATATGGCACAGAGAGTCAGAATTTCCGGAGAGTGATTATTCATCAGCCGGATACATGGGACTTCACGAGCCGCCTAATGAGACAGGCAAAGCGTTAATTTTCGCGGACTATGAGGAGTATGCGCGCGAACTGTTTGCGTCATTCAGAAGGCTTGAACGTGAAGGGTACACGTGCATAATAGCGGAGTGGCCGGAAGAAGAATCAGGAATATGCGAGGGACTGAGGGACAGAATATTACGCGCGGCTATGGATTAATCAGCAAAGCACGTTATGTATAATAGAGGAATTAAATTTCAGAAGGAGTGAATGAAGTATAGATGATCTGGATAATTTTAGCCCTGACTCTCGGCGCATCAATCACCTCAATAATACACGGGGTCTTTATGCTGTTCGGCTCACTCTCAATAACCGGAGCAGCGATACCCGGTATCCCGTCAACAATGTTATCAGTACTGCCAATAATAAGCGCGATATTTGCGTTAATCGGAGGCATCTTAGCCTTCAACCAAAACAAATGGGGAGCGTTATTCCTGTTTATCGCGATGGGACTGTGTGCTCCGGCGCGTGATACATGGCTCTATGGAGGACTGTATTTCTTCGCCGGGCTGTTATGCTTCTTCCTGAGCAAGAAACCGAATGACGGCTACTCAGACCTTTACGACGACTACGGCGGCTCTGAATCTTCGGACTACCCATCACAGAGCGACGGACAGGACTTTTACTACATGGAGGACGTACAGCCCTCACCCGAGCTTTCCCCTGAGCCTAACATCCGCATGATAGATGAAGATGTTTCCGTAGTAGCTCCTCAGCCTAACAATGAGCCTCCCAAACTCCGGCGCAGAATGTCTAAGTCATGCCCTGAGTGCGGAGCTGTGGTGTCAAGGGATGCGTTCTATTGTCCTACGTGCGGAGCAAAATTGTTTGTTGTGTCAGATGAGGCGGATAATTCTATGCCTTCTAAGGTAACAGTTTCGCATGACCCGTTAGACGACACGGACATTGAGAGCGTGAACAATCAGTTATTCAGTCCTGCAGGAGAGTACAATATGACGGAGCAGGGCAGTGAAGAGAGCGATGATTCTAATATGAATGATGGAGATGAAGAAATGAGCAGTGCACAGGCAATACCGAACTACAGAGTAACAGTGAAGCCCCGCCGGGCCGAGCCTTCATACCCGGCAGCATCAGCCCCCAGGCGCAGCACGAGAAGCAGCGTATCAGCCGAAGAAGCAGCCTCGAGCTACACGGAGTTTTCGAAGTATGCGAACAAGGGGAAGAAGCGGAGACGTTCAGCAGGCAGAAAGATATTGAGTATGCTGCTTATAGTGAGTGCAGTTGGAGGAGCATTGTACTTCCTGCTGGGCTTGAGGAAACTTCCGCCCGGAGAGCTTCCGCCGATGGTGAGGCCTGAAGTTCTCCCTGCGCCGTCAGCGAACGATAGGCCGGGCCAGCCTTCACCGCAGCCGCCTTCAGGGCCGGGGGACATAGCCGAGCCTGCAGCAGTAGCCGTAGCGGAGAATGAGCTTCCGGACTTCACGCCCGAGCGCACGCCCCAGAACGGAGCAATAATCGGGAGCAATGTGAATGTCCGTGCAGACCACACGACGAATTCATCACGTGTAACGAGACTGAGTGTCGGCTCAAGAGTTGAAGTGCTGGGAACGTTCAATGTTCCGTCAGGGCAGTATTCCGGCATCTGGTACAACATCAGGACAGGAGGCCGTGAAGGCTGGGTTTACGGAAGATATGTTCAGCCTCTCGGTTCCGGCATTCCTGCAGGATACTCCAACGCGCTGATGAAGTCCTTCGGCAGCAGCAGAAGCCAGCTCATCGAGTCTCTGGGCAAGCCTACGAGAAGCACAAGCTCCAGTGCGGAGTGGTCAGGGCTGACGGCGACACTTCGGGGCGAGGACATCACGAGAATCCGGGTTACGGGTGCGAGCCGGGAACTTCAGAACGGACTGAAGCCCGGGATGAGTCAGACGGCACTGCAGAACATCATGGGTTATCCGTCGAGCGTGAACGGAAAGACGCTGAACTACAACGAGGGCGGCAAGACAGGCATCAGCGTACAGTTGGACAAGAATAACGCTATAAGCACAATCACTGTGAGTGAAGTGCAGTAAGTTCACCAGAGAAGAGAGAAGCTCCCTAGCCTTGATGACTGGGGAGCTGTTTTTGTGCGGTGTGCTAGTTACGTGTGAGGAATTTTCCTGATACCCAGCCTGTGAGGCCTTCAGGTGTCTTGATGCTGCACCATGTATTTTTGCCGCTGCCGAATGTCTTGATGAGTGTTACGTAGTCTCCTGCATTGCAGCGATAGATAATCTTTGAGCGGTTATTCGGAAGAGTGTGTATGCCTATGCTGTTGCCGGTGATGAAGTATATAGACGGGTCATCGGTCAGGCCGAACTCAAGAGCTGCTTTGTTGAAGACTTCCCAGCCTCCGACCAGCTTCGCAACTTCTGCCTCGACTTTTGCGAGTTCCTTCTTGGCCTTATCATCTCCTTGCCTTGCCTTCAGTCTGACAGCACGAAGCGCATTCCAAACCTGAATGCCTTTCTTTTGTTCTTTGCTGTATTCTTCTGCTGCCTGAGTATTGCCCCAGTTCTTGGCCTTCCTCAGGTATTGCGCCCAAAGAAGATGTTCTTTCCTGTCTTCGTATATTTTCGCAAGCCTGTACATTGCGTTAGCATGATTCTTGTTCGACGCGAGCCTGTACCACTTTATAGCCTCGTCAAGATTTTTGCTGACACCATGTCCCTCTTCGAAGCACCTCCCGAGCATATACATACACCCTGAATGTCCGTTTGCTGCTCCCATCTTGTATAATCTGAAAGCCTCGCCGTAATCTCTCTTCACGCCAGAGCCGTTATAGTACATGTCTCCGAGCAGCCTCTGAGCTTCAACAGCGGCAAACAAGTCGTCCTGTTCTGCAGTAATCGCCCTCAATCTCTGCAGTGCGTAATCATGATTCTTCACAGCAGCTTTGTAGTACCAGTTCACAGCTTCCCTCAAGTTCTTAGAGACACCTATTCCGTTTTCGTACATCCGGCCAAGATTACGCATTCCCCAGACTTCGCCTTTGTCTGCTGCCTGACGGTACAGCTTCATAGCTTCTGAGTAATCTTGCTTCACGCCATGCCCGCTCTCGTATACCCAGCCGAGATTATTCATTGCTAAAGCATGTCCCTTACTCACTGCCTCTCTATACCAGCGGACAGCTTCAGTGTAATTTTTCTCCACTCCATTGCCGTTTTCGTACTTCCAAGCTACGTTGGCTTGTGCCTGAGCGTTGCCGTTATGTGCTCTGCTAAGTTCCTGCCGAAAATCAAGCTCTGCCTGCGTTATGATGCGCGTTATCACTGAATCTCCGAGAAAGACTATATTTCCCTCGATGATTATTCCCCTTTCTCTCTGCTGGAAGTCGTACACCTTGCCGCGAATAGCTATTTTGCTCCCTCTGTTGAGAGATGCTGCAGTGTTAAGCGTCTTCCTGTCAAGCCAGCAGTGAAAGTAGTAGTTGAAGTTCCGAGTGTTGAGAGCCTTCAATGCAATCATGAACCCTCCGTAGCTGTCCCTCTTTATCTCCGTTACTTCACCTTCTGTTTCCACTTCCTTATTCATGTAGCTTTGTTCTGCCCTGATGGGGTTATCAAGAAATGACTGCACAACGTAATCAATATTCACGTTCATTGCAGCCAAGACAGACTCCGGCATGCACACAGCACCCAAAACTCCGACTAATAACACTCCGCAAAATTTCTTGACAGACTTCATGATTAATGCACCTCCAGAAAGAATAAATCCCCCTGCCATTATGACAGAGGGAGATAAAGAAGTATATTGCTATTTCCGCCTGAGAATACACACCACGCCGGGCAAGTAAAAAATTATTGCTCCGAAAATCCCCAGTCCGGAATTACAGCCTCCGCCTCCTGATGAACTCCCTGCGTTGCCAGTCGTCCCGTCAGCGTTCGTTACGTTCACAGTAAAGGTTTTCGTTGCGTTCGCGTAAGCACTTCTCGCCTGAACAGTGAATGTGTAGCTCCCAGCCTGAGAGAGCGTCCCGGAAATTATGCCTGTCGTGCTCTCGAGACTCAGTCCCGCAGGAAGACTCCCCGAACTCACCGACCATGTTACGCCCGATACGCTTGCCTGAAGAGTCTGCCTGTATGCCTCGCCGACTGTTCCCGACGGCAGAGAAGTTGTCGTAATCGTGAGCGACGCAGCATTTACCGTGATGCTCAATGCCCGAGTGCCTGAAGCATTACCGCTCGCTGCTCTGACCGTGAAGCTGAACGTCCCCTGAGCTGTCGGAGTTCCCGAGATTCTGCCTGAAGTGCTGAGTGCGAGTCCTGCGGGGAGATTTCCTGCACTCACTGACCACGAGGCATTGCTCACAGAAGATGCGAGCTGTGCGCTGTAGCTAGTGCCTACAGTTCCCGAAGGAAGACTCGCCGTCGTGATGGTTATCGTTGTGCTTGCTGTGTCTGCAGGAGATACCGTGATGCTCAACTGCCGAGTCCCCGAGCTTGCACCCTTCATTGCCCTCACCGTGAACGTATAAGTCCCTGCGCTCGTCGGAGTCCCCGAGATAGTCCCTGTGCTTGCGTTGAGCGAGAGTCCGGCAGGAAGCGATCCCGAACTCACTGACCAGGTTACGCCGGAAGTGCCCGACGCGAGAGTCGCAGTGTACGATGTGCCTACTTTGCCCGACGGAAGAGAAGTTGTCGTTATGTTGATTGCGTCAGCCTGAGCTACCGTGATGCTCAACTGCCGAGTCCCCGAGCTTGCGCCTTTCACTGCTCTCACCGTGAACGTTGAAGTCCCTGCGCTCGTCGGAGTCCCGGAGATAGTCCCTGTGCTTGCGTTGAGCGAGAGTCCGGCAGGAAGCGATCCCGAACTCACTGACCAGGTTACGCCGGAAGTGCCCGACGCGAGAGTCGCAGTGTACGATGTGCCGACTTTGCCCGACGGAAGAGAAGTTGTCGTTATGTTGATTGCGTCAGCCTGAGCTACCGTGATGCTTAACTGCCGAGTCCCCGAGCTTGCACCCTTCACTGCCCTCACCGTGAACGTTGAAGTCCCCGCGCTCGTCGGAGTCCCGGAGATAGTCCCTGTGCTTGCGTTGAGCGAGAGTCCCGCAGGAAGCGATCCTGCACTCACCGACCAAGTTACGCCGGAAGTACTCGATGCGAGAGTCGCAGTGTACGATGTGCCGACTTTGCCCGATGGCAGAGACGTAGTCGTGATGTTAATAGCCTGTGCAGGGTCAACGGTAATCCTGAAGGCCTTAGTCGCTGTAATGTTATTGCCCGCGCCCGCCTGAACTGTGAAGTCAGAAGTCCCTGAAGCTGTAGGAGTGCCGGTGATTGTGCCGTCAGCATTAAGCGTGAGTCCTGCAGGGAGAGAACCTGATGTGCGGGTCCACGTGAGGGAGCTTGCACCTGCTGCCCTGAGAGTCTGGGAGTAGGATGTACCGACTGTGCCGTTCGGGAGAGCCGAGTCAGTGGTGATGACGAGGTTCACTGTGAGCGTGAATATCTTGCTTGCTCTGGAGTACTGATCTGCTGCTCCGATGGTGAAGGTGAATGTTCCTGCAGTTGTCGGCGTGCCCGAGAGCGTGCCTGTTGATGCGTTGAGCGTCAGGCCTGAAGGGAGGTCTCCGGAGACGAGAGTCCACGAGAGAGTCTCTTCGGAGTCAGAGGCGAAAGTCTGGGAGTAGGACTGTCCGGCGTTAGCTGCAGGAAGCGGTGAACTTGTTGTGATGGAGATTACTGCACCTATGCGTTCACAGCCTAATTCGCTCGGGAAACCTGATGCGTCGAAGCCGATCCCGTGTTCTGCTCCGTTGTACTTGTTGCCGGAAATGGTGGCCGTCGTGCCCTCGAGCTTGCCGATGACTCCGCCGTGATGAGTTGCTGTGCCGGTGAGGGCAGTGTATGAGGTGTTGCCCTTGACCGTTCCGACGTTGAGGAGTCCGACGATTCCGCCGATTGCCTCGCCGTTGGCCTGTGCGCGTGCTCCGACTGCTGTATCGTTGCTCTCAATTGTTGAGCCGGATTCTGCTTTGCCTGCTATGCCTCCTGCTGTGTAGTCTGAGAAGACGAAGGCTTCCGAGAGGACGTGATTGTTCTGGAGAATCCCGCCTGTTAGGTAGCCGACTATGCCTCCAGCGTAGATGTTGGTGTTGCTGGTGTAGACATCGTTATACCAATTTCTTGCTTTTGACTGAACAGTTCCGTTAAAGTTGCAGTTCCTTATGGCATCGGTGAGCGCAATGTTAGCATATCCTGCAATGCCGCCGGAATAAGAAATGTCTCTTTCATTGTTGCGGGTTGAAAGTATATCTGAGGTTGCTCAGAACTTCGCAGTTCTCGATATTGCCTCCGTACATTTCTGCTGCAATGCCTCCCGCCGCTGCATATGCATAAGCTGTTCCGTTGAACGTGCAGTTACGCACAGTCCCGCCGTACATTTCCGCGACAATGCCTCCCGCATTATTTGAATCACTCGCTGTGCCTCTATCATTGAGATGACCTAATGCTCCGGTAACATGACAGTTCTCAATAGTACCTCCCCTTAAGCCATAAGCTATGCCGCCTACATATGTTGCTGCCATTCGGGTAGAGTTAAGTTTGAGATTCTTGACAGCATAACCGCTTGATGATACCCAGCCGAATATACCTGCTCTGTGGTTGTACCAATCATCGGTGTCGTAATCTCGATAACTGCCGAACCTGCTTATGTTCACGTATATCGTGTGATTATTGCCGTCAAAATGCCCCTTGAACGGATTCACGTAACCTATTGGCTCCCAGCTCGTCTCCTGCGTGAGGTTCATATCGATCTCGAGCCTGTAGTACCTGTTCTCCGGTTCTGTCCCTGCGTTCACTCTATCGCGCAAGAGCTTCAGGTCGTCGATCGAGTCGATGAGATACGCTCCTGCTTCCGTGAAACCGTCCCGGCCCTCGTTGTCATAGTCCGCCCACGAACACGGAACACAAGACAGCACCACTAGACAGGACAACATAATGCATAATAGTTTCTTCATGAATATACCTCCTGATAAAGTTTGTGAGTGTACAACAATATACACATGACCATACAACGCTCCTTGCCTTATGGTATAATGCGCAACTAGCAAGGTTAAAGACTATTAGACACGACTAATAGCCATGTGCTCGAAAGCCATGTGTTTAACGATATTTTGAATTGGAGGTAATTATAGCACACATTGCATTTTTTCATGCCCTCTTCACATTTTCATGCTAAATAACATCTCAGCAAGCATCATCACAGCAAATAACCCGCTCACATTCTCTAAGCTCACCTCTTCACTATGCCTTCGCACACAAAAAGTCCCCCCAGCCATAACAGCCGGAGGGATAAAGTTATACCCAATCACTAACCTTACTCTATTTGCGCCGCCTAGTAGAACAAATGCCCTAAGCTGAACACCCCTAACCATGACATTAATACATTGATTAATACGTTCGCCACACTCAGCAGGAACAACGTCTTGAACATGTTGTTCATCTCTTCCGTCGTCGTCTCCTTGCTCGCACTGTAGGATGACATTATGATTGCTCCTCCGGTCGATAACGGGCTTATCGCTGCTGCAAATGACGTAGCTACTATCGCGCTCATCAGCTCAACATAGCTCACTCCGAACGTCTGCGCCACATTGTCCGCAATCGGGAGCAGTGCCGGCATAACTACTCCGGTCGTCGAGCTTACCCATGAGAGTATTCCGGAAGTCGCTGACATTATCGGCGTAGCTGTGTCCTTCGTCATTAAGCTCTTCAGATAGTCGGACACTAAAGCTATTCCTCCGAGCTTGTTAATTACGTTCACGAGCGCACCAACACCGCAGATGAATACCAGCGTTCCCCAAGGAATACCCTTGATTGCCTTCTTCTCATCAGCACAGCCGGTGAGGATTAACACGCTCGCAGCCAAGAATGCGAATAATCCGGTGTCGAGCTTGAAGCCTATGCAGCAGATTACTACGATCGCTATAACTATTATTGTGATCCTCTGCTCCCTGTTGAATGCCGGAATTTCTGACCACTTCAGAGGGTTATCTGCCTTGACAGCATAGCCCTTATAGAGAATGTAGACTACGCAGGTGAACACGAAGCCTGATAGCAGCGTCGAGAGGAAGAGGTGAAGCCCGAAGCCTGAATATCCCATCGGGTTAGAGAGCTGTGCTGCAAGAATGCCGGTGATAGATAACGTTGATGCACACCCTGCGTTAGCTCCTAACTTTGCGTAAAGTGAGGTCGCCATAGGGTTAATATCCATCTCGAACGCTAAGTACATTGCGAACGTCGTCATAAGGATTCCTGCTGCTATGTGTCCTGGCCCTATAGCTGAGATGAACGCCGAAAGCACGAACATCAATATCGGGATGAGTACTGTGTGTTTGCCGACGAGAGCAACTACCTTCTTTGAGAACAGCTCGAGCGTACCGTTCTGGCTGGCCATTCCGAACATGAAGGTAACGCCTACGAGAGTCACGAACATTGAGGAGCTGAAGCCTGCGGTAATCTGTGATGCCTTCATTCCGCCGACAGTGCCTAACACGAACGCAATACCCAGAGCGAAGAAGCCCAAGTTAATTTTCTTGATGAAGCCTACAGCTACGACTACAGCAAGAACTACTAGTGAGATTATTGGCAAATATTCCTGCATGATCTATATACCTCCTGTGAAAAAGTTATAGCCTTATTGCCGCTGTGCCTTCCATTAACAGGTTGGCAGTCCTGAAGCCGAACGTGTCCTGAACTTCCGGCACACTCTCTCCGTCCTTGAGGGTGAAGTCAGCTCCGCACTCTAAGATTCCTGCAGGATGGCCGATGCGGATAAACTGTGTGTCAGCATTGGGAGCGAGCACCTGATTCACGATGGAGCCGGGTGTAACTGCTGCTGCTGCTGTGCACATTGCGCCGGTCATTGCGTAGGATGGATGAGGCTTCTGCATACTCATCATTCTTGAGAGTAGGTCAATATCACTCTTAGCTATTGCCTTGCCGTCAGGAGTGGTGTAGTCGTCAGGCTCTGCAACAAATGTCATCTTGGGGATTCCTGGAGTGTCCCATGCAGAGCGTTTGTAGTCGTCAATGAGGTTTAGCTTTTGCGCAGCTAGACCTCTTATTGTCTCCAGAAGCTCTAACATCTCTGGCTTTGCGTTAAGCTCGTCGGGCAGCTCCTTGCCGGTCAGGCCGATATCTTTTGCCTTCACGAACACTAACGGATTAGCTGCATCAACTATTGACACCTGAACTTGGCCGAAGCCCGGAACGTCTAGAGTGTCCACAACGTTGCCGGTGGGGAGCAGGCCTTTTCCGAGAGTGCCCGCAGGATTCACGAACTTGAGCTTTACGGGTGATGCAGTGCCGGGGACTCCTGCGATTGCGAAATCTCCCGAGTACTCGACCTGTCCGCCGGGAGTCTTCACGTCTGCCGCAATAATCTTGTTGGTGTTGGTGTTGAAGATGCGGACTGTAGTAGTTCCGTCTTTGGCCTCAACTAATCCCTTCTCGATGGCGAAAGGCCCGACACCGGAGGAGATATTTCCGCAGTTGCCCTTGTAGCTGACGAGGGGCTTATCTACGCTGACCTGCGCGAACGTGTAGTCGACATCTGCGTCAGGATTAGCGGACTTCTTGATGATGGCTACCTTGCTGGTTACGGAGTAAGAGCCTCCGAGTCCGTCGATCTGCTTTGCGTCCGGGCTTCCCATGAGACGGAGCAGTAACGGCTCCCACTCGTCATGATTTGCGGGCATGTCTGTCTCGAGAATGTAGACTCCTTTGCTGGTGCCGCCGCGCATAATAGTTACCGGCAGCTTCTTTACGGCTGTCATCTTGTTTTACCCTCCATTATTTGTAAATTTTGTGTCTGGAATTTATGTGATGGGTAAAGAATACAGCAAAGGGGTAAAATTATGAAATACTCGTTGATTATCAAGTGCATAACTCGCAGAAATGCTAAGGAGGGTTAATGAATGGACTTCAGGGAGTTATCGTATATCACGGCAATAGCGAAATACCAGAATATCACGAAAGCAGCAGAGGCACTGTACATCAGCCAGCCGGGACTCAGCAAGTTTCTTTCCGGCCTTGAAGAAGAATTAGGTCTCAGGCTCTTTGACCGTGCGGACAGAAAATATATCCCCACTTATGCCGGACAGCGTTACTTGGAATACGCGCACACGATTCTTGACACGAAGGCGAGCCTGGATTCTGAGCTTGCGGACATCATCAAGCGTGATATTGGCGTGCTGAATATAGGTCTGCCTAACATGAGGTGTGCATATGTCCTCCCGAAGACTCTTCCTGAGTTCAACGCAAAGTACCCTCACGTGAAGGTAAATATTTTCGAGGGGACAAGTGCAATGATAGATAAACGGCTTCTTGATGGAGATATAGATTTGGCATTCTACAGCAAGCCTCATGAACAGAATACGCACATAGAGTACGAGACTCTTGCTCGCGAGGAGCTGAAGGTGTGTACGTGCCGGAATCACCCCGTGAAGTCTTCGGCTAGGAAGGGGCACATAGAGCTTTGCGCACTGAAGGACGAGAGATTGATTCTCCTGAGTCCCGAGCAGAGGACGGGGCAGATTTCGCGTTACTGGCTGAAGAAGGCGGGGCTGGATCTGAGCAACTCCATTACGACTAACAACATGCCCGCAGTGATGAGCCTTACGGAGCAGGGGTGGGGAGTATCGTTTATCTTCGAGTCGCATCTGAAGTGGCACTCTCCGACTCCTGAGATAGACACGTACAGCTTCGGAGACGGAAAAGTGATGAGCGATTTTGTTGCAGCGCACAGGAAGGGAAGCTATTTGTCGTCGTATGCGAGGGAGTTTATCACTATAGCGGGGAAGTTATATGCGTAGTGTAGAATAATGTGCACAAACTTTTTGAGAGGTGATAAATGATGCCGGATAATTACTTCGGCGGCAGCAAATGATGTTCAAAGTTCGCGACATAGAGCAAAAAATAATACCTGTAGCAAAGTTTTACGGCGTGGGAAGTGTAAGCCTTTTCGGGTCATACGCAAGAGGAGAGGCTGACGATGCAAGCGATGTTGATATTCTCATAGACAGAGGGAGACTCTGCGGGCTGATAGACTATTTCTCGTTCGTGAATGACCTTGAAGATGCGTTAGGCTGTCATGTTGATGTAGTTACGAGCGGAATAGAGGACAAAGATTTTCTTGACGCAATCACTAAGGAAAGGATAACGCTGTATGAAGCTGAATGACAAGGACGAACACATTATCAGAAGGATGCTCAAGTACTGTGATGATATTTGTGCACTGATGAAACAGTATGACAACAGCTTTCTGAGGTACAGGACAGAGATAGCATTTCAGTATTCGTGCGGAATGTGCCTTATACAGATAGACGAACTAGCCGGGAGAGTCTCTGAAGAGGCCGCAAGAGCCAATCCCGGCATCACTTGGCGTGCAATAAAGGGTATGAGGAATATACACGCCCATGATTATGACAGAATAGACCACTCCATCGTGTAGAATACCCTGATGAAAGACATACCTGCCTTACGAAGCAGTCTATCAGAAATACTTGACGACTTAGACTCTAACAAGCCTTCTTGATGCTCTGCTGTGTGTTCCCTTCGTGAATCTGCCTCAGTATCTCAACAGCTACTTCAAGTGCTCTCTTGCCCTCACTGCCTCCGACTATAGGCTTCCCCTTCTCCTTCACGCACCTCACAAAATCTGCAAGTTCAAGTTTCAGAGGCTCGCTCTTCGGGAAAACAGGTGTCTCTCTTATCTCTACCTGGCCGTCAGAGTTAGTTACGCAGCGTGAAATCTGCACTGTCTGCTGTTCGTAGTTAATGGTAATCTGGCGTTCACGTTCCACTATCTCGAGCTGCCTGCACTTCTTCTCTGCGCACCTGCTCACAAGAATATGTGCCAGCACTCCGTTCTCAAACGTTATCTGTGCGTCCGCAATGTCCTCATAGTCAGTGAAGACACATGCTCCAGTTGCAGCAATGCGTGTAATCGGTGAGTTCACCAGCGACATAACAATATCAATATCGTGAATCATGAGGTCAAGCACAACGCCTACATCATTAATCCTGCCGGTGAATGGGCATGTTCTGCGGCTGTCAAGATATACCGGCCTGCACTGAATGCCTGAAATGTAGCGTATGGCACTGTTGAAGCGTTCAATGTGTCCGACCTGAAGCACCAGATTCTTCCTAGCCGCAATGTCTAAGAGTTCTCCTGCCTCTTCAGGACGAATAGTTACCGGCTTCTCGACGAGGACATGAATCCCGGCCTCGAGAGCTGTCTTAGCGATGGCGTAATGCTGACTCGTCGGGACAACTACCGAGATTGCGTCAGGATGCTTCCGCCTGATGAGTTCCTCGAGCGATGAGTAAGCCTGAACGCCCAAGTGTTCACCTATGAGCTGTGCACGAGATAAATCACTGTCTGCTACTCCGACGAGGTTAGCGTCAAGAAGTTCTGTGTATATTCTTGCGTGATGCTGTCCCAAATGCCCTACGCCTATAACTCCTATTTTGATTGTCATGATGAAAATATATCCTTCCCCGTAAAAATATCTTCACTACTACTTATCACAGAATCAGTAATTTTTGTGGCATAATATACGTAAACTTTCAGGAGGTCAAATTATGAACAAGCAGGAAATTATCACGAAAGTAAATGAACTCATAGCAGCTCCAATGTGCAACCCTGAACTCAAGGCAGCAGCAGAAGCATACCTCAAGGCTCAGGACAAGGTCGGCGCAGACGCTTTAGTTAAGGGCTCTCGAGGAGACAGTGAGCACGATTGACGAGACTATCGGCTTTGCGGAGTCAGAGATGGGCAAGAAAGTATTCGGTGAAGAAGCTGCTGCGGGAATGGCCAAGAAAGGGCGCGAGTTCAAGGCAGCAGGAGGCAAATATTGTTTCTGCCCGGCGTGTCAGGCCGGGAGCGTTATCTGGGAGAACAGAGAGAGTCTTTAGGCTGTATCATTCTCAGCATACGTTCTATAATTTCTGCATACGTGCCCGATAGCTGAGGCGGTGTGCAGTTTTTTATCACCCGCTGAAGCCCCGCATAATCCAGAAAGGAGGTAGGAGAATATGTCTGATTTTAAGTACTGGATCGTCGTAGTTGATGATGATGTCGCAAATCTGATGATGGCCGGAAACGTCATGAGCAAAAACGGAATGCGAGTAACTGCCCTCAAGTCCGGAAAAGCACTGCTCGAATACATTGAGACTAAAGAAGTCCCGGATCTCTGTCTGCTGGATATAAAGATGCCAGACATGAACGGCTATGAGACATTGAAGGCATTGCGGGCCAGCGAGAAGGGCAAAGACCTTCCCGTGATTTTCCTGACTGCAGACGAATCACAGAAAGCTGAAACTATGGGACTCTCTCTCGGAGCTATGGACTTCATCAAGAAACCTTTTGTGCCCGAAGTCCTCGTCCTGAGAGCACGGCACATAATAGATTTAGTGCGTCTTCAGAGAAATTTAGCCCATGAGGTCGCAGTCATGACAGAAGAAAGCCGCAAACTCTTTGTGCATGTCGTCTCAGCACTGGCGGCAGCTATTGACGCAAAAGATGTTCACCTCAAAGGACACTCGGGACGCGTTGCAGAATACGCCAAAGAAATAGCCAGACGTTACGGCTATGATGAGCAGAAGCAGAACGAAATCTACATTATGGGACTTCTGCATGATGTCGGCAAAATCGGAGTG
Organism: Synergistaceae bacterium; assembly: GCA_017445405.1. Lineage (GTDB taxonomy): Bacteria > Synergistota > Synergistia > Synergistales > Aminobacteriaceae > JAFUXM01. Next base: position 46,281 of record JAFSUD010000074.1, read on the forward strand.
CCCGACTCTATACTTCAGAAGTCTGGCGGCCTCACTGATGAGGAAAGCGCACGAGTCAAAGAACATCCCGTAATCGGTGCCCAGATTCTCGCGAGCATCAAGGAAAAGCCCTTGTTAGCGTCCGCAGTCAAGCATCATCACGAAAGATTCGACGGGAGCGGTTACCCTGACGGCTTATCTGGAGAGCACATCCCTGAGCAGGCACGGATAATAGCTGCAGCAGATGCCTATGACACACTGAGCAGCAGAGACGGATTCTCGCATGGCGACATCAGGAACGAGATAGCTAAATGCAGCGGCACGCAGTTAGACCCGAAATTTGCTGATATATTGCTGAAGATGACTGGCGAAGCGTAAAAGTTTGTGAATATTTTCGGGGAGGGCTTGTGATGATTAACCGCATTAAAGCAGTCTGGAGGCTTCTCGGAATCTCAATTTATGATGATGATGAACGCTGCAAACGTAACCTTAAGACCATTGCCAGCCTTGCGGTCATCATGGAAATACCGTCGCTGTTCGGGGCGGTTAACTACATGTTTACGCCTATGCGGGAGTTTGCCCTGAGCTGCGTAGTTTATAGCATCATTCACTTCATCATCTTCTACTTTGCCGCCATCAAGAAAGACCGCAAGTTAGTCGCTGGTGTAAGCACTCTGCTCTCCCTCTTGGTCTGCACAAATATAGCTGTCTTTGCTAAAAATGGCTTTGCGGCTCACTGGACGCTGCTTTTCCCGCTGGTAGTCTGCTATCTCTGCGGGGTGCGCTTGGGAATATTAAGCTCGTGCTACATGACTCTTCTCTACATGATTATGTACTGGACACCGCTTCGTACATATATGGAGGACGTGTACCCTAAGATGTTTCTTGACCGCTTCCCGTTCCTGTATCTGGTCGTCTCGCTGAACACGGCGTATATCATGATCGAGTACCACTTAAACATTCTGAATCAGATGCTCTATGAGAAGAAACTCGAGGCCGCAAGAGATGAGGCACGTGCAGCCAATCACGCCAAGAGTGAGTTTCTGGCGAGTATGTCCCACGAGATACGGACTCCGCTGAATGCAGTGCTCGGCATGAACACAATAATCTTGCGCGACTGCCAGCAAGTACGTGAACTCCTCAGCGGAAACTCAGAGTGTATCACCATCATCGACAACATAACGTCGAGTGCCGGAGACATTGAGAACGCCGGAAATAATCTGCTCTCACTGATTAACCAGATACTGGACTTCTCAAAGGTTGAGGCGGGGAAAATTGAGCTTGTGGAGACAAAATATAAGCTAAGTTCCGTGCTCAATGATGTAAGCAGCATGTCAGCACTCAGAGCAAAATCTAAGGATCTGGAATTTTACGTTGACGTTGATGAAACTCTCCCTGATGTCTACTTCGGGGATGAACTGAGAATGAGGCTGATAATACAGAACCTGCTGACGAACGCCGTCAAGTATACAGAGCACGGGAGCGTGTCATTCTCTGTAAGCAGCGGGAATCATGACAGCATCAAGCCCGGAGATATTCTCTTGCTGAAAATCACCGTCAGGGATACGGGCATAGGCATCAAGAAAGAAGACCTCGCTAAAATCTTCAGGCGTTTTGAGCGGGCTAACCTTGAGCACAACAGCACCATTGAGGGCACAGGATTAGGGCTGGCGATAGTTCAGCTTCTCTGCGGAAAAATGGGAGGGCACATTGATTTAGAGAGTGAATACGGCAAAGGGTCATTGTTCACGCTGACGATTCCCCAAAAAGTTATTTCGTGCGAGCCTGTAGGAAATTTCCGCAAGAAGTTCGAGCAGAGCATAATCAACAAAGAACACTATCACGAATTATTCAAAGCTCCCGGCGCGCATATACTGATAGTTGACGATACGCACTTCAACCTTGTTGTGGCTATGGGTCTGCTGAAGAAGACTGAGATCAAGATTGACACAGCATCAGGAGGTGAAGAGGCTGTTGCTCTTGCGGGTGAACGATCATATGACCTGATTCTCATGGATCAGAGAATGCCTGATGTTGACGGGACGGAGGCACTTCACAGGATTCGAGTGTTTGACCAGAGCACGCCTGTAATCTGCCTGACTGCCGACGCGATTCTTGGAGCTAGGGCACGCTATTTGTCAGAAGGATTCACGGACTACCTGACGAAGCCGATAGACAGCGCAGCACTTGAGAAAATGCTGCTTAAGCACCTTCCGCCAGAAAAGATTATCAGGATAAATGAAGTTGACGGCAAAGTTCCGGATGAACCGGCTGATGATTTCACGAAACTTGCTGAGAGCGGGATTGATATTGAGGCCGGACTTGGATATTCCCAGAATGATAAAGAGCTGTACCGCACACTGCTGAGTGAATACATTACCAGCTCCGACGAAAAGATTAATGCTATTAAGAAGTTCTGTGCATCCCAGAACTGCCAGCGTTATGGGATAGTTGTTCATGCGCTCAAGAGTTCATCAAGAATGATAGGAGCAGCAAAACTTTCTGAACTGTGCGCACAGCTTGAAGAGGCTTCCGATAATGAGGATATTAGCATGATACGAGACAGGACACCGGCTTTGCTGGATATGTATGGGGAGGTTATCAGAGCGATACGTTCTGCAGAAGCGGCGGACACTGAGAGTCAGCAGACGCATGATGATGAAGTGTTAGAGTTCTTCCCCGAAGCACGAGGCAACGGCGAAACTGGCACAAAACAGGACAGGACATCGGATTTGCCGGGAGATTATCAGCGCAATACGTTCTTTTCTGAGACACAGCACGCATCTGATGATGAAGTGTTAGAGTTCTTCCCCGAAGCATAACAGAAAACTAGTCAAGACAAATTTTCCTGCACACTATGAATCTGCAGGGTCATTCCTTTTGCGCGTGTAGGATAAGGCAATTCATGATAATCTTTCACGCAAACTTATTTTTTCAGGAGACACTATGATATTTGACAATGTACGAAAATTTTTAGGCCTCGACCCTAACGACAGGGCACTTAAGACATATTCAGGCCTTACAGACATAATCAACAGTTACACAGATAACGTTCACGCAATGACTGATGAGGAGATAAAGGCCCGCTTCATGGAGCTGAAGTCTCAGGTGCAGGATGAAGAAATGCCCGCAGACCTCAACGACATAATGCCCGAAGTCTTCGCAATAGTCCGTGAAGTAAGCGAACGCACAATCGGACTCAGGCACTATGACGTTCAGCTCGTCGGAGGAATGACTCTCCATGACGGCAGAATCGCAGAGATGAAGACCGGTGAAGGCAAAACATTAGTCGCTACTCTCGCAGTAGTCCTAAACGCAATGAAGGGTGAAGGCGTGCATCTCGTTACCGTGAATGACTACCTAGCCAAGCGAGACTCAGAGTGGATGAGTCCCATCTACAATTTTCTCGGCCTCAGCGTCGGAGTCATCTATCCCTACATGCCGCCGGAAGAGAGAATCGCTGCTTATCAGGCCGACATAACTTACGGCACTAACAGCGAGTTTGGATTTGACTACCTCCGCGATAACATGGTCATGCACCCTTCAGAGATGGTTCAGCGCGGACACAACTACTGCATTGTTGACGAGGTCGACTCTATCCTCATCGACGAAGCCCGCACCCCTCTCATCATCTCCGGCCCGAGCGACGACGACGCAGAACTCTACATCAAGGCCGACAACGCCGCCCGGACTCTCCACGAAGGCCCTGACTACGAGAAGGACGAGAAAGAACGCTCCATCTCCCTCACGGAACAGGGAATCCAGAAATGCGAGGACTACCTCAAAATGCCCGGCTTATTCTCTGACGCTGCACACTCGGAACTCGCTCACAGAATAGTGCAGGCTCTCAAGGCTCACAGGCTCTACAAGAAGGATACTGACTATGTCGTGAAGGACGGAGAGGTAATAATAGTAGATGAGTTCACAGGAAGGCTCATGATAGGGCGGAGATACTCTGACGGACTGCATCAGGCTATCGAGGCTAAGGAGCGCGTAAAGGTCGGCAGAGAGAGTCAGACTCTGGCGACAATCACCCTGCAGAATTACTTCAGGATGTACAGGAAGTTAGCCGGAATGACAGGTACAGCAGCCACAGAAGCCGAAGAGTTCAAGGAGATTTACGGCCTCCAGGTCGTGAGCATTCCGACGCACAAGCAGATGATTCGCGTTGATAATCCTGATGTGATTTACGCAACCGAGCACGAGAAGTACAAGGCCGTAGCTGATGAAGTAGAGGAAATGCACAAGAAAGGCCAGCCCGTACTCGTCGGCACAACGTCAATTGAGAACTCCGAACGTGTCAGCAAGCTCCTCAAAGCCCGCAAAATTCCTCACAATGTCCTCAACGCAAAGTATCACGAGAAAGAGGCAGAGATAGTTGCTCAGGCAGGACGCGAGGGAGCAGTAACCGTAGCTACGAACATGGCCGGAAGAGGTACAGACATCATGCTCGGAGGCAACCCAGCGACTCAGGAGGAACACGACAAAGTAGCCTCGCTCGGAGGACTCGCAATCATCGGCACGGAACGCCACGAATCTCGGCGTATCGATAACCAGCTGCGCGGACGCTCCGGAAGACAGGGAGACCCGGGAAGTTCACGCTTCTACTTGTCGCTTGAGGATAACCTGCTGCGGCTTTTCGGCTCTGACAGGATCCAGCCCATCATGGGAAAACTCGGTCTCAAGGACGGTGAAGCTATCGAGTCATCAATGCTGAGTAAGATAATCGAGAACTCGCAGAAGAAAGTAGAGGAAATGCACTTTGACATCAGGAAGCAGCTTTTAGCTTACGACAACGTCATGAACCAGCAGAGGGAAGCTATCTATGCAGAACGCGCCGACATCCTCACGACTCCTGCTGAAGACATGCCCGCATATGGCTGGGACGTTGTTCACGGTGTGGTGAACGGGATTCTCGACAAGTATTTTCCAGAGGGCGGAGAGGCTGAAGGCGAACGTGCAGCGGCAAGATTACGTGCACTCTTCGGGCAGGGAGCAGAGGGCAAAATTGCAGACGTGGATACCCGGCTCGGCATGGAGGGCATGAGAGAAGAAATACTTGACGGCGTGAAGTCGCGCTATGAGGCCAAGATTGCAGCCATCAACTCCGAATCAGAAGGTGCTCCCGAAGACCTCGCGGGTACGATTGTGCGACATATCCTCCTCAACACTTTAGACTCTGCATGGAGGCAGCATCTCTTAGGCATGGACGAACTCAGGCGTGGAATCGGCCTGCGTGCAATCGGCCAGAAAGATCCGCTTATCGAGTACCAGTTCGAGAGCTACAACCTCTTCACCGACATGATGGAGAGAGTCAAGGACACTTTCACGGAACAGGTATTCAGAGTCCGCGTGATGAGCGAACGTGCACAGAGAGAACGCAGACTCACGCTCGAACGCCCGGGAGAAAGACCCCCCATAGCCCCCCCTAGCTTAGGGGGGAAACAGGAGGGTAATCCTTACACCCGCAAAGCCGCCAAAGTCGGACGCAATGACCCGTGCCCATGCGGAAGCGGAAAGAAGTATAAGTACTGTCATGGAAGGGGGCTGTAACAGTGAAGCGTAAGATTTTGCTGCTGGTGATGCTGCTAGCGTGCGTGTCTCCCGCATCAGGCGGAATCCCGCTCGGGAGGTACAGCCTCAACGCCTCATCAGATGATAACAGCATGGCGAGATTCCTTCCTCCGCACCTCAAGTTCACGGACAGGTTCACGCTCACAGAAGCTCCCGAATACAGCCTCTCCCGAATGAAGCAGGTAAACCCGGACTTCACAACTTATCCGGAGGCCAGCGGGATAATCTGGCTCAAGCATTCCGTCATATCGCGCTCAGAGTCAGGAGGCATAGAGACAACTCGGCTATACGTCATTCTCGGCCGGAGAGGACTCGCCGGCAAATGGCTGAACTGGAACATCCCAATTCCCGCAGACGGAACAGCACGAGTCCTTGAAGCGAGCGTGTACGACTTCACGAGCTTGGCCGAAATTGCGGAAGCAGAGCCGGAGGAAGACACAGAGGCCGGAGTTATCCGGGTGAACATCTCGCAGCAGGGATTGCCGGAGACGTTCATTATTGCGCTGTCGTGGCACGAGCATCTGCCATCACAGTTAAGCGTTGAAGGCCTGTGCTGGTTTCAGGAAGACCTGAGAGTCTGGGAGTCTGTGGTTGATGTCTACTCTCCGGAGTCAATAGCGTACAGGACTTTTCCGAACGCAATATCGCCGGAGACCGACCACTCGGGCAATGAGATTCTCTACACGTGGAGGCGCATAAACCTCGAGCCGTTCAGCACGTCGGGAGAACTCGCACGTCTTCAGAGAGCAGGAGTAATCTTCAGCACGAGGCGGGGAACTTCCGGAGTGATGAGCGTCCTCAAAGATGCAGAGTCAGCAGTGAAGCGTCCTGCAAACACTGAGGCAATATCAGGCTTCAAGCGTTCACGCAATGAAGGAACACTGAGGCTGATAGAGTGGCTCAGAAGCCAGCCGGAAATTGAGTTAGCTGAAGGCTCGCAGAGAAGAACTCCCAGCTCCGGAGCACTGACCCGCGCAGAAAAAATAATGCTCGCGAAAGTCTGGCTGTCATCGCAGAAAGTTAATGCATCACTGAACTGGCAGATGCCCATAGAGCCGGACGAGGTTACTCCTCTGTGTGCTGGAATGTTCACTTCGCCGGTGCTCGAGGTTGAGGGAGTGAAGGGAGTAAATTTTCACGACATGACAGATCCGGCATTGCTGGCAGGAGCAAAGATTTACAGCGTGAGCAGTGAAGGGCGTGTGTTCTCTCGGAGGATTCCCTCGTCGAAGGCGGGCGATAACCGTTTAAGTGCCGTGATGGATTTGCGGCTCAGTGAACACGGACTCCTTAACGGGACGGTGAGAGTGATTCTTCGCGGAGCATGGAGCGCGCTGATGCTAGGCGACACACCTACGGACGGGACAGCGAGAGGAGCAGTGCTATCATTATTTCCCGGCCTGACGAACTACAAAGATGTGAAGTACAAGGACGTGAAGGGTGTACCTGAAATATCGTTTACCATTGAGAACAAGCCCGGTGTTGGCGGAACAGGAAGGGGAGTGCTCGCGATACTGCCGTTCTTTGAGCCGGTAGCAATGCGCAAACTGGGAGGCTATGAACCTCCTGTAGAGATAGCATTTCCTTTCGTGATTGACCAGAATATTACGCTGGGCTTCCCGAAAAATGCATCTGAAGCTCTGGTGTCTAACAAAGTCAGCAAGAATCCCGACAAGATTAATTACTCTGAGAGTTACACTAACAGGAGGCACAGGCTTATAGCGGACGCACGTTTTGAGCTGAACATGAACAGCGTAACCAGCGGGAACATGACATTACTTAGGCGGCATCTTGACCAGTGGCGGATGTTCTCAGCGCGCCAGATACCGGTGAGATGAGATAGGAGAATGATAGACATGAATGGAGAAAACACAGCAATAGTGAGACTGAATGAAGCTCTGAACGACGCGGTAAAGGCACTTGGAGCTGATGGCATAGATGCTGTGTGGGAGAAGCCCAAGCATGAAGGACACGGAGACAGGGCAGCGAATGTTGCGATGAGGCTCGCGAAGCCCCTGAAGGCCAAGCCGAGAGACATAGCAGAGAAGTTAGCCGAGAGCCTGAAGAGTGAGGAAGTAATCACCAGCACAGAGATAGCCGGGCCGGGATTCCTGAACGCGTATTTGTCGGGGAAGTTCTACGCTGACGCAGTGAGTGATGTGCTCGCTCAGGGGTCATCTTACGGAGCGGTGAACTTAGGGCAGGGAAGACGTGTGCAGGTTGAGTTTGTGAGTGCGAATCCGACCGGGCCTCTGCACATCGGGCACGGAAGAGGAGCGGCAGTAGGTGATGCAGTTGCGAGGATTCTTGCGTTCACTGGCTGGGACGTTCAGAGAGAGTATTACGTGAATGATTCGGGACTACAGATTGACACTCTGGGACGGTCGACACGTGCGAGGTATCTTGAGCTTCTGGGACGGGAGTCAGAGTTTCCAGAGAACGGCTACAAGGGAGCATACATCTACGATCTTGCACGCGAGATAATCAGCGCAGAAGGTGAGAAATTTGCGGACATGCCCGAGAGTGAGAGTCTCGAGTACTTCAGGAGCTACGCAGCAGGAAAAATCATGAACGGCATCAAGAAGGATCTAGAGGAGTTCCGAGTGAGCTTTGACAAGTTCTTTCCTGAAGGATACCTGCACAAAAACGGACTCGTCTCTTCCGCAATGAATGAGCTGAAGGCTTCGGGCTATGCTTACGAACAGGACGGTGCGCTGTGGTTCAGGACCGGCGACACCATAGGCGACGACAAGGACAGAGTGTTAATCCGCGCAAACGGGATCCCGACGTACTACGCATCAGATATTGCGTATCACAGAGATAAATTCATAACCCGCAACTTCGAGAGAGTGATTGACGTGTGGGGAGCAGATCATCACGGCTACATTGCGAGAATGAAGGCAGCAGTTAAGGCAATGGGCAGAAATCCCGATGACTTCATCGTTCTCCTGATTCAGTTAGTGAACCTTCTGCGCGGGGGAAAAGTCGTAACCATGTCGACACGTGCAGGGGAGTTCATCACTTTGCGGGACGTTCTCGACGAGGCAGGAGTCGACGCAACACGATTCTTCTTCCTGATGAGACGCTCTGACTCTCAGCTGGACTTCGACCTCGACCTCGCCAAGAAGCAGGGCAGCGATAACCCCGTCTACTACGTGCAGTACGCACACGCAAGAATCTCGGGCATCCTCCGGGAGTTCGCGGGCAGGGGCGGAAATCTCGAGGCACTGGACAGCACCAACATTCCCGCAGAGATCTTTGACAGCAAGGACGCAAGGGACTTGGCAGACTGCTTAGTGTCATACCCTGATGCTGTGCGCGAGGCTTCTGACGAGTTAGCTCCTCAGGCACTCACAGGGTACGTCCTGAACTTGGCCGGAGTGTTTCACTCGTTCTACAACACGAACAGGATTCTTGATGAGCCGGACGAGAATATCAGGATTGGCAGGCTTAACATTGCGCGGGCGGTGAAGAGCGTGATTGCGTCATGCCTTGAGCTTTTGGGAGTAACTGCTCCCGAGAGGATGTAGAGTCAGGTTATGCCTTCGTTCAGGCGGTTAATCATAATAACGCTTGCTGTCTTGGGGCTGGCTATCACTGTGAGCTATTACAGGTTTGAGCTTGAGAGGATAGCTGAGATTCGCGAGGCAATAGGCAAGAGCGAGGCAGTCCTGAAGGAGAAGCGGGAGAGTGTGAGGAACTACAAGGAGAAGGTAGCGTTCTACAAGACTCAGGAGGGAGCGGAGCATTTGGCGAGGGAGCAATATAATCTTGTCGGAGAAGGCGAGAGAGTGATATTGCTGAAGAGTCCTGATGCTGAAGTCAGAGAATCGCCTCCGGAAGTAGGAGAGTAGACGCATAAATAATCCCCCCTCATGAAGAGTGAAGGGGGATTTGCTTTGCCGGGAATCACAAAATGCAAAAAGGACCGTACCTGGCAAGGATTAGTTCATAGTACGACTTCTCATATGACTCCTTAATGTCTTTAGAAACGTTCTCACTTCTGAAGTATGCGTCATATTTCCTGAACAAATCCCAATTATCTTGGGCGTTCAGATAAAGCATAACGTAGCTGATGTATTCCATGTCTCCGGGTTTTCCGTCAGCTTCAAGGCGGGCTATTTCCCTATCAAGGAATTTTGCGGCATCATCAGGACTGTTAATGTTAAGAGCTGTCATCAATCGAGCTTTCTTCTTCTCTATTCGAATTGAACGAAAGACAGATTTTAACAATTCTATGATTATCATAAATACGACCTCCTCATCATAAATTCGCCCTCCTCATGTAGAGTGAAAGGGGGATGTGCTTTGTTGGGAGTTACCAGCGGCTTCCGAATGAGCTGAACCTGTCGCAAACGGCACGGAGTCTCTCTGAGGCCTCTTCAGCCAGATAACGCTGCTCATCGCGGAGTCTCGAGACTCTGAAGAACTGCTCATGAGCCATACGTTCAGCAGCTTCATTGCCTACCAAGTCTTTACAGTCTTTCAAGTCCATCATATGTATTCACCCCATCCTTAGCGGGGATTCCCTTTATCCGCGTTCCCTGTCGAATTTCTTGGCAGCGTTCCAGCCGAGAGTCTCCGTTATTCCTGCTGCTGTGGTAGCGTTTATTGCGTTGCCAAGTCCGGGAATCCAGCCTAACGCAAATTGTGATACCAGCCTTCCCACTGATGCACCGGCCAAGCTCTTGATGAGTGCCCTTGCCGCTGTCTCCGTTATGCTCTTGCCGAAGACGCTACCAAGACTGATTATCATGGTTACCTGAGCTGCCGTTATGGGTATTGCGTCAGAGCCGGGAAGCTGGGCTAACCCTCCGCCTATGCCTGCACATGCCACGCTTGCCGTGTGAATGATCGCGCTGCATTTCGAGCTTTCTGCACTGGTCATATACATCACTCCTTCTTAAAAGCTGAACAGTTCTTCTGCTTCGGACAATATGCCCTTCACAACTGAGCCGACATCAAAAATTTCTGTCTGAGATGATTCGCTTCTGCCGGTTTTGCACTCAACAGCAAAGTGTTCGCAGTTATGCCCCAGCTGGCTGTAGCGTCTCTCTCCTATTCTTGCGCGTGCCCTCCTGACCGTCTCCGTGCCCGAGTAAACGTGAGGGTAATCTTCATGGTCGAACCTGCAGACAGAAAACTCGTCATCTCCGTCCAGAAATTCACTCAGCGGAGTCTCACGTACTACTCCTTTGAAGTCGCTGTGCCCCTCAGTGCCGGTGTAGTGGATGACATGTCCGCCGTCCGGTGTGTCGACATAAACGCCGTAATGCGCATACATGCCTCTTTTTACGCGGATTACATCGCCGTCTTTGAGTCTGCTCAAGATTCATCACTCCTTGTCGTTTCCTGCTGTGCCTGAAGTATCCAGCCAGCTCCGTGCAATTTTCCCTGCACTCTGGCCTATATGTTCGAGAGCTTTCTGGCCTGCACTCAGGGAAACATTCCTGACAAACGAGGCAAATTCGGGAGTCTTCTCAATCATCGTACGCGGAGTATCTGTGATGACATCTTCCGCAGAATCGAGAACCTCATCAAGCAAGCTGAATAGTCCCATATGTCCGCCTCCTCACTAAACAACGCTGATGATTTCGCGGTAAAGCTTCTCATACGACTCCTTGATTTTTTTGTGCACGTTCCCGCTTCTGAAATATGCGTCGTATTTCCTGAACAGTTCCCGATTATCTTGGGCGTTCAGATAACGCATAATGTAGCTGACATTTGCCATCTTGCTGTTGTGCTCTCTGATAGACCCGCCAGCTTCAAGCTGAGAGATAAACTCGTCAAGAAATTTTGCGGCATCGTCAGGGTTGCTGATATGAAGAGCCTGCCTTCGTTCAGCTGTCCTTATCGCCATTTCTGCTCTCTTATTTGCCTGATAGAACTTGTACTCCGAATCGGAAAAAAATAACTCTTCCAATATCCCCATCATTACACCTCCATCGCATCAATGTATAATCTTGCCCGATTTTACAGACCAGCTCCCGCAGAATCGAATACGTTTGATAGAAGGAGGTACTTCATGGCATCATTCAGACTCAGTAATAACACAATGCTCCTGCTTCAGAAAAGATTTCAGGAGTTCACGGAAGCAAGAATGACAGTTCACGCAAACATTCAGGCCTACATCAACAGCTACCAGAACTTCACAGGCAAGCGTTCGGACAGACAGGCGGAACTCGAGAAAGAATACATGCCCCGTTCTCCTCATATGGGGTGGCTGATATTCCGTGAGGGCAAAGATATTCTGTGGCAGGAGAATGATATTGCCGTCCTCATGGGCAGGAGTCAGGCCTCAATTTCGCGGGTGCTTGACAGAATGGAGCATAGTCTAGGATGGTGCTCACGCCTTCTCGCGCTGAGTGAGGAGACGAAATCCGCCAACAACGTAACGATCACTGCCTACCACGAGGGAATATTTGACCTGATATTTGACAAGTACGAAGATGAATACCTCAGCAGATTCATTCAGCCGAGACGGGGCAGCAATCCTCCCGACGCAGAAGAAGTGATGCGCTTCTGGGAATACCTGAAGGAGGACTCAGCACTTCACAGCGAATACACGTCAGACTTGCCGCTCATAGCAGACGATGCCGAAAAGCTGCCCGAGATTACCCGGCTCGGTGCAGGAGATATTTTCTCCCTTATCTTCAGAAGGATACTCACTCCCAAAACAGGCCTTCTCTTCACTGTGATGTTTGCTCTGAGCTTTGAGATCGTGAGACGCTGGCATGAAGTAATGGCCGTAATATTTGCACACTCTCTTGTCGCGTTGAGTGCCTGCATGATTCTTCTGCACATGAGGAAATACCGTGTGAGTCTCCTCTCCGACGCTGGGGCAGTCTCGGCTTTGATGAGCGTCTTCTGGGGGCTTGGCCTGCTCTCAGGTGGATACATCTACACTCCCGGCGGAAATGCTCTCGCTCTCGGCAAAGAACATCCCCTGACTCTCGAGCCTGAACTCATGGGCAAACGTGTAGTGTTCAGGGTGATGTGTGAGTCTTACGGCGACATCAAGGAAATCTTCTGCAGGACGGACTTGGATCGCGAATATTTCTCTACGGGCTTCAATGATTACGGCTTCCCTGATCCGTTTATCGAGCCTGACAGACTGGAGGGCATGATACGCCTTGATGTGAAATATCTTGACAAGGACAACAAGGAGCACGGGCCGTTTACATTCTCGTATGACATGGACACATTAAGTCAAGACCTCAGCAAGAAGGCTGTTATCAGCAGCAATTGGCTGTATGTCTCAAGAATAGCGGGCAATGCATCAGTGAATGTATACCTCAACAGTGATGCAGCTGATTCAGTAGTGTACGGCATCAACACGGACGAGCCTCATACTTCATGCAGAGTCCGAGCTGGCAGCAGCACAATCATCACCATGAAGAACGCAAATCTTGATTATGTGAGTGCGTATCTGGTGTTCAAGGACGGGACGAGTTCAGATATCCGGCGTGCAGAGTAAGAATAGAGACCTCCCGGGTGTTCAGGAGGCCTTGTGAATTAGTGAGTTGCTTTGAGGTACTGCAGATCTCCGTACCAGTATGATGCGGTAGTTCCTCCGTCAATCAGGAAATCACTTCCCGAAATCCACCGGCCTTTTTCGCTCATCAGAAACGCGGCCAAGTCGCCGACCTCATCAGGAGTCCCGGCTCTCCCTGCAGGACAAAGACTAAGCATCTTCCTGTAGCCCTCGCCTCTCGGGCCGTGAAGCTCGTCGTTCGCTAACGGTGTGATGATTATTCCCGGGCTGATGGAGTTAATCGTTGCTCCTCGTTTTCCCCAGCGTGTGGCCTCGTACATCACGCGCAGGACATTGCAGCGTTTCGAGTACTGGTAGGCCTTGAGGGTATCAGTGATTGCCGCAATGAACGGCAGAGTCATCAATTCATCGACTGGTGATGCGGCGAGCTGCTCGTTCTCCTCCTCAGAGAGCGCACCTAACCTGTGGCCAGACTGTGAGGAGATGACTATTCCCGAGCCTCCGTCAGCAATAATCTTCCCGAACTCCTCAAGCAATACGGCAGTTCCATACAAGTCAACCTTTAGGATGTCCTGAACTGATGCCTGAGACGGCGAGACTCCTGCAGCGTTAATCACGTGCTTTACCGCTCCGAAGCTCTGTGCATGTGAGACGAGTGCGATAATGTCATCACGTGAACCCAAATTTACGGCTATAGTGCTCGTCTCGAAGCCAGCATCCTCAAGAATCTTTGCGGCTCTGTCTGCGTTTTCTTTCTTAACGTCGGCAAGAACTACATGTTTTCCTGCCCCGACTCTGCGGACTATTGCCTGACCTATAGAGCCAGTCCCCAACAATACGGCTGCATCTTTGCTCATAATATATCTCCTTTCCTGACCGGCCGCACAGCATGACGCAAGACTCTCTGCGAACTATCGCCTGCCGGTCGCGAAGCACGCGCAAGCCCCGAGCCAGTGCCTAACAATACGGCTACATCTTTGCTCATGATATATCTCCTTTCCTGACCGGCCGCACAGCATAACGCAAGAATCTCTGCGAACTATCGCCTGCCGGTCGCGAAGCACGCGCAAGCCCCGAGCCGATGCCCAACAATACGGCTACATCTTTGCTCATGCTATACCTCCTTCACAATCTTGGCCGGAACTCCCACAGCGACGCAGTTATCCGGCACATCATGAGTAACAACTGAGCCAGTGCCTATAATAGCATTCTCGCCTATAGTTACGCTGGGAAGGATATTTACTCTCGCACCTATCCATGCGTTGCGCTTGATGTGAATCTCCTTCGTCATGATTACCCGGATGTTGTGAGGCTCGTGATTCACCGTGAAGAGTCCGACTTCAGGGCCGAACATTACGCCGTCCTCAACAATAATTGTCCCGATGGACATAGCAGTCAGGCCGTGATTGGCGAAGACATTTCTGCCGAGCTTCATGCAGCAGGCAATATCAATCTGGAACGGCGGAGTCAGGAACGTACCTTCAGGGAGTCCTCCTAAGAGTTCTCGCTCGAGAGTGATAATGCTTTCTCTGTCGTAGGGGTCAGTCTGGTTAATCTTCCAGCACAGATGACGGCAGCGTCTCATTTCTCCGTGAGCCTCACGCAAATAATTCTCGTCCCTGATGTCGTAGCTCTTGCCGTTACGCAAGTCCTCAAATACGCTCATGATTAGAATGCATGCTGCTTTGTGTGCGCAACGTAAGGAGCTTCGAGGGCAGAGATCTCCTCATCACTCAGCACTATATCTACTGCAGAGGCTGCTTCCTCTACATGCTTGACGCTTGTAGTTCCGACGACCGGCGAGCAGATGAACGGCTTGCTGAGCATCCACGCGAGCGACTCCTGAGCCATTGTGCGGCCATGTTCACGCGCTACCTTCTCGAGGTTATCGACTACGGCTTTATCCTGTGCGGCTGTCTTGTCAGTCCAGACCATAGGCGAGACTGCATCAATCTTTGTGCGTGCTGTCTGAGTCCCCCAAGGGTGAGCGCATCTTCCTCCGGCAAGAGGACTCCACGGATTCACGCCGACCTTCCTGTCAAGGCAGAGGGGCATCATTTCGTGTTCTTCCTCCCTGTAGATGAGGTTGTACTGATTCTGCATGGTGATGAACTTTGTCCAGTGATTGCGCTCTGCTATGTTCTGGAGACGCTCGAACTGCCACGCGTCCATAGTGCACGCGCCTATGTATCTCGCCTTGCCGGACTTCACAACGTCATGAAGTGCCTCCATGATTTCCTCCATCGGGGTGAGCGCATCGAGCCTGTGAATCTGGTAGAGGTCTACGTAATCGAGTCCTAAGCGTTTGAGGCTGTGGTCAATCTCGCTCATGATGTTTTTGCGTGAAGAGCCTGCACCGTTGGGCTTTCCTGCCCTCATCTCGAAGTTCACTTTTGTAGCTACAACTATCTCGTCCCTATTGAGGCCGAACTCGCGGATGAGCTTGCCTGTGATTTCCTCGCTGCTGCCGAGCTGATACACATTCGCTGTGTCGAAAAAGTTAATGCCCAGCTCTACGGCCTTCCTGAAAAGCGGTTTTGCGTCCTCGAACTCCATTGCCCAAGGGAATACTCCGTTTTCGCTGCCTGGCTTGCCGAAGCTCATCATTCCGAGACATATACGCGAGACATCAACGCCGCTGTTTCCGAGTTTCACATACTTCATCTATAAATACTCTCCTTCTTGTGGAATGGCACAATGATAGCCGGGCATGATTGATTCATCAAATTGACATATCCTATTAACGATTAATGATACTTATTCTGTGTCAATGAGCTTCAGCATCCGAAGCCACGCCATGAACTGCTCAGGCCACAGGTAACTCGTGAACGGCTTATGTCCCATCCCGAAGTTATGCCCTCCGAGTCCGTAGAGGTGAAGCTCGGCAACTCCTCTCTTCTGCCACGCCTGGATTACCTCAAATCCGCTCTGTCCTGAGAGTTCATCATCAGAGGACATAGCCGCAAACAACGGAGGGAGCTTGTCGGGCATCTCGCGCATCACGAGCTGGCCGTAAATCGAGCCGATGAAGTCCGCTTTGCAATCTGCAGGAGCACTCTCCGCGTTGTACACTGCCATCAATGCCCCCGCAGAGAATCCCACTATCCCCACTCTGTCTGGCTTGATGCGGAACTCTGCAGCTCTCTCACGCACTAACTTCACTGCAGCGTTCATGTCCTCGTAAGCGTAATCCGGAGTCGCAGGAGCGTAACTGCCGCTTCGTCCTCCTGCACGGTAACCGGCCATCTTCTCGGCAGCATAGGCCTGATATTCTGCTTCATCTCGTGGAGTCTCCTCAACACGATACTTCAGAATGAACGTCGCGAATCCCTGAGACTTGAACCATTCCGCAGCCTCATAGCCTCCGCTCCCGAAAGTGTGATGCAGGAATGCTCCGCCCGGCGCAATGATGATAGCTGCACCGTTGGACTTGGCCTCGTCTGGAAGGTACGGAATGAGCGTC
Source organism: Synergistaceae bacterium (assembly GCA_017445405.1). GTDB lineage: Bacteria > Synergistota > Synergistia > Synergistales > Aminobacteriaceae > JAFUXM01. The sequence goes on from JAFSUD010000074.1 coordinate 62,792, forward strand.
GGGACTTTCACGTTGCGGACGAACTGACCGCGTCCCTGAATCTCGTACCACTGCTCATAGTTGATGTCAGCGTCAGAGTGCTCATCGTACAGGAAAATCTGACTCTCGAACTTCGGAGCGTCAATGTACTTCAGTTCCTGAGCTTGTGATGATGATGCAAGAGTAATCATCAATGCTATAGCCAGCAAAGCCTTCATCATTTATCAAGTCCTTTCTCTGCTAACCATTTCGAGAGCAGGTCGGCAATCTCTATGTTGTTGAGGTCGCTGAACATAAAGTGAGTGTTGCCCTTGATGCCGAGTTCAGGGAGGTGAATCACTGTGCAGTCTCCGCCGTACTTGTTGACGAGTTCCGCAAACTTTCTCCCGAGTGCGAGTTCTCCGCGCCACTGGTCGGAGCCGTAATTGTCGGTAGGTTCTGTTGCGATGTGGTCGCCGTAAAAGATGACGATCGGAAACTTCGTGAACTTCCTGAACTCTTCCAACGGAATAGCTGTGCCCTCAATCAGGCCGAACGATGTGCTTATTGCTTCAGGGACTTCACCTTCAGGAAAGAGTCTCGGGCTTCCTCCGGGTTCGTAAGCAACAATGGCTTTGATGTTCTCAGTGCGTGATACAGTCATCCATCCTGCACCGCCTCCCTGCGAGTGAGTAACCAGAATCGCCGGGCCTGTCTTCTCCAAGAGTGCAGCAATTGAGTCAGCGACGACGCTGAAGTCGAGAGGGCCTGTGTTTGGCGTTCCCTGACGGTAGAACTGCTCGAGACTCGCTTTGTCTCGCGGGAACTGCGAGTCCTCGTAGTATTCCGGCCAGCGTCCGAGCCTGAAGAGCGTGAACATCGTGCGGTCGTAGTACATCGGGGTCATTGCATCACCAGAGGCTAACGTGAATCCTGCTTCTCCTCTGCGCGGCTGGTCGACAAGATACGCCGTGAATCCCCTCCGCAGAAATATGTTCTGGAAGCCCTCGCGTCCGTCTGGTGTCGTCTCCCACGTACGCTTTGACTGCCCGCCTCCGTGAAGGAACACTAACGGGAGCTTCTTTGCGTTCACAGGGACTTGATACCAGACGTAAGCATGATCCCCGTATGCTGTCTGCCCCGACTGACTCCAGAGATCAGAGAACACGAACTCTCCGTTGTCTGTCAAAGTGCTTCCTCCGACGAGAAAGCTGCCCTGTTCCTGAATCACCAGCGGTTCTTGTGCGGTACATACTGATGCGAGACACAGCCCGGCCATGACCAGCAATAATGATTTCCTCATGAGTAATTAACCTCCTGCAAAATTTGATTAGGCAATCTTAGTTGATAACGATATAATACACAAATCACAGTTACTATTAGCAATCAATAATATTTATCATGGACACTAAGCAGATTGATTACGTTCTGGAACTTGCGAAGACCAAGAACTTTAACCGTGCAGCAGAGAACCTCTACATCTCACAGCCCGCTTTGACTTACCAGATAAAGAGCATCGAGGCAGAGGTAGGCTTTATGCTGTTCGAGCGTTCGCCAAGAGGAGCAGTCCTCACTCCTGCAGGTGAGCAGTTCTGCGTTACTCTGAGGAACATACGCAACGACTTCAAGAGAGCCGTAGAACAGGGGCAGAACTTCAGCACGCATTACCGCACTAATATCACGATAGGGCTTCCCATGAGGAGCGCGATATACTTTCTCCCTGAAGCGATAGAGATTTTCGGGCAGACCAGCAGCGATATATCAATAACTCCGCATTTCCTTGCACTCTATGACACGTCGTCATTCCTGAATGGCGAGGAGGACATACTTTTTGCGAGGCAGAACAACGTGAAAAACATACCGGGCATAAAGATTCATCCGCTGTTCGAGAGCAGAATATACCTCATCACCGAGAAGACTGACGAACTCGCAGGGAGAGAGATTGTGCATCCTGAGGACTTGGCCGGAAGGACTCTGATGATCGGGGGAGGATCGCCTCCCGAGCTAAAGGCAGTGCAGAACCGCTTGATTGACACGCTGAATATCCGCTACTTCAACAGCAACGACCGCGAGACGACATTAACGAACATTGCGGCACACAAGGGAGTATGCCTTGCACCAGGCTTTCTGAACGACCACAACGGGGAATTTGCGTGGACATTGTTCGACTGTCCGGAGAGGGTGAAGTGCGTGCTGTGTACACATTCAGATGAGAAGCGGGAATGCGTGAAGGATTTTGTGAGGCTGCTGCAGAAGATGTACAGGGATAACCCGGAGTTTCCTGCCTGAGCACATTAGCACTGTACACATTCAGACGAAAAGCGGGAATGCGTGAAGGATTTTGTGAGGCTGCTGCAGAAGATATACAGGGATAACCCGGAGTTTCCTGCTTGAACATATTCATGCAATATTCACCACAGCAATATATACTATTAATCATTCAGATAAACGGAGGAGATACACCCATGTTAAGGACGACAAAGAGTTTAGCATTAGCCGTGATGATTATGCTTTCAGTGATGACATTTACGGAAGAGACCGCGCACGCTGCTGCAAAGCCTAGACAGCAGACAAAGCCCGCTCCGACAAAGCCCGCTCCGACAAAAAATGTCCGCAAAGTTACTCCCCCCCAAGACAACGCTGCCAAGCTGTACGTGCAGAAAGTTAATGCGTTCATCAAAGACTCTAGATGGCAGCCCGGCACAAACTATAACGGCTCGCAGAACCCCAAGCTCTCAAAGTATGGATGTATGGGGTGCTGTGCGTATGCTGCGGATTTCGTGCAGTATGTTTTCGGCAAGGACTCTCCCAGAAGCGGGACGCTGTTTAAGGCTCTTAGTCAGGTAAGAGCAGGTGATGTTATCGTTTTGAGTAATCCCTCGCACTGGATCGTAGTCCTCGCCAGAAGCGGAAACAGCCTCGAGACTCTTGAAGGCAACTGGATGGGCAAGGCAGTCCGCGAGAAAGGAGCATACACCATCAGCGGAAATGTCCTCATGCGCAGCGGCAAGAAGTTCCGGACGTTCTCGTTGGGGTATCATTATCGGTAAGAGAAAAGCGAAGGGGCTTCAGGAATTTTCCCGGAGTCCCTTTTTGTGAGCATTAGCCCAGAATGTTATCGAGACCTTCAGCAGAAATATTGTGCTTCTCCGCATAGCCCGTGAGTATCAAAGTCAATGCTCCGTCTCCCGTAACGTTGCAGGCCGTCCCGAACGAGTCCTGAAGCGCAAAGATAGTGAGCATTAACGCCGTCCCTGCCTCGTTGAAGCCGAGCACTCCGGTAATAAGTCCCAGCGATGCCATCACAGTACCGCCCGGCACTCCGGGAGCACCGATAGCGAACACTCCAAGCAGCAGGCAGAACAGAATCATGTTGCCCATCGTCGGGTAAACTCCGTAAAGTATCTTAGAGATAGCCATCACAAAAAATGTCTCCGTCATTACCGACCCGCAGAGGTGAATGTTCGCAAATAACGGGATGCCGAAGTTGACCATGTCGTCGCGTAGTGTAGGCTCAGATTTCCTTGCGCACTCGAGAGCTACAGAGAGAGTCGCTGCGCTGGACATTGTGCCGACAGCAGTCATGTATGCAGGGCCGTAATTCTTGATGATGTTGAAGGGGTTCTTGCCGGAATACACGCCCGCGATGAAGTAGAGCAGAGCCATCCAGATATAATGTCCGGCCATGACGATTAAGATTATTGCGAGGAACACGGGGAACTGCTTAGTGATTGAGCCTTCATAAGCGAGTCCGCAGAACGTCGTCCCTATGAGCCACGGCAGAACAGGAATCAGGAATTTTGTTACGATGCTCAGCACTATTTTCTGGAACTCCTCTAGCACATTGATGATGTACTTGCTTCTGTTCCATGCTGCAGCAAGTCCTACGGTGATTGACAGGAACAGCGCAGAAATTACCGGCATTATCTGCGGGATGCTGAGCTTGAAGACTACTTCAGGAAGACTCTTGAGACCCTCAACCTCCGTAACTATGTTCAGGAACGGGATGATCGAGTACCCTGCGAACGTGGCCGCAAAAGCTGCACCGATTGATGAGACATAGGCGAGAGTCAGGGCGAGGACGAGCATTCTTGAAGCGTTGCTGCCGAGTCTGGTGATTGACGGAGCAACGAAGCCGATGATGATTAACGGCACGCAGAAGTTGATGAACTGTCCGGAGATGAAGCGTACTGTTACTATGATGTTGAGAAGGGCGGTGCAGAGTGCGCTTTCTCCCATTGCGCTCAGGCCAAGACCGGCAAGGATACCCAGAACTAGGGCGAGTATTAGCTTGAACGGCAGGCTAGATGTGAAACTGTTATTGCTGCTCATGATGAGTATTGCCTCCTGTTAAAGAATATTTCTGAAAGTTTACACCATAACGCAAATTTCAGATGACTTAGTTAGTAAGTCCTATGTTTATCAACACACACTATTGACAAGTTAGAATTTCGCTTTAAACTTTATGCAGTACCACAAAAATATTTCTCAGTATTAATTATTCCATCAGGAGGTTCACAATGTTGAAGAAGCATTGCGTTATGTTGTTAGTGCTTGTTTTAGTGTGCGCAGTTTTTGCTGGGGTAGGAATGGCCGAAGAGCCTGCTACTGTTCATACAGAAATGGATAAGGCTTTCGGAACGTTCATGCCGCCTAACGAGATATTCCCCCAGAATCGCGAGCATGTCGTAGTCTCAACGTCCATAATGCTGGCGATCGCTCTGTTCTTCCTCGTCGTGTCCGTCTTCGACAGCAGAAAGTTCAAGTCATGGGTGCCCGTAGGTATGGTTCTCGGTGCTGCTTTCTGCGTAGTCCCTGAAGCAATCGATAATTATCTGGGCGGCGTTTACTGGTCGCAGTCTCACATTCCGAGCGATATTATGTTTGTCCTCATGGGGCGCGAGTTCAACTGGTATGTCGCAATAATGTGGTGGGCTTTCGGCGCAATCCTCGGCTACATACTCTATGCGGCACTCCTCCGCAGAGTCAAAACCAGAACATTATGGATTTGCCTCATACTCTCAGGCATTGCTGATATTGTCGTCGAGGAATTGTTGTTAGGCTACGGCGGAATTTACACCTACTACGGAAATCAGCCCCTCGTCCTGATAAGACACTTCCCATGCTGGTGGCTGTTCGTCAATGTCGCGTCCCTGTTCCTCAGCGTAACTATAGCTTACAGATTCCGCAGCTGGTTCAACGGCTGGCACAGCGTGTTCATTCTTCTGTTGATGCCGTTCTGCTACATGGGAGGCTTCTCGTTCTGCGGAATGCCCGCGATATTCGCCATCAACGGAATCTTCAGCCCGTTCGTGACTCAGCTTGCCGGAGTGCTCACCTGCCTTGTCTCCGTCATCATGGCAGGAGCAACAATGTACCTTGTGCTTGCCCGGAATCCCTTCGCCATGAAGCAGGAAATCAGCGCAGCCATGAGAATGGGAAGTGCCAACGCAGCATCGGAGATGTAGTGCATGGATAACGTGCTTGCAAAAATCATCCCGAACTTCAGGAAGCCCGAGATTAGTGCAGCTTATGAGGATATAGGCGGCCTCAGAAATGAAGTCGCAAGAGTCCGCGAGATGGTCGAACTCCCATTGCTTCACCCCGAAATCTTCGAGCATCTCGGCACAAAGCCTCCCAGAGGGTTATTGCTCTACGGGCCTCCGGGCTGCGGAAAGACTCTCATCGCCCGAGCAGTTGCTCAGAAGTCCGGCGTGCACTTCATCAGTGTAAACTCTGCGGAAATCATCCAGCAGCATTACGGCGAGTCAGAACAGAGGCTGCGTGAGATATTTGACGAGGCACAGCAATACCCCGCGTCAGTCATATTCTTTGACGAGATAGACGCTCTCGCCCCTAACCGCGAAAACGTTCTGGGAGACCTAGAGAAGCGCGTAGTCTCTGAACTTCTCGCACTCATGGACGGCCTCAAGTCCCGCGGCGGCACTGTGGTAATGGCAGCTACTAACCTCCCGAATCAGATTGACCCGGCTCTGCGCAGACCGGGAAGACTCGACAGAGAGATTGAGATACGTCCGCCTGATATACAGGGAAGGCTCGAGATTCTCAGGATACACACGCGGAATATGCCCCTCAGTGATGACGTCGACCTCAGCAAAATTGCGTCAAAGACTCCCGGCTTCTTGGGAGCAGACCTCGCCGCATTATGCCGTGAAGCCTCTATGAGCTGCCTCCGCGAACTCGAGGAACACAGAGACTTATTCACTGACGCGCCGGGCAAAGAGGAACTCTCGCAGGTGAAAGTGTCAATGCGTCATTTCCTGCGCGCCCTCGATGAGGTAGAACTCTCAACAACCCGCGATGTGGTGAGCGAGATTCCCGCTGTGCATTGGGAGGATGTCGGAGGCCTCGACAACGTCAAGAGGTTACTGCATGATGCCGTAGAGCTTCCGCTGAAACACTCTGCTAGATTCGAGAAGGCAGGGATTACGCCCGCAAGAGGCATTCTCTTAACCGGCAAGCCCGGAACAGGAAAGACTCTGCTCGCCAATGCTCTCGGGACAGAAAGCGAAGTGAACTTTATCTCCGTCAGAGGCCCGGAATTAATCTCTAAGTGGGTCGGCGACTCAGAGAAAGGTATACGCGAAATCTTCAAGAAGGCCAGACAGTCCGCACCGTCAATCTTATTCTTTGATGAGGTTGATGCTTTAGTGCCAGAACGCAAAAATGATTCTGGTGCAGGAAGAGTCAGCGAACGCACAACCGGGCAGTTCCTCTCCGAGATGGACAGCCTCAAGGGAAAAAATGTCCTCGTGCTCGCCGCAACAAACAGGCCGGATATTCTTGACCGTGCACTGCTCAGGCCAGGACGCTTTGACCTCACGCTCGAGCTGCCGCTGCCGGACAAGAACGCGAGACTGGCTATATTCGCAATTCACACAGCACACCAGACTTTGAGCAGCGATATTGACCTCGAGGACTTTGCGGCCAGAAGTGAGGGCTTCTCGGGAGCAGAGATTGAGGCCTTGTGCCATATGGCCGGGATGAACGCTATACGTGAAGCAGAAGATGACAGCGAGCTGGTTATCGAGAGGAGGCATTTCGACGAAGCATGGGCTAATTTTTCTGCGGATTAGGGTACAATACCTATGGAGGTGATACCTTGAACGACAAGGAAGAATTGATACATGCAGCTATTGAGGAGATAAAGATTCATTCAATGCGCTTCACTATGGAGGATCTGACACGGAGGCTCAGAGTCAGCAAGACATCTCTCTATAAATTCGTGGCCTCGAAAGATGAACTGGTCAGCGAAATTGTGAGTGAACTTATAGCTTCCTTCAACAGGGAAGAGTCGGAAATTCTGAACAGCAGCAAGCCCATTCAGAAGAAGCTGCAGCTCTTCACGCAGTCATTCATGAGGATAACGCAGGGCTTTGACAGCAGAGTTTACGGAGACCTTCAGCGTTTTTACAAAGACGAGTGGGAAAAATGGAGTGCTTTCCGGCAGGAGAAAATCAGCGTGTTCATGAAGCTCCTGCAGGAAGGCATAGACTCTGGAGCAGTGAAGCCGGTAAATTTTGCTGTGGTGTACCAGTGCCTCAACGCTGCAATGGAAGCCATAGCCAAGCCAGATTTTCTGGAGAGCAATAACCTGACGTATTCGCAGGCTGTCGATACTTTGCAGGATATAGTCTTTCACGGACTGCTGGCATAGAGAGAATATCCCCCTGCTTTGCCTGAAGGGGGATAGCTTTTTTCCGCTACATACACGAATCTACATCTACCCTGTCAATCATGACGTTCAGAATCTCCCTGTCAGTGTCCTTCATGCCTATCTTGCCGATGTACCCCATGTTCCTGATGGTCTCCTCGACATCGTCCTCAACAAAGCCTTCGCCGCCCCTGAACTCGTCGTCGTTCATGCTCATGTAGTGCGCAAGAAGTGCCGCGTTCACGCTAGAGGCTATCTTGGCTGCGCAGCTCGGCTTCGCTCCGTCGCACACTATCCCGCCGACATTAGCTAACGTGTTAGTGATAGTCCGTCCAACGCTGGCATAATCTCCTCCCGCCATGTAGGTAATCCCTGCTCCCGCTCCTGCACTTGCACTCACAGCTCCGCAGAATGCAGACAATGACCCGATGAAGTGCTTGATGTAGATGCTCACAAGATTACTCACGGCCAGGCAGCGGTAAACTTTCTCGCGTGAGATTCTCCACTTTTCCGCATACTCAAGGACTGGAAGAGTAACAGTGATTCCCTGATTTCCGCTTCCCGAGTTGATGATGACAGGCAGAGGACACCCGCTCATTCTTGCGTCGCTGCCTGCTGCTGCTCTGGCACATGCACAAGACCGCACGTCATTTCCCCACGTCTCAATAATCGTCTTGCCCACACACGCACCCCATTTGTTGTCGAGACCTTCCTGTGAGATGCGAGAGTTGAAGTCTATCTGACGCTCGAAAATTTCCCGTATGTCGTCAGTCTTCACTGTGTCTGCGTACTCAAGAATGGTGCAGAGCTTCATCTTGCTCCTGTCAGCAGAACTAGCCGGAGACTCGGACTCTTCGGACTCGTGCTCGTAGAGGCTTACTCCATCACGCGAAATGAGGGTAATGTTCGTGTGGTGATTCTCGAGCCTGACGCTTGCAGTGTGTTCTTGGCCTGAAGCTGTTACCTCAATGTAGAGATTCGGGACGTTTTCGGCGAGCGAGACATCGCACACTCCATCACGCACAAGTTTTCGGGTAAGTGCTCTCGCTTTGTCGTCTGCTCCTGCAATGACCTCAAGCTCACGTTCTGCATTTCCCCCGGCTGCCCCGAGAATTGCTGCTGCCTCTATGCCTTTCTGTCCGCCTGAGTTCGGGACAATGACTCCCTTGACGTTCTTGATGATGTTTCCTGAACACGACACATGAAGGTGCGTGAAGTCTTCGCCGAGAATGCTGCAGGCCTTTGCGCTGGCGTAAGCTATGGCGATAGGTTCAGTGCAGCCCATTGCGGGGACGAGTTCCTCACGCAGAATAGCTGTGTAGTTGTCGTAGAGTTCTTTTGTCAGCATGAATACTCCTCCTGTTTAGATGATGATCATTTGTGAATCGTGAGAATGATACCTGAAAATCTGCTCAAGGTTAATTCGTGAACGCGAATCAGTGAAGCCCGAGTCCCTGAAGACTGCGCGTTTGGGCTTGAGCTGTGCAATGTGCGTGATGACTTCCTCAGTAAGTGCGGAGTCAAGACACGCTATGATTTCTCCTTTGCCGTATGTGTAGATTGTGAAGCCGCTGAAGTTCTCGGAGTCGAGAGGGAGCGAGAGAGGCAGCCCCGAGTCGGTGATGCACATGAAGAGGAGGTCGAGAGGAGAGCGGTCGGGCTTGAGGTTGTCGGCGAGGGAGTCGAGGTCGAGGGACTCGAGGTCGTCGGGCGAGATGAACACGTCCCTGAAGTTCGGGGAGTCGACTCTGAGGGTGCGGAATCCGGAGTCGGTCTGTCCAGCGGTGAGGGGGAAGTCCTGAGCGAGTTTCCGGGATGCTCGGCGGATGCGTTCACGGCCTATGTCTGCGATGGTAGAGTATCCTGCTTTGGCTGCTTCGGAGGAGGGAGGGCAGGGGTCGGGGAGCTGGATCATGATGAATTTGCGGTGTCCTGAGTCGGAGGCGTTGAGGGACATTACGGCGTGGGCTGTGGTTGATGAGCCTGCGAAGAAGTCGAGGACGATGGAGTCGGAGTCGAGGTTAGCAATCTTCATGAGGTAAATTAATAATCTTGTTGGTTTTGGAGTGTCAAATATATTCTCAGGAAAAATATCCTTCAATTCATAGCGTGCTTCCTTATTATCGCCTGCCTTCTCTCGTGGTGTCCATGTCTCCGGCGTAATTCCCTGCTTTACTTCGCTCAGAAACTTTTTCTGCATAGGTCTTCCTGTGTTATCAACTCCGAACGTTATACGATTATCTGCTAATAATTCCTGATAGCGTTTTGGGTTCACAATCCACGACCGGCCTTTAGGAGGATTGAAGACTAAACCTGTAGGTCCTGTTATCTCATAATCACATGAGGCACTATATGTACGGGCAGATAAATCACTTGCTCTCCACTTTCCTCTCGGGTCATCGTCAGGGTTATTGTAAGCTGACAACTGCTCTTCATTGCGTTGTATAAGTCCCGGTGTCCAACATGATATATTTTCTGCGTACACTAAGATATATTCATGAGTAGGAGAAATCCCGTTGCTGTCGTTTGCAGGGCCATACTTCTTTTGCCACACAAGCTGTGCTACAAAGTTATTCTCCCCGAAAATCTCATCACACATCATCCTCAGACGCGGAGCTTCATTGTCATCAATCGAGATAAATATCACTCCGTCATCACGCAATAAGTTACTCGCAAGCCTCAGTCTCGGGTAAATCATGCTGCACCAGTCCGAATGATAACGCGGATTCGCCCTCGTGTTCTCCCGGTAATTCCTCACCGTGAACTGCCTCGCTCCCTCACCGTCAAAGAGGCCGTATTCCTCCTTCGCTTCCTCCTCATCATGCGCAAAGTCATCACTGTAGATGAAGTCATGCCCCGTGTTGTAGGGCGGGTCAATGTATATCATCTTCACCTTCCTCATGTATGACCTCTGCAGAATCTTCATCGCCTCCAAGTTATCGCCTTCAATGTACAGATTCTCCGTCGCTCCGAAATTCTCGCTCTCCTCAATGCACGGCCTCAGCACCTTATCAATAGGCCTCCCCGCCTCAAGTATTGCCTCTCTCTTGCCCGGCCACGTGAAACCGTAAAGCTCCCTCTCGTCATTCATGTGCTATCTCTCCTTCATTGTTAAAGCTCGTTCCGTGATGATTATATTATGACCATGCCGGAGTCTGGAGAGTAATACTTGAAAACTTGCTCAAGGTTAATTCTTGTCCGCGAGTCCTGAAAGCCCAAATTCCTGAAGACTGCCCGGGAAGGCTTTTGCTGCGCGATATGGGTTATCACGTCCTCAGTCAGGCACTCATTGAAGCACGCTATGATTTCTCCGCTGCCGTATGTGTAGATTGTGAAGCCGCTGAAGTTCTCGGAGTCAAGAGAGAGTGAGAGAGGAAGCCCCGAGTCTGTGATGCACATGAAGAGGAGGTCGAGAGGAGAGCGGTCGGGCTTGAGGTTGTCGGCGAGGGAGTCGAGGTCGAGCGACTCTAGGTCGTCGGGCGAGATGAACACGTCCCTGAAGTTCGGTGAGTCGACTCTGAGAGTGCGGAATCCCGAGTCGGTCTGTCCAGCGGTGAGGGGGAAGTCCTGAGCGAGTTTCAGGGATGCTCGGCGGATGCGTTCACGGCCAAGTGCGCAGATGGTAGAGTATCCTGCTTTTGCTGCTTCTGAGGAGGGAGGGCAGGGTTCGGGGAGCTGTATCATGATGAATTTGCGGTGTCCGGAGTCGGAGGCGTTGAGGGACATAACAGCGTGGGCTGTGGTTGAGGAACCTGCGAAGAAGTCGAGGACGATTCCGCCTTTAGGTGCTCCGTAGCTTACGAGTCTGCGGATGAACTCTACAGGCTTGGGGTAGCTGAATACCTTTCTGCCGTCAAATAGCCCCATGATTTCATTCGTACCTGTCTGCGTCGTCCCTGCGTCAATGATTAGAGAGCTTGGCGTTTTCACATCTCCCTTGCTTATGCGTTCACTCAGATATAGTTTGCGTTTTGGTGATGAATCGTCAGCAAGCCCAAATTTTATGCGCCCGTCAGCAATTAATTTCTGCATCACGGCTTTGCTGTAGCACCACACTCTGCCGTTAGGAGGGTAATAATCCCTGCCTGTTTTGGGATTCCTCACAGGATACACTGTATCGCCTCCGGTATGGTTCGCATCTATCGGGACGAGCTTCCATGCTCCGCGCGGGTCATTGTCAGGGTTAATGTATTCCGAAGAGTCTATGGGGTTACCGCCGAAGACTAGGTGCGGTCTATCCTTTGCGTAAATGAATGTGTGATTGTGATTTAGTGAGATCTCGTAATCGTTTGATATTGAGGTTCTTGACTGCCACACAATATTAGCTACAAAGTTATTTTCCCCGAAAATCTCATCACATATTTTCCTCAAGTTAGCAGCTTCGTTGTCATCAATGGAGATAAAGATTACTCCGTCATCCCTCAGCAAATTATGCGCCAGCATCAGACGCGGATAAATCATGCTGCACCAGTCCGAATGATAACGCGGATTCGCCCTCGTGTTCTCACGGTAATTCCTCATCGTGTAGTTCCGCGTCCCCTCACCGTCAAAGAGGCCGTATTCCTCCCTCGACTCCTCCTCATCCTGCGCAAAGTCATCACTATAGATGAAGTCATGCCCCGTGTTGTAGGGAGGGTCAATGTAGATCATCTTCACCTTCCTCATGTATGACCTCTGCAGAATCTTCATCGCCTCCATATTATCGCCCTCAATGTACAGATTCTCTGTCGCCTCAAAATTCACGCTCTCCTCAACAACCGGGCGCAGCACCTTATCAGTCGGACGGCCAGCCTCAAGAATCGCCTCTCTCTTGCCCGGCCACGTGAACGCGTATAACTCTCTGTCATCATTCATTCTTGCTCTCTCCTCTCTGGAATTATGCACATTATACTAATTGGCAGCCCGTTAATCATGACGTATAATCTTCACCGCTTTAGTACGCTAAAGTTTTCTCACACAATTAATTATCAGGAGATGTTATCCCAATGAAGAAGTTAGCAGCGTTGTTGTTGGTAGTACTTGCCATGTGTTCATGTGCTTATGCTGAGACGGATTCCGAGTACGTGAAGGCAAAAGGCGTTCTCGTTGTCGGCATCACGGACTTCAAGCCTATGGACTACAAGAACGAGGCCGGAGAATGGATCGGCTTTGACGCAGACCTCGCGCGCGCATTTGCTGAGAGTCTCGGCGTAAAGGTGGAGTTCCAGGAGATCGAGTGGAACAACAAGATACTCGAGCTTGACGGCAAGAACATAGACTGCGTGTGGAACGGAATGACTCTCACCGACGAAGTGAAGTCTTCCATGCAGTGCTCAAAGCCTTACTGCAACAATGCACAGGTAGTAGTCGTCCCCGTCGTGAAGGCAACTGAATACTCGAACATTGAGGCGATAAAGGAGCTGAGCTTTGCGGTCGAGCACGGGAGCGCAGGAAACGAGCAGGCCACAGCATACGGCTTCAAGACGACAGAAGTTCAGGATCAGGCCTCTGCACTCATGGAGGTAGCTTCAGGTACAGCAGACGCAGCAATTATTGACTCGCTCATGGCGGCGGCAATGGTCGGCAAGGGCACGGGCTACGAGACTCTGACCTACACAGTGAGCCTTAACAGCGAGGAGTATGGAGTGGGCTTCAGGAAGGGTTCAGACCTTGCGTATATGTTGAACGCGTTTTTGGAGGCCGGATATGCTGACGGAAGCATCATGCAGACAGCTCTGAAGTATGGAGTTCAGGCAGCACTCATCAAGCAGTAAGCTCACAGGATGGATATATTTCTTCATCAGCTCCCGATAGTCGTCAACGCGCTTAACGTAGGATTTCTTCAGACGCTGAAGCTGTTCTCGGTGACGCTGCTGGGGGCTTTTCCTTTGGGACTGATTATTGCGTTCGGCTCTCTCTCGAAGATTAAGGCCGTCAGCATGTTCACGGGCTTCATAATCTGGATAATTCGCGGGACACCGTTAATGATTCAGTTATTGATCGTGTACTACTTTCCGGGCTTAGTGCTTCACAATCCTATCTGGGGAGGCGGAGAGCAGGGGAGATTTCTTGCGGCATCACTGGCCTTCATCATCAACTATGCGTGCTATTTCTCGGAGATCTACAGGGGCGGGATTCAGAGCGTGCCTGTAGGACAGCAGGAGGCAGGATTAGTGCTCGGCATGACGAAGAGTCAGATTTTCTTCAACGTTACGTTATTGCAGATGATAAAGCGCATTGTTCCGCCTATCTCGAACGAGATTATCACGCTCGTAAAAGATACGTCGCTTGCAAGGATAATAGCTCTGCAGGAAGTCATCTGGGCAGGACAGGCATTCATGAAGGGATCGCACGGAATATCCGGCGCAATTTGGCCGCTGTTCTTCACCGCACTGTACTACCTTGTCTTCAACGGAATAGTTACTGTGCTGCTTGCCCGTCTTGAGAGAAAGTTAGATTACTTCCGGTAGAGAGGAGGAGCTGAGAGACAATGCCAATACTTGACGTGAAGAATATACGCAAGCGGTTCGGGAGGCTGGAAGTCCTGAAGGATATATCGTTCTCTCTTGAGAAGGGAGAAGTGCTCTCGATAATCGGCTCATCCGGGAGCGGGAAGACTACGTTACTGCGATGCCTGAATTTCCTGGAGAGGCCGGACGGAGGGAGTATCAGGGTGAATGATGAGGTGCTGCTTGACTGTGCTGACCCGTCAACGCTGAAGGAATCTCAGATACGCAGAAAGCGGCTGCATTTCGGGCTTGTGTTCCAGTCATTCAATCTGTTTCCGCAGTATACGGCACTTGATAACGTGATGCTTGCTCCGAAGCTCTTAGCGCATGAGAATCACACTTGGGACTCTGTGAAGCAGAAGGTACATGATGAGGCAGTGGAGCTGTTCGCGAATATCGGGCTGTCAGACAGGATGAGCAATTACCCTCATCAGCTTTCAGGAGGGCAGCAGCAGAGAGTCGCAATTGCGAGGGCGTTAATCATGCACCCGGATATACTGTGCTTTGACGAGCCGACGAGTGCTCTCGACCCGGAACTCACCGGAGAAGTGCTGAAGGTGATTCGGAAGCTGTCTGAGCAGAAGAGGACGATGATTATCGTAACGCACGAGATGGAGTTTGCGCGAGATGTTGCGGACAAAGTAATCTTCATGGACGGCGGAAGGATATGCGAGCAGGGAGAGCCTCATGAAGTCTTCGGCAATCCCAAAGAGGAACGGACGAAACAGTTTCTTGCGCGATATAACCAGAAGTAGCAAACATGGGGAGCTTGAAAGAGTCAGGCTCCCTGATTTCAAATGTATAGGAGGTATATCATGAATCAATTCCCTTTTCCATGGAACGGCAGCCCTTTAGTGCACAGTGAATACCTGAAGGACAATTACAGAGTAATTGACACGGAAGCTAAGACTGGACGGGCAATAATTTTCTTCTCTGGCAACGGCTTATATTATCCCAACACGGAACAAGAGTTCACAAAAAAGGTCATCATTGACGACAGGTATGAATGGGAACACTTGTCGCAGGATAAGTTAATCAGGCAATACTACGAGCGGATAATATTTGTGCGCGATGTGTTCAAGCAATGGTACATCAACGGCATAAATGCAGAATACGATACTGCGGACAAGACCGCTGAACTGATGAAGAGCCTTACCTTTGGCTTCAAAGTTACTACATGCGGTGATTCTGCCGGCGGTTATGCTGCTGTGCTGTTCGCATCGCTTATCGGAGCAGAAAGATTCTTCTCAGTGTCCGGCCAGTTCTCAATAACACATCAGATTAATGCAGGCGCACCTTTTGTAATGATGAACGCTTCGGACCCGGCCAAGAATAAGTATTATGACATATCGCATATTGCGCAAATTACGGGGGGGGGGGGCTACTATCTATGGCCTGCTAAGTGTCATATTGATATAGATCAACACGCCCTTGTGATAGATAACGGCAAGATCATCAAACTTCCTTTCAACACTTCAAAACATGGGGCTTCAATGCCGAGCTTCTGTTATCCCTACCTCCTTTCACGAAGCAACGAACAAATCAACTCATTTTTCAGCACTATGTATAGAGGAGAGCCTTTAGGCAGGTGGAACATAGCGTTCAAGATGCTTCCGATGAGCATACTTATTCCTGCTCTGGCACGATGGATAATGCGCAAATCGTCAGGCTTAATTCGGGAAAGAATACGACGCTTAATTCACTGATGAAGCGTTATTGTTAATGAGAGAACCTCAACGGCAATTCTAATCCGTTGCTCTCTAGAAGCTCGCGGCTCATGAACAGACTCGGCAGTTCTCCTTTACACGCAACTCTGCCAGCACTCAGAATCACAGCCCTATCACACACATCCAGTGCCATATCCAGATCGTGAGTCGCGAGAATTATCGTGTGCTTACTCCTGCGCAGGAACTCTATCACCCGTCTTCGTGCTCTCGGGTCAAGTGCTGCAGACGGCTCGTCGAGAGCCAGCACCTCCGGCTCTGAGGCCAGCACTCCCGCAAACGAGACTATGCGCTTCTCGCCTCCTGAGAGCTTATGCGGAGGACGTGATGACAGGTGCGCAATCCCCAGCGACTCCAGAAGCTCACCCGCACGTGAATGTGCCTCACTCAGACTCATTCCTCGTGCGACGAGAGAGAACGCCACGTCCTCAAGTACGCTCGGCATGAGCAACTGGTCGTCTGCATCCTGAAACGTCAGGCCGACATGTCTGCGTAATACTTCCTGACCTTCACGCCCCCTGAAGGTGATTCGTCCCTCCTGAACTCTCAGTGCTCCGGCCAAGTGCAGAAGCAGCGTAGATTTCCCCGAGCCGTTCGCCCCGACGAGCGCGAGTCTTTCTCCCTCGCTGACACTCAGACTCACGTCATGAAGTGCTCTGTGTCCGTCCGGGTAGCTGTAGCTCAGACTCTCAGCCTCAAGCATAATTCATCAGCACCACTAATCCCGAATAACTCACACTTATTACTGCAAGCATGGCATCTCTCACTCTGAGACTTTTTCCCTCAGACTGCATGAACCCTCCGAAACCGCCTCTGCATTCAACCGCCCGCATCATTCTCTCCGATCTGTCAGAACTCCGCAGCAATGACGCTCCCAGCACATACGCAAATATTTTCAGCCTCATCATCAGGCCGACATCAGGAGCACGAAGGCTCGCCGAGAGAAAAGCTCGGTCTATGCTGTCATGAAGTATGTGTATTCCCCTGAGAGTCAGAATCACGAGCACGCGCATTTTCTCAGGAAGAGGCAATGCGTACACTGCGGACATCCCCAGCGGAAAGACTAACGCAGCAAACACAATGTAGATCATGTTGACGCGCCAAGCTATCACGAGTCCGAGTATGCTTCCGTCGGACATCACCGGCCAGGTCAGCGCGAGCGTGAAGAGCATCACGGCATTGACTGTGTTAATCTTCAGGAGAGGAGGGAGGGATATTTTCCGTGTGCATAGGAGAATTGCGGGCAATATTGACGCAATCATCAGCGCATGAAGATTCTCTGAGACCGAGACAGCAAACGCATAAACAAGCGCACAGTAAATCATGACAAGAACTCCGGAGCGGCTCTCTTCAGCCACATAATCACGAACGCCGTAACGACTCCCTCGATCAGCGCGACGGGTATATGCGCGATAACCAGCACCTTTGCGGTATTGAGGTAATTGCTGTCAGTGAGGCCTAAGCATAGGCCAGCGAGTCCTGCAGCAAGAAGCACTGCTACACTTCCGGCCAAAAACGACATGCACACAGTAAGACTCTTGCTCCTGCCCTCACGCACCGCACGCCCGAAAAGCAGATACACGCTCAATGATGCAGTGCCCATGATGAACGTGTTGACCCCGAGAACGAGCAAGCCTCCGAAGTGGAATAACACTGCCTGAAGCAAGAGTGCCGTGAAGACTGCAGGGAAGACTCCCCAGCCGAGAATCAGGCCCATCGGTGCGAGAAGTGAGAGGTGAGTTGAGCTTGGCCCGATTCTGACATTGACGAGCGACGCAAGAAAGAACGCAGACGACAATAACGCAGTCCTTACGATTCGTGATGTGTCAGTCTTGCGGAGACCTACAGCTATTCCCTCGCTAGTACCTGTCCAGCCTGCCAGCAATACGCTTCCTGATAATATGCCTTCGCTAATGTGCATGGCCTGACCTCCAGCGGATAATCATTGCTATGTTGAAGATTATGCTCACTCCGAGCAACGCCCTGATTAACAGCTCCGTACCCTGCGGCAAAGATGAATTGCTCTGAGAGGCTGAAGCTCTCTCATCAGCTGCTGACAACTCATCACTAATCACTAACTTAGCCTCGCACTGATGCCCTTCTTCATCACGGACAATAACTCTCCACTCTCCAGGTGTATCCGGGATGAACGCGAATCGTCCCTGCTCGTCCGTCCTGCCTGTCTGAGCTGCGAACTTGCCATCACGGGGAGAGAAGACTCTCGCCTCACGGTAGCTCATCTTTTCGCCGGTGGAGTAGAAGAACTCGAGAGTTACGGCCTTCATGTCCGACTGACGGAAGCCCACGCCGTGAGCATATGCCGGAGCACACATCCACAGCGCAAGCGTTATCACTAACACAGACTTTTTCATTTCACCTCGAACAGCAGGAACGCACGAAGATTCAGCGCGTCATAGTCTCCAGCAACTCCGGGCAGTCCTCCCTGAGCTGCTCTGATTCCCCACCAGCCGGGAGCAGTTATCTTCACGTGAGCTTCTCCGTTCTCGGCCTCTGTGTAATAGGCGTAAGTGTTCTCGTACTCTGTAACGAATCCGTCATACGTTGCCCACACTGGCCCGGTGTATGGCTGGCCGTTGAGCATAATCTTCACATGGAAGTATTCGCCGGGTTTTGCGTCTGCAGGGTTAGTGATGGGGATAATCTCCAGCGGATGCCCGAGTACCTGAGCAAATTTTGTGTCATCATGTGAAGTGTTGAAAATTGCTTTGGCGTATTTGTCGTACTTGTTCGCTGATATGACCTTCAAGCCCTGCGACTCGAGTTCGCTGCGTGCTCCTGTCTTCCCGCCCTCATTGGTGATGCTCCACGTCTCGCCGTCCTTGATTGCGGCGAGCATAACCGAGCCTGAGGTATCTTTCGGAGTCACGGTGAAGTCGATGCAGAGTTCGGAGTCGTTGGCGGTGAGTGAGGACTCGATCAACTTTCCGTCCTCAATGATGCCGGCCTTGACTCGCGAGAGGACTTCGACCTCTTCGGGCACTATGAACTTGTGAGCTGACTGCACCGTCGCAGGGAAAGTCTCTCCTGATTTCATGACGTTGCTCTTGGCCTTGATGGTGAGTTCATGGGCTGAGACAGATTCGGTTAACGCAATGAGTAAAGTTAGAACCAGAACAGATTTTGATTTTGAGATTAGCACAATAAATTACCTCCGTACGATAGATATTACGAAGGTAATAATAACACAATTATCAATAAAAATATTACTGAACTATTCTTCTAGACTCTGAAGAGCTATGTTCCTATATGAGAAGGTCTTCATGCCTTCGCGTTCAGCTACTGACTTCATGAGTTTATACTCTTCAGGGTTATTCAAGAGTCTCTGAATCTCACTTTGAATCTCTTTCACGCTGTCATGCTTCAGGAAACGAACATTACCTCCAAGATCGACGTGTTTAGTTCCTTCCCATTCCTTGCAAAGCATAGGAAGCCCTAAGCCAGCAGCCTGTTCCCAAAAAACAGAATGACGTCCCGGAAAAACTACAAGTTCCGAAGCCGCAAAATGCTTATAGGTCTCTTTGCCTTCAACATAGCCTATATGCTGTATTTTTGTCCCGTCAACTAAAGCATCAAACTTCTCTTTCAGTTCATCAGACACAGGCCCGAACACTATTAACTTTACGTGCTGATTATCAATATTCTTCACTGCCTGCATGAGCAGCAATGTCTGTGCTTTAAAACTGTCTATTTTTCCGCCGGTCATCACTAGGAAATCATCAGGCTCGATGTCATACATATTCCGGATACTTTGTTTGACTTCAGTGTTTCGCGCTTCCGAAACAAGCTCATCATCAGCTCCCATTAACAGCAATTCGCACTTTTCTTTTGGGATTCGGTACACATACGACAGATAATCCACTCTTGCGGGTAGAACACCATAGAACTTTTTCACGTAAGGTATAAGTCTCTTAGATTCTCGTGAGCTGAAGCCTGACAGGCGATATGCTTGAAATCTCGGGTCGTATTTCCCAAACGGAGCGGAGTTTGAGAAATCAGAATGACTGTCTGCATATGCTATTACATTCTTATGAAGGCTGAGGTACTTTATCAAGGCCTTAGTATTGTTGGTTACGCCGTGAATGAACAGAACATCTGGTTTGCAGTTATCGATCGTGCTATATAGTTCATCATAGCCGAATGAATACTGATCAGTTCCTGTTAAGGGCAGGCGGATTATTCTGACACCATCATCATTGATATAATCATATTTGTCTTCACTAACAAGAATAGCTTTGCCTTTGTTATCTGCTGACCATCTAGTTGTTATTACTATAACGTCATGCCCGTTCTTGTGCTGCCACTTAGTGAGGAGGTTTTCCTGATAAGTCCAACCGTCATAAAATCCGCCTGATTGGATGTGAACGACTCTCATAGTACAACCTCCGCTTCTAAGTCGGACGATTGTTTTAGAGAATAATTAGGGCGATGTGCGATGTGCGATGTGCGATGTGCGATGTGCGATGTGCGATTATACATGCCAGCCATCTAAGTGTCAATCTCCTTCTACATAATAATATAATAAATTTATTCGGATATTTTAACACACTCTGCCCAAAACTTCGCAGCGTTCTCCGTTCCCATTGATGCCATCGCCTCGTGGAGTGCCTCGTCTATCTCCCGTCTCGTCCCCTCGTCGTCAAGATACCGGCCAAGCTCGCGCACGATGTTTTCCGGACTCGCCGACTCACACAGCAATTCAGGGTACACCTGCCGGCTCGTGCCTTCGGCGTGCTGCGCGACTAGCATGTTCGGGATAGATATATTCTTCACATGAACTAACCGCTTCAGTATCGCGTAAGTTATCCGCTTCATGTTATAGATAACCACCATGTAACGGCCTAACAGCATCGCCTCGACAGCCACCGTCCCCGAGACTCCGGCAACTGCACACGACCCTAGCATTAACTCTCTGCCCCCGCCTTCCCACAAGTCATAGCCGCATTTGCTTACTCTCTCTCTCAGAACGTCAGCAAGTTCACGGCTCAATCCCTGCGCAACTGAGAACACAGGCCTGTAACCTTTCGCGCTGAGAAGTCCTGCAGTTCCCAGAAGTGTATCAAGGTGATAGTTGATGTCGTACCTCCGGCTTCCGGGCATGAGGGCTATCACTCTGTCTTGGCCGAAGCGTTCACGGAAAGAGCCGGAGAGTCTAACGTCTGCGAGTTCATGCACCAGCGGATGAGCTTTCCAGAGAGATCTGACTCCGTGCTCCGTCAAGAACTTGTGCTCGAACGAGAACAGCGGAAGGCAGAAATCATAATCGCGCTTGAGATTCTTCACCCTTCCTGCTCTCCATGCCCACACCGTAGGCGGAATCAATGACACTATTTTTCCCGTGTAACCTGCTTTCCTGAGCGAGTGCGCTAACAGAAGGTGAAAGTCCGGACTGTCAATCAACACTGCTGCATCAGGCTTCACACGCATAACTTCCCGGGTGATCGCGTTCTTGAGCCTCCAGAGTCTTGGCAAGGCAGGAATAACCTCGACAATTCCCATGAGCTTTAACTCCTCGTAGCTCCACTCTGCCCGGCCTCCTGCTCTCACGCCTTCATTGCCCAGCATTCCCCATACTTCAGCATCAGGATTTATCTTCAGAACTTCGCGGATAAAGTCCCCCGCATAAATATCTCCGCTCACTTCTCCGCATGACACAAATATATTCATGGCTTGCTGTACTCCTCCTTATCTAACATGTTTTCACTGGCAGCTACTATCAGCGTTGACGAAAGCGTACCCATGCAGTTAGCTACTGTGTCCCCC
>JAFSUD010000075.1 GCA_017445405.1 Synergistaceae bacterium
ATGATGACAAGCGTACTCGTTTCACCTGACGGCAATTTTGAGTACGAGGCCGCTCACGGGACAGTAACGAAGCACTTCTACCGTTACCGCGAAGAGGGCAAGATGACCTCAACGAACCCTGTAGCGACGATCTTCGCATGGAGCGGAGCACTCAGGAAGCGCGGAGAACTTGACGGCAACGACGAACTCGTAGTGTTCGCGGACAAGCTCGAGAAGGCGACGATCGCCACAATCGAGGGCGGAGTAATGACGAAGGACTTATCCGGACTTTGCGAGGGAGTAGTACCTCAGGTAGTGGACAGCAAGCAGTTCATTCAGGCAATCGCAGCCAAGTTATAGTCATTAGGCGAAACAGCGTTATAATTATTGCCCGCAGGACTCGTGAAGGGTTTTGCGGGTTAATTTTTTGGGAGGTGCAATCATGGAAGAAAGAGTAGTTGATGTAGTCGATTGGAGCCGTGCTCCGGCAGATACCCCTGTGTGCGAGGCTAAGGGAATCTATCTGCGCGATGTTGTGCAGAGCATACTAGACGGTTTCGAGACGAAAGAGGAAATAATGGAGGAGCTGCAGCTCACAAGCGATGACGAAGGCACAGAAGAGATTCAGGCAATCATGGATATTTTCGTGCCTGTGGTCAATGCATGGAAGTCCGGCTCGTGCGGAATGGGCTGCGCAGGGTGCACCGGCTCATGCGGAGGCTGAAAACTGGTGAAACTCGGAAAGTGGGCAACGGTTAGTGCGTGCTTGATGATGCTGCTCTTGGCCGGAAGTGCTTCTGCTGAACAGATGCGGATTATTATTGCTGTCAGCGGCAAGAATCTTCACGCAGTCCTTGAGGATAACCCTGCATCAAGAGCACTCTACGCACAAATGCCCTTCACCGTCAGCATGAGGAATCTGTTTCAGCGCGAAATGTCCTTTGTCCTTCCTGCAAAGCTCCCCGTAAATATGCTCTCAGCAAATAACTACAGAGTCGGGGACATTATCTACATGCCTCACCGAAACAGTGTAGCCATTCTCTACAGGCAGAACGGAGAACGCTTCCGAAGGCAGAATTTAGGGCATATCGAGTCCGGAGCTGAAGTGTTCGCAGGCATGAAGGATTCAGAAATCTCGTTTGTTCCCGACACAGACTCCTAAAAATTATCTTCCCGTTTTCGCCGAAGTCCTGACGATTGCGGGAAGATTTTTTGCGTTAATATGTCTGTGAGCCGTTACGCTCTCGTTTTCCTCACCAGCACTGCAAGCACTGAAATCACAGCAAGAGCCGTAATCCCTCCGTTGCACCCGCCGCCTGAACTGCCGGGATCAGATGAAGGAGTCCCTGTGTTCTGCGAGGTCTCCCCGTTCGACGAGGAGAGCACCTCAACATTCACGCTCGCAGTGAAGCCCTCTGCCGATGCCGTAAGCGTCGTAGTTCCTGCCTTCAGTCCCGACAGCATGCCCTCATCAGTTACTCGCGCTACCTCAGGGTTAGAGACCGTCCACGTTGCGATACCGAATGCAGGAGCAGCAATGTCATAGTTTCCGTTCGGAGTGCTGGCAATGAGATTCAGGACTATATCCTCGCTCACGCCGACGTAGATTTTCTTGGAAGGGATATTTATTCCGCTCACGTTCTCAAGTATGGGGGCAATCACTATCTTTTCTGCAGGAGAAACCTTGAACTTTCCGTCCTGAACAGTGCAGTACAACACTGATAATATCCCCGAATCAGAACCTCCGGCAAGAAGGTCTTTCGCAAATGATTTCGAGTTGCTGGCCGACAGCTTGAAGAACTTTGCTGACCCCTCGCCGTACCTCACGATAATATATACGTCATCGCTGAATTCCTGAGCCGAGCTTCCTAAGACAGGCACGCTCTGTATATACTGCCCGTCCTGCTCAATGTCATACTCAGAATATGCTCCTCCGCGATTCTCGTTCAGATCCTCCTTCGTAACCTCTCCTGCCGAAATCGACAGCGAATCATCAATGAACATGCTCAAGTCGTCCTCGCTGGCACGCATTGATGCCTCCGCACGGGATACGTACCTGCTGAATGCACGGTCATACTCTGACGCAGATATTTCACTGATCATGAAGTTCTCCGTGCCTCCCCTGAGAAGCCCGAGCACCCTCGATGATACGTCGTCCTGTTTGCAGAGCATTATGTGATTGTGGTTGACAATGCCCTCAAAGGCTGTTGTTGCATATGCAGGGAAAATATCCGCAGCACTTTTCTCTGAAACGCACAAATCATGATCCTGACTGTCAAACATAACGCTGAACAGTTCCTTTATCCGGATCTGGTCTGAGACACTTGCGAGAGCTGTACCTATTGTTGCAGCTTTCGATGATGTCAGTATGTCAACGAACTGCTGAGGCAGCCATGTAAGCCCCTTAAGCGCAACAGTATCACCGGCAAAGAATTTGTCGATGACCTCGTTTAGCTTGCCGCTGTCTGAAGCTGTCCTGCCGTAAATCGAGTGGAAGGGGACTGCGGGATAGCCTAGCTGTGCAATAAAATCGCTGTTGTTTGCCATCTCTGCCATTGCGTCCTCAGCCTTGTACTTCTGGAACGCAAAGTACTTCAGAAGAACCTGCAGGTTTTCCCACAAATTTTTTGCCTGCCATGTCTGCCACGCGCTGCTTATGGACTCGAATTTCCCGGTTAAGTATGAGGCTATAGGACTCCCTGTGTTCGGTGCACCTATCGTTACTACACGGCGAATCATTCCCTGCTTGTAGGATAAGTCGGACTTGTTTCCGGTGTCGATGTCGTTTCTGAGGAACTGCCTCGCCACAAGTCCCCCCATGCTGTGGGCGACAATATCGGCTCGTGTTGACGCTATACCCTGAGCGTTGAGAGCGTCGAATGCGTCGGTGAGAGTCCTAGCTAATGGGTTATTGCTGCCGTTGATGATAGCACTCGTGCCTTTAGTAGCGTCGTAGTTCCAGCTTATTACGTTAAGCCCTGCGTTCTCCAGCTTGCGCCACACTCCCGAATTGCCGTCTGCGTCATCGTAGCCGAATGTTCTAGCGTTGTTGCAGAATACTCCGTGAATCAGCACTACAGAGGGAGCATGAAGAGTCAGCGTGAGTTCTTCCCGTACAGCTTCTCCCTCGTCTGGCGTGAACGTCGCCGTAACAGTGAACGAGTCTCTGGGGTAAGTCATGCCTGAAGGCCAAGTCTCCGGGGCTGTGAGTACTGCTGATGCCTGATGCACCGTGCCGAGCTGAGTCGTCCTCACTGGAGAGGTGAGTGCCTGCCTTGCGGTTAGTGGCTCGAGAGCTGCACCCGTGATGTTCTGTGAGAGCGAGAATGTTACGCTCCCTGCAGATGAGGCCTGATAGCGCAGAATAAGCCTCGTGTTGCCGTCTGCTGTGAGGCCGGTTTTCCCGTAGCCTTCCGTTGGCAGAGCAGCTATTGATAATTCTGTGAGAGCTGTCCCGTACTGCCCGAAATAGTAAGCTGATGATACGTCGTAAATTATGCCTCCGTGTTGTGTGCTGCGTCCGAGAGCCGCGAAATCTGCATAAGCCGGGGCCGCGAGCATTGCCAGCACTAGGGCACACATCAATGTTTTACGCATTGTGGTTATCCTTCTTTCCTGAAAAATTGCATGAATTATAGCGCAATCCTGCATGTGTCGTATAATTTACCTCATCCCATTAATCACAGGAGGCAATATTCATCATGCCCGATAACGCGAAATCATTTACTGAACAATGGAAAGAAGCTATATATATGGCACATGTTAATTTTCTCCGCAAACGCAATCTTTTCGAGGACTGGAAGAGGTTCAAGGCAGGAAAGAAACTCAAGCAGGACGATTTCCGCCTGATGTCCGAGTTCATAAGCATAACAGAGAAATCACAGCAGGAGTAATTCATGAGCATAGATATTTATTCCTACAACAACGCATCAGACCTTGCAAATATACTTCAGGGCATCAATGGAGATAATCTGCGCTGCGTAATACCTTCGCGAAAAGATAAATTCTTCTTTCCCATGAAGGACTCTCATTCTGAACTGTGGACGTGGCAGGACATTTACGACGACATTACGCGGGACGCAAAGCAGGAGAGAAAAGCTACACTCTCTCCTCCGGATCACTTGCTCATCTTGAAATGGATACTTTCTGAGGTTACGGCAAGTTACCGAGACAAGATAAATGCTCTGCCGGGAATAGATATGCCGGGCTTCCTTGAGGTAATCTCTGAGGACATCCGCGAACTCCTGAATGAGGCCGTCTCTCCCGATCAGCTCACGCATAACCCGGAAAGCGACAATCCTTCAGAGTTCCTTCTGCCTGAAGTGTATTCGCGTTACACAAAGTATCTCGGAAATAGGCTCATCGACAGCGCACAGATATGTACGTCATCACTCGATGCGCTCATCAAGAATCAGGAGTGGGGCAAGGATTTAGTGATAGTCTTCACGGGCTTCTTGTCGTTCAATCACGGGCAGTTGGAGTTGGTGAAGGCACTCACAGACAGGTGCATACAGGTAATCATCATCAAGCCGGAAGCAAATCTTGCCCGTTTCGGTGATGCCTCGTCGCAGTTCGGGAAAGACTCTCACGCACAGCCCTCATCAGGAAAAATCATAGAGCTTGAAGTCTCCGAGCCGGGACTCGAGCCGGAACTCATAGCCAGAAATCTCGCGCTGTGGTCAGCAGGAGAGTTAGCGGACTGGGGAGAGTTTCCCGGTTTTGACGCAATAGGCCTCATGCTCTCGCAGGGACGCGAAGAGTCATTTGCTCAGGCCTTCACGCGCTACGGAGTACCCTATGACTTCATGAGCGGTGTACCCATCAGCCAGACACTGCCCGGAAAAGTCCTCTCGTCATTGCGGACTCTCAGCACAAGGCAATTCCCGACATACGAGACTGCGTTATTGCTGACTCAGCCGTGCTTTGCGGGTATGCGCTTTCCTGTGATGAGTGCTTACCGTGCAGGAAGATCCGGCCTCGCAAACTGGAAAGAGTATCTTGCTGCGAATGATGATGAAGTCTTCCGTGATGCCCTCAGCTCCATAAACGCTATAGAGAAATTCTGTGCCGTCATGTCAGTAAATCACACTCCGCTTCAGATTATGCGTGCGTTCTGCGAGTTCCTGAAGACTCCCGGACTCTGGCTCGGCCGTAAAGACGACTCCGTAGACTTCCCAGAGTTCGACGAGAGCACACGCCTCACAGCGAGCGCGATCGAGACGATAGAGCACAAAGTGTTAGCACTTGATGAACTTCTGCCGGACTTGGGACAGGTTCAGGATGAGAGGTTCTCGCAGGATGCGTCGTATGACTTTCTGGAGAGCTGGTGCAGGAACACTAACACCCGAGCACCGATTCAGATAACTAATGCAGTGCGTATCTTCACGGGACAGCCTCCGGTCTTGGCCGCGTTCCCTGTGTGGATAATGACCGGCATAACTCAGAAAACGTGGTCGGGAAACATCACAGCCTCTCCCCTGCTCGGCAATGAGGCTCGCGCAAAATTAGCCGACGTTGACGTTAAGTTACCCACGACATCAGAGAAAGCTCTTCAGCACGAGGCACTCTTCCGGAGACTCCTGCACACAGGAGAGACTCTGACTCTTCTCTCGCGCCCTATGCTCGACGACGAGGGAAGGCCTGTAGCCGAGTCTCCCTTCATGCAGAACTTCATTAATGACATGAAGGCGTGGGACATCAAGAAGGCAAGGGATGAGCCGGAAGGTATAAGCATTTTGCTCGGAGGAGACGGCTTCACGTTCCCGGAAATTGACCCCGAAGGCAAGGCAGAACGTAAAACTCCCCTCGTCATCAAGAAGGCTGCTTCTGTGGGAGCGAGCGACATTCAGGAATTATTGCTGTGTCCGTTCCTGTGGTGGCAGAAGAGACAGGCTAGGATATACGAGAGGGATTCAGAGTTAGCTTCGCCGGTTGAATGGGGCAAAATGCTTCACAAGTATTGGGAGTGCGTGTGGAGACGTTACAGTGAGGACATGACGGCATCGGGTGATGAGTTCAAGAAAATAGCGTTGTCTGAATGGACGAGACTCACAGACAGCAAGACCGTTCACGAAGAGTACAAGGAATATCACCGGCTCGTCGCGGATTCAAGGCTGCACCGCAGACTCGGGAGCATACATTTCCGCGTGAAGAGACTCGCTCAGGTTCAGGCTGACATCCTCGACGGACTCCACAAAGCGGGCTGGGTACACAGAGAGATTCTAATGGAGAAGGGAGACAGAGACAGTGAGAGTGCACAGCTCAAGGCCAAGTTCAGCGGAGTAACTTTTCTCGGGCAGTGCGACAGGATAGAGATACTCACTGACCCAAACGGAAACGAGACGGCATTTATTGCTGACTACAAGACCGGCAAGGGAGAGAGCAGCGAGGAGAGCACAAAAATTTCGTCCTACTGGTGGGACACGAAGCCCCTCGAGAAGTTCAGCAAAGGCCTTCAGCTTTCCGTGTATGCTGCGCTATTTGAGAGGTGCAATCTGTCGGGAGTGTACATTCTCGGACTCGAGTCGGGGAAAATTTCCGGGACAATCTCACAGCCTGCTGATGCCATCTTCAAGCCTTATGCGTCAGATAAGTTCGGAGGGACTATTCAGGGGCGCATTGATGAGGGCAATTACGCGATGGAGTGCGCAGTGAGAGTCCTGCATAAGGGGGAATTTTCGCCGGGCTATGACTCCAAACTCTGCCAGTACTGCAAAATCAAGAGCATGTGCCGCAAAGGAGAGTTCAAGAGTTACACAGTGAGTGATGATGACTAGCCGCCGAATAGACATAACCGCGCAAATGCACTAATATTAGCCGGTATACCAATTCATACACAGGAGGAAGATTAATGAAGTCCAAACATGTTATGTCCAAGCAGGACAAAATATATGTTGCAGGACACAGAGGACTCGTCGGATCGGCAATCGTCCGCAGGCTCGAGCGTGAAGGCTTCACAAACATCATCACACGCACTCACAAAGAGCTTGACCTCATGGACAAGGCACGCGTTGATGAGTTCTTTGCTACGGAAAAGCCGGATTATGTCTTCATGGCAGCAGCTAAAGTAGGAGGCATTCAGGCTAACCGCGAGGCTCTGGATCAGTTCTTGTACGTCAACACAATGATTGAGTTCAATACCATCATGGCAGCTTTTGATTCGGGAGTGAAGAAATTCTGCTTTTTAGGGAGCGGCTGCATTTACCCGAGAATGTGTCCTCAGCCCATCAAGGAGAGCTATTTGCTCACCTCACCGCTCGAGATAACGAATGAGGGCTATGCACTTGCGAAAATCACGGGCCTCAAGCTCTGCGAATACCTCAACACGAATTATCCTGACCGCGCAGACTTCATCTCGGTGATGCCGTGCAACCTTTACGGTCCCGGAGACAACTATCATCCTGAACACTCGCACGTTATCCCCGGACTCATGAGGAAGTTCCACGAGGCCAAGACCACCGGCAAAAACGAGGTCGTCATGTGGGGGACGGGCTCGGCACTGCGGGAGTTCCTGCACATTGACGACATGGCTGATGCGTGCGTGTTCCTCATGCAGAACTATTCAGGAGACCCCGGCACTGACGGATACCCCGGCGAGTCGTGGGTCAATGTCGGCTGCGGTGAGGATATGCCGATCTCCGAACTTGGGAAGAAGATTGCTGAGGTCGTCGGCTTTGAGGGCACTATCACTTACGATCACGTTCACCCGGACGGAACACCCCGCAAGCTCCTAGACTCGTCAAAGATATTCTCTCTCGGATGGAGGCCGTCAATTTCGTTTGCTGAAGGACTGCGGGCAACTTACGAGGACTACAAGATTCACAAGGACGATTACCGCAAATGAAGACCGTGATTAATGCCGGAGGGAAGGGAACGCGTATATCCTCCCTTTTCTCTGACATTCCCAAGCCCATGATTGACATTGCAGGTAAGCCGGTGCTTGAGCGTGAGATTGAGTGTCTGAGGTCTCAGGGCTTCGATGACCTGATAATCACCGTCTCGTACTTGGCCGAGAGCATCACGAATCACTTCGGCAATGGAGAGGACTTCGGCGTGAAAATTGAGTACTTCACCGAACCCGAGCCTCTTGGCACAGCGGGAGCACTCTTCATGATGAGGGACAAGCTCACAGAACCCTTCCTGCTCATCAACGGAGACATAATGTTTGACGTTGACCTGAAGCGTTTTGCTGGCTATCACGCAAAGAAGGCAGGCCTCGCAACGATATTCACGCACCCGAACAATCACCCTTACGACGGATGCGTAATTGCTGCGGATGACAAGAATGCTGTAACACATTATTACCCCAAAGAAGAGCCTCGCCCTCAGTGGTACAGGAACAGAGTCAACGCAGGATTGCACATTCTCTCTCCTGAAGTGCTCACAGCTCATGCGTCATCAAAAGTTGACTTAGACCGCGAAGTTCTGAGGCCGTTATGCGGAACAGGAAAGATGTTCTGCTACGACAGCCCGGAATATGTCCGAGACATGGGGACTCCTGAACGCTACAAGGAAGTGTGCGATGACTTCATCAGCGGGAAGGTTAATGCCCGTAGTCTGCGCAACAAGCAGAAGGCAATCTTTCTTGACAGGGACGGAACAATCAACAGGCCTGCAGGATTCATCAGCGACATTGACGATTTCGAGCTGCTGCTGGGAGTCGGGGAGGCTGTGAGGAGAATCAACGAGTCGGGCTATCTCGCAATAGTTGTAACGAATCAGCCTGTTATTGCGAGAGGAGAACTCAGCGTTTCAGGACTCAGGGAGATTCATAACAAGATGGAGACTCTTTTAGGGAATGAGGGAGCATATCTCGACGCAATATATATCTGCCCGCATCATCCCGACAAAGGCTATGACGGAGAAGTCAGCGAACTCAAGATAGATTGCCAGTGCAGGAAGCCCAAGCCCGGAATGCTCATCTCCGCAGCAATAGACCTCAATATCGACCTCAGCAGCTCGTGGATTGTCGGCGATTCTGAGAGGGATATTCTCGCGGGGAGATCCGCAGGGTGCAGGACGGCACTTATCGGCACGGAGCATTACGGCCAGCACATGACTGTAAACTCGCTGCTTGACTTCACAAGGAGGGCACTATGAAGAGACTCATGAAGCACATTGATACATTGATTGCGCGTTATCCCGTCCTTGATGAGTGCAGGGAGTCGATCATTGACGCGTATACCATCATGGAGGAGAGCTACACGAACGGAGGAAAATTGCTGATTGCGGGCAATGGAGGGAGTGCTGCTGACTCTGAACACATGGCCGGAGAACTCATGAAGCGTTTTCGTCTTCCGCGACCTGTACCTGCAGACTTTGCTGATAGGCTCGCGGGGAGATCCACAGGGTGCAGGACGGCACTCATCGGAACGGAGCATTACGGCCAGCACATGACTGTAAATTCACTGCTTGACTTCACGAGGAGGGCACTATGACGGGAATCATGAGGCATGTTGATACATTGATTGCGCGTTATTCCGTCCTTGCTGAGTGCAGGGAGTCAATCATTGACGCGTATACCATCATGGAGACCAGCTACACGAACGGCGGAAAATTATTGATTGCGGGCAACGGAGGGAGTGCTGCCGACTCTGAACACATGGCCGGAGAACTCATGAAGCGTTTTCGTCTTCCGCGACCTGTACCTGCGGACTTTGCCGCCCGGCTCATCGAGACAGACCCCACACTCGGAGCAGACCTCGCAGGAAAACTCGAGCGCGGACTCACAGCGATTCCCCTTGTGGCGCACGAGGCACTCTCGACGGCGTACATTAACGACGTTGACGGCTTGGGAGTGTTCGCACAGCAGGTATACGGCTTCGGCAGGAAGGGCGATGTGTTTCTCGGCATCACTACATCAGGCAAAAGCAGGAACGTGATTCTCGCAGCAATCACAGCACGTGCATTAGGAATGAAGGTTGTTGCATTAACCAGTAATTTTACGGGGGGGGGTATAGGTGATTACACTGATGCAATTGTAAGAGTCCCTGCGACAGAGACATACATTATTCAGGAGTTACACCTTCCCATTTATCACTGCTGGTGTCAGATGCTAGAGGATAAGTTCTTCGGCAGGGAGGCAGCAGAATGATAATCACCCGAACACCTTTCAGAATGTCCTTCTTTGGAGGAGGCACAGATATTCCCGAGTTCTTCACTGAGCACGGAGGAGCAGTGATTTCTACGACGTTCAATAAATATTGCTATGTGAGCGTGAGACACCTTCCGCGATTCTTTGAGTACAGGAACAAGATAGCTTACTCACAGATTGAGTACGTCAAGGAAGCAGACGAGATACAGCATCCTGCAGTGCGCGAATGCATGAAGTATCTTGACATGCACGAGCTGATAATTCAGTACGACGCAGATTTACCCGCACGTACAGGCTTGGGGACGAGCAGTTCGTTCGCTGTGGGGATGCTCAATGCGTTTCATGCCCTCAAGGGGAAATACGCTGACAAAAAGAAACTCGCAGATGAAGCTATACACGTCGAGCGTGATTTGTGCAGGGAAGCAGGAGGCTGGCAGGATCAGATAGCCGTAGCTTTCGGAGGACTCAACCGCATAGACTTTTCGCCGGAGGGCTACAGAGTATCGCCGGTCATCATCTCGCCCGAGCGCAAACAGGAACTAAACAATAACCTGATGCTGTTCTTCACGGGCTTTTCGCGAATGTCTGCAGAGATTCAGAGCGACACCAAGCAGCACATTCACGACAAGACACGCCAGCTAATGGATATGAAGCAGCTAGTTGATGATGCAGAAAAGATACTCACGGACAAACACGCTGACCTTGACGATTTCGGGAGGCTGTTAGACGCAACGTGGAGGCTGAAGCGTCAGACAGGCAGCAGAATCACGACAGACGGAATTGATGAACTCTATGCGCGTGCAGTGAAGGCCGGAGCACTTGGAGGCAAGCTGTTAGGCGCAGGAGGAGGAGGATTTTTGCTGTTCTACGTTCCTGCTGAGAGACAGGCACATGTTCGTGAAGAGCTGTGTAATTTGCTGTCTGTACCGTTCGAGTTTGAGAACAACGGCGCGGACATCATCTACTATGCCCCGGAGACATACACGCCGGAGACTAACAAGGAGTGATAAACATGAAAGCACTGATTACAGGCATTACGGGGATGGTCGGCTCGCACTCCTCCTCGCTAATACTGACTGGGAGATACACGGCATATGCAGATGGCGGAGTCCCCTCGACAACGTAGAACACCTTCTTGACCGAGTGAACAGGAAAGACAGACTCTACTTCAGCTATGCAGACCTCAACGACTATTCATCGCTCATGCACACAGTCAAGGACATTATGCCCGACTACGTGTTTCACCTCGCAGCACAGAGCTACCCTCAGACTTCGTTCACTGCTCCCGTCGACACCCTCAACACAAATATTCTCGGGACATGCAGATTGCTCGAGGCACTGAGATTCGCACAGGACATGAACAAGAACTACAGGCCGGTGATTCATGTGTGCGCGTCGTCGGAAGTGTTCGGGAAGATTCCTCCCGACAAGAAGCCCGCATCAGGCATTCATGAAGACTGCCCGTTTCACCCCGCGAGTCCTTACGCGATAAGCAAGGTCGGCACTGACTTACTCGGCAGGTATTACGCTGAGGCCTACGGAATGACGGTCATGACTACCCGAATGTTCACGCACACCGGGCCAAGAAGGGGCGATGTCTTCCACGAGTCGACGTTCGCAAAGCAGATAGCGATGATTGAGGCGGGAATGATTGAGCCGAAGGTCATGGTCGGAAATCTGCACTCACTCAGAACTTACGCTGACGTTCGCGACGCTGTGAGGGCTTATTACATGCTCGTAACTGTGAATCCGACAGCGGGAGATTTCTACAACATAGGCGGGACTTACACGTGCTTAGTCGGCGACACATTGAAGACTCTCATCTCCTACAGCACCATGAAGGACAAAATAGAGGTAGTTGAAGACCCTGAAAGGTTACGGCCTATTGATGCAGACCTGCAAGTACCTGACTGCAGAAAGTTCATGAACCACACGGGCTGGAAACCGGAGATCAGCTTTGAGACAACTATGCATGATTTGCTGAACTACTGGCGGGAAAGAATAACTCACGGAGAAAAGCTGCTTACTCGTTAAGACAAATATTCCCCCATGCCTCGCACAGCACGGGGGGTTATTGATTGCTACACTTCTTCTAGGGCACTAGTAACTTTATAGCCCGCATCACGGATAAGTATATCTTTCCTGAACAGCTCGAGGTCGTATTTCACCATACGCTTTGCAAGTTCAGGGAAGGTTACTTTTCTCTTCCAGCCTAATACGCGCTCTGCCTTTGACGGATCGCCGAGCAGCAGGTCTACTTCAGTGGGACGGAAATATCTCGGGTCAACCTCTATCACAACTTTTCCTGTCTTGGAGTCTATGCCCTTCTCATCGAGGCCTTCTCCCTGCCACTCAAGCTCCATCCCTGCTTCATGGAACGCAAGCGTCGCAAATTCTCTGACCGTGTGAGTCTCCCCTGTCGCAATCACGAAGTCTTCGGGCTTTTCCTGCTGTAGTATCATCCACATAGCTTTCACGTAATCCTCAGAGTGTCCCCAGTCGCGTTTGGCGTTGAGGTTGCCGAGATAGGTGCGCTCCTGCAATCCTAAAGCTATTCTTGCGGCGGCACGGGTAATCTTGCGCGTTACGAACGTCTCGCCCCTGAGTTCCGACTCGTGGTTGAAGAGTATTCCGTTGCACGCAAACATGTTGTAGGCCTCGCGATAGTTCACCGTTATCCAGTACGCATATAGCTTTGCTGCAGCATATGGGCTTCGCGGGTAGAAGGGGGTAGTCTCCTTTTGGGGAGTCTCCTGCACTTTGCCGTAAAGCTCGCTCGTCGATGCCTGATAGAACCTCGTGTGCTTCTCGAGTCCCAATATCCTTATCGCCTCAAGAAGCCTTAATGTGCCGATGCCGTCAGAGTCCGCTGTGTACTCCGGAGTCTCGAACGACACGCTTACATGACTCTGCGCAGCCAAGTTGTAGATCTCGTCGGGCTGAATCATCTGCACCATGTGTATAAGGTTGCTCGAGTCCGTAAGGTCTCCGTAGTGCAGAAAGAATCTGTGCCCTTCCTCGTGCAAGTCCTTGTAGAACTCGTCGATGCGTGCAGTGTTGAAGATTGAGCTTCTGCGTTTCAGGCCGTGAACTTCATAGCCCTTCTTCAGCAGAAATGATGTCAGAAACGCTCCGTCCTGCCCTGTTACTCCTGTGATTAATGCTTTCTTCATGATTACTCCTCCTTGATGCTCCATCCCGCATTTATCGCCATCGTCCCGCTCCTCTGCAGAACGTAATACGGCGAATTGCTCGCAGGCCCCTCAATCGTGAACGACACAACCGGTGCTTCCCTTCCCGGCGCAACTATCCAGTTATCCCGGTACGTCTGCACACACAGCTCTATTCTCTTCATGCCCAAGTTCAGAATCTCCAGCGGAATACGTGAACGCAGAACCACATGACCATCAAGCACAGGCAGTTCATCAGCACTCCCTATCTGGTCGCTCTGGTAAGTCCAATAAAGCCTAGTCCCTGCTTGGTCAAAGAGTGAGTAGCCCACGCTCAGAGCCTTATTCGGATTCTTCACTATGCCCTCAATCTCAACATAGAGTTCATCATTGCGCCTCACTGATGCAGTGTTGAGTTCGCCGTCCTTGCTGTAGAGGCCGAAACGCAACGGCTTGAAGTATTCGCTCTCGTACTTTTCGCCGGGGTTGTGCCACACAGAGTCCCGCGTGTCGTTCATGCTCATGCTCATGTAGCGTTGTACTCCTCCCACTACGTCCTCAGTCTCGAAGACTTTGCGCCCCTTCTCTATGCATATCATTCTGTTGCAGAGCTGCAGGACTGCTCCCATGTTGTGGCTCACAAAAAGTATTGTCCGGCCTTCCTTGTGGCTTATCTCGTCCATTTTGCCCATACACTTTTTCTGAAACTCTCCGTCGCCGACAGCAAGCACCTCATCAATAATCAGTATCTCTGAGTTCAGGTGTGCAGCAATGGCGAACGCCAGCCTTACGTACATTCCGCTTGAGAATCTTTTGACGGGAGTATCGAGGAACTTTTCGACACCTGCGAAGTCAACGATAGCGTCAAAGTTCTTGCGTATCTCCCACGTCTTCATGCCCAATATTGCAGCGTTCAGGAAGATGTTTTCTCTGCCCGTCAGATCAGGGTGAAAGCCCGTTCCGACCTCAAGAAGGCTCGAGACTCTGCCCTTGATGGATATTCTGCCCTCCGTCGGGTCTGTTATGCGGCTGAGTACCTTTAGCAGAGTTGATTTTCCCGCTCCGTTGTGCCCCACTATTGCGACACGTTCTCCCTGCTCAACGTTGAATGACAAGTCGCGCAGTGCCCAGAATTCCTCTGTGCCTTGAGGGACTGACCGCTCGGCGAATGGATGCTTTATTCTCCGGCCGAGTCTCTGCATCAGGCTGCCTAGCGCGTCATAAAGCCTCCTGTTCATCTGGTGATGGAGCATGTATCTTTTGCCTAAGTTCTCTATTTTTAATGCAAGCATGATTATTCCTCCCTCAGCAAATGAGCGTTCCGTCTTCCTGAAGCAGCAGCACACATTACACAATACAGCCCGCATAACGCCATAAATTCTTCTGTCTCTTGAATGCATGACCGCTCCGCAAACGGATGCCTTATTCTCCGGCCGAGTCTCTGCATCAGGCTTCCTAACGCGTCGTAGAGCCTCCTGTTCATCTGGTGATGGAGCATGTATCTTTTGCCTAAGTTCTCTATTTTCAGTGCTAACATGACTTTTCCTCCCTCAGCAAATGAGCGTTCCGTCTTCCTGAAGCAGCAGCACACATTACACAATACAGCCCGCATAACGCCATAAATTCTTCTGTCTCTTGAATGCATGACTTCTCAGCAAATGGATGCTTTATTCTCCGGCCGAGTCTCTGCATCAGGCTTCCTAACGCGTCATAGAGCCTCCTGTTCATCTGGTGATGGAGCATGTATCTTTTGCCTAAGTTCTCTATTTTCAGTGCTAACATGACTTTTCCCTCCCTAGATGAAGTCCGCAAATGAGCGTTCCGTCTTCCTGAAGTAGCGAAGCCCGAAGTAGAAGACTATCGACGACGTTACTATTGAGATGATGAAGCCAGGAAGGTATAACGATACTGCAGTTCCCTGAATGCACCATCTGAAGCCGTCAATCACTCCGACCATAGGGTTAATGCTGTAGAGAAGCCTCCACCTGTCAGGAATCACTGAGCTTGAGAATCCCACCGGCGAGACGTAGAGTCCGAACTGCACGAGGAACGGCATGATGTGCCTGAAGTCGCGGTACTTCACGCCTATTGCGGAGAACCAGTAGCCCACGCCCAGAGCCGCAAGAGTCGCTGGCAGGAAGAACACCGGCAGGAGCACGATATACGGCGAGGGAACGAATCTGTATACGAGCATAAGGAGGCACAACAGGACGAGTGAAATCAGGAAATCCACCGCACTGACAAGGACGGCAGAAGTAGGCATTATGATTCTCGGGAAGTATATTTTGCTGACCATATGCTCGGCTCGGATTAATGACTCCGCACTCTGCTGCATCGAGTTCGCGAAGTACTGCCAAGGCAATAACGCAGAGAACACCATTATCGGGTACGGAGCAGTCCCCTCGCTCGGGAGCTTGGCCACTCTTCCGAAGATAACTGTGAAGATCACCATGCTCAATAACGGCCGGATAACGCTCCACGCAACACCGATAACCGTCTGCTTGTAGCGCACGAGAATATCCCTCCACGCCATGAAGAAAAACAGCTCCCTGAACTTCAGAAGCTCCAACACAAAATCTGCCGTCGTCTTGTTAGGCTCAATTATCAGGTCAAAGTCTCCTAACTTTGAGGACGTAAGCATCTTTTTCACCTTATCGCGTAACAATAATTACCACTCCTTATGTCAAGTCAAAGTTTATCTGCGCTCCGGCATCACTGAGAATGTCTGCTGTCTCGTCGTCGCCGTTCATAAGCGCGTACATTATTGCGTTCATGCCCCTGCTGTCTATCACGTTCACGTCTGCACCATGCTCTATAAGCCGCCTCACTATGTCTATCTGCAGCCCGTGTTTTGCAGCTGTGAAGAGAGACATGAATGCGCACCATTTTTCCCAGCCTTCAGCCCTGAGTCCTCCCGTGCGGATAAGTGCGGGCATCATGAGATTCGGCGACCTGTCCACTCCGGCAACCGCCCACATTAACGCAGTGAGTCCCTTCTTGTCCTGAGCGTCAATGTCTGCTCCGAACTCCAGAAGAGTATCTATAATTCCCTCGTCAAGCTCCTCATCTATCGCTGCAATCATGAGAGGAGTGCGTCCGTTAGAGTCTGGAATATCGGGGTCAGCTCCGTTCTCGAGAAGAGTCCGCAGAAATTCGGTGCTGGTTTCCTGTGCGTTCTTGCTGTCAGCAGGAATCATCACCGCATACATCACGAAGCTCCTTCCGTCCTCGTCTATCCTGTTCACGTCCGCTCCTCCCTGAATAAGCAGCCTGGCAAATTCTGAGTTGCCGGTCTTGAGGGCGAGCATCATTGCGTCGTAATACTCTGCTCCGTTCTCCATGAGAAGACTGACTATCTTTGGGTTAAGTTCTCCGTGCTCAGGAGACGAGGCCATCATTGCTGCGTAAGTCAGTGCGTTGTGGTCGGCCTCTGATTTCACGTTCACGTCCCCGCCTAGATAGATAAGGTCGTCCAGAAGGTCGGGCCTGTTCATGGTTACTGCGGTGAGAATTGCTGTGTGCCCGCTGCTGTCGAGAGCGTTAATGTCCGCTCCGCATTTCACCAGCAGATTAGCTATGCTCATTCTCTGGCCTATGGTTGCTGCTGTGAAACCGTCAGCGCAGTTTGTGCCGTTTTCCGCAAGTGCTCTTATTGCGTCCTTGTTGCCGGCTGAGGCTGCCACGAAGATTGGCAGTATAGGATTGCCCTTGAGCCTGCCAGCCTTGTTGGGGTCAATCCCTGAGTGTATGGCTTCTGTTATTTGCGTGTAATTCCCGTCTGCGCAGAGTTCAACAAATTCGTCCTGCGTCATAAATACTAAATCACCTTCCTGAATTTTCGTGTGCGTTGTTCACTATATCATCAATATTGTAATTCGTGGAATTGTCCGAGTGCGTAAGATGGCATAAAAACTCTATGTTTCCTTCCGGCCCGCGTATTGGCGAGTGCGTGAGCCCCGCAACATTGAAGCCCGTGTGATTGCGTATGAAGTCCATCATTCCCTCCAGAACGTCAATGTGTATTGCCTTATCGCGCACTACACCTTTTGAGATTCTGTCCCGCCCTGCCTCGAACTGCGGCTTGATGAGCACAACAGCTTCATCACTCACAACATCATCAAGCACCGGAAGAATCAGCCGTAACGAGATGAACGACACATCGCACGACGCAAACTCCACCTGCTCGGGAAAGTCATTGCGCGTGAGGTAGCGTGCGTTAGTCCTGTCCATGACGACGACCCGGGAGTCGCTGGCGAGCCTCCAGATGAGCTGGCCGTAGCCTACATCTATTGCGTAGACTCTCCGTGCACCGTTCACGAGCAGCACATCAGTAAATCCTCCTGTCGATGCTCCGAAGTCCGCACACACCTTATCCTTCACATCAAGCGGGAAGACCTCGAACGCACGCAGCAATTTCTGCGCTCCTCTTCCTGCCCATTGGGAGACTCCCTCGACGGTGATACCCGCCTCTCGTGAGCAGAGAGTCCCTGCCTTAGTGATGACCTGACCGTTGACCCGGACATTTCCGGCCATGATAAGAGCCTGAGCTTTCGCCCGGGAGTCCACGAGTCCCAGCTCAGGCAGTAGCTTATCGAGTCGTTCCTTATCCTTCATGACGGCTGCACACTTCCCTTCACGTCAAGAGAGAAGACCTCGAATGCACGCAGCAATTTCTGCGCTCCTCTTCCTGCCCATTGGGAGACTCCCTCGACGGTGATACCTGCCTCTCGTGAGCAGGGAGTCCCGGCCTTAGTGATGACCTGACCGTTGACCCGGACGTTTCCGGCCATGATAAGAGCC
>JAFSUD010000076.1 GCA_017445405.1 Synergistaceae bacterium
CAAGCACAAGAAGCAGTCTGGCGGACACGGACAGTACGGCGACGTGTACATCAGGTACAGGCCGCTGGAAAGAGGAGCGGGCTTCGAGTTCATAGACAGCGTAGTCGGAGGAGCAGTGCCCCGCAACTTCATCCCTGCAGTCGAGAAGGGCTTGCGCGAGTACATGGTCGCAGGGCCGTTAGCAGGCTTCCCGGTCGTCGACTTCAGCGCAGAACTGTATTACGGAAGCTATCACGACGTTGACAGCTCGGAAATGTCCTTCAAGCTCGCGACGCGCTTATCATTCCGCAAAGGAATCATGGACGCTAACCCTGTGCTGCTTGAGCCTGTGATGGACGTTGAGGTTACTGTTCCTGAAAGATTCATGGGCGACGTTATGGGAGACTTCAACTCACGCAGAGGACGCATCATGGGCATGGAGGGACACGGAAAACTTCAGGTAGTGAAGGCTCAGTGCCCGCTTGCCGAGATGTTCAGGTACGCGATAATCCTGCGGTCGATGACTTCGGGAGAGGGATCGTTCTCGATGGAGTACTCGCACTACGAGGAAGTTCCGGGCGACATTGCGAAGAAGGTAATTGCTGCTCACAAGAAGGAAGAAGAGGACGAGGAGTAGAATTAAAATTCATGCCCTCCTAAGTCATGCTTGGGAGGGATTTATTGTGTAAGGGAGTGTATTTGTTGGGAAGATTTACTTCAGCGGAAAAATTTATGTTCTGCACAATTTTTATGTTCTTGACCTTGTTCTGTTACTACTACATTTTCTTTCTAGGATACGATGGCCTTGACTGGTGCGATTTTATAACTCAGAGGGCTGTGTGTGAACAGACAATCAAAGGTACTGAAGTATATTTGTTAAGAGGAGATTCCGAGACAATATACATGGGATTTCATGCTATCCCTTGGGGCTGTATTCTCGGCAACATATTTTACCCTGCGTTTCTCTCGGTTGAAGCAGGAAAGATTTACTTTCTCACTCTCAACATAACCGTGCTTATTATTTGTTCTTATGTACTGTACAGAAAAATTAAGCCTGTATCTTATGACTTAGGACTGCTTGCTGCTGTTATGTCTGTGTTGTCAGTAGATTTTTTGTTTTCCATTTACATGGGCAACGGAGGGGCTGTAGTCTGTATGTTTATGCTGATTGCTTGGGCCGTTTGTGATGAACATCCAATTTTTGCCGGAGTATTAACAGGTTTGGCAATGATTAAGCCTCAAACCGCAGCACTTATGTGTTTAACAATGCTTCTCATGAAACGCGTTAAGCCGCTCATAGTTGGCGCAGTTATCGATGTCGCAGCGTGGTTTATAGTGTCAGTCATGACAAAACGTGGAATGTTTGAGCTTATCAGTGAATTTCTGTTTTCATCAGACAAATTATCTGATAGCTTCCAAGCAGGGATATTTACTCTGGCATTCAATAATGGCTTGATAGCTATGGCTTGCAGCATGCTGCTGGGAATTATCTTTGTGCTTATGCTTCACATTTGTATACCTGAAAATTTACCACAATACTTCAAGATTTATCCTGCTATGCTTGCGGCTAACTTCTGGTGTTATGGCAACTTCACAGACAGCTACATTCTTATAATTCCTGCAGTAATTTGCTTGTGGCTAATAACGTTTCAGTCTTCAAGCTCAAAACGTTTCATGTGGTTTTCTCTGAGCCTATGGTGTAGTTACGGGCCAATAATCAGAAGTGTACTGCGTAGATTTCTGTACTTGATATACAAGCCGTTACCTGATGATGCTGTTTTCAGCATATACATTCCCAGAACTATACATGAAGTCGGCCTTCTTGTCATTGGAATATTGATATGCCTGGAACTCAGGAAGACATACAGCGAGGTACGCTCATGAAGAAGGTATTAATTATCGGAGCAGGCCCGGCAGGACTCACCGCAGCATACGAAATTTTACGGACTGGGGGGGGGGACTATTCCGTAAAAGTCTTTGAGGAATCCTCCTGCATGGGTGGCATCTCCCGCACAGTTACTCACAACGGCAACCGTATGGATATGGGCGGACATCGCTTCTTCTCCAAAGTCCCGGAGGTCAATAACTGGTGGCAGAACATGATGCCGACTCAGGGAGCACTACCCTACGACGACAAACTACTCGGGCGAACTTCAGCCATCACTCCCGGAGGCCCTGATCCGGAAAAGACTGACCGCGTAATGCTCAAGCGCAACAGACTCTCGCGCATACTCTTCAACAGCAGATTCTTCGATTACCCGATAAGCCTCAAGTTCTCGACAATCCGCAATATGGGCTTCTTCACAACTCTTGCAGCTGGCTTCAGCTATCTCAAGTCCGCAGCCTTCAAGCGTCAAGAGAAATCCTTAGAGGACTTCTACATCAACCGCTTCGGGAAAAAGTTATACTCTATGTTCTTTGAGAACTACACACTGAACTTGTGGGGAAGGCATCCGAGCGAGATTTCTCCTGAGTGGGGAGCACAGAGGGTAAAAGGCTTATCCATCACCGCAATCTTGATAGATATTCTCGGCAAGGTCTTTCACGTATCATCGCGCAAAGTTGAGACATCATTAATTGAGGAGTTCTCTTATCCCAAGTTAGGGCCGGGTCAGCTCTGGGAGATAACGGCTGACGAAATCCGGAAGATGGGCGGACAAATTATTACTGATGCGCAGGTAACAGGCCTTCACGTACACGATAACGCAATCACTGAGCTGACATACACCAGAGACGGCCAAGAGTTCACGGAATCGGGAGACATAGTGATTTCATCAATGCCTGTGAAAGACTTAGTAGCTGGAATGAACGGTGTACCCTCACACATCGCAGAGATAGCTTCAGGTCTGCCCTACAGGGACTACATGACAGCAGGAGTCCTCGTGAAGTCTCTTAACCTCAAGAATCAGACCAGCATCAAGACTCTCGGCAATATCATTCCGGACAACTGGATATATGTTCATGACCGAAACGTGAAGATGGGGCGCATTCAGGTCTTCAACAACTGGTCGCCCTACATGGTCAATGACCCCGAGCACACAGTCTGGCTCGGACTCGAGTACTTCTGCAGCGAGGGCGACTCTCTCTGGTCAATGACTGATGAGGAGTTCTCAGAAATGGCGGTAAGCGAGATGCTCAAAATGGGGCTGATAACCTCGCGCGATGATGTCCTCGACACCCACGCCGAGCGCGTCAAGAAAGCCTACCCTGCCTACTTTGACACCTACGAGCACATGGACGAACTCCGGGCCTTCCTCGACACAATCCCGAATCTTTACTGCGTCGGGCGCAACGGACAGCACCGCTACAACAATATAGATCACTCAATGTGCACGGCGTTTGAGGCGGTCAGGAATATTCTTAGCGGAAGGACTGACAAGAGCAATATCTGGAACGTCAACACCGAGAAGGAATACCACGAGAGCAAATAAGCAAAAAATATCCCTCCCAGATTTCCGGGAGGGTTTATTATTGTGTCTACAGGAAAAAGTACCTTATCACGAACAGCAACGCTATCAATGCTCCGCCAAGAAGCCCGAAGAACAATATATCACCCAAGAATGACATTCCGTGCCCCTGCTGCTCGGGCTGCGGCTTGTCCTCCTTTATCTGAATCTTTAAGTCCTTCGTGATAGTAACTGCTCCCCGTATCTCGTCGCTTATCTTCACGTAGATGAACTTCTTGCCCGCAGTGTCCCGTATCTCGTCAACAGGAAACATCGGCTCTATGTTGTTATCCTCCATGTACTTCTTGACAAGCGCGCTCGTGCCTTCTCCCTCAATCTTCACGCCGATAATGTCTCCCGGCACAATCTCGGAAGATGCCTTGCCCTTCGTGGGGTCAACAAGCGGTGAGCACATTATTATCGTGCCCTCA
Source organism: Synergistaceae bacterium (assembly GCA_017445405.1). Taxonomy (GTDB): domain Bacteria; phylum Synergistota; class Synergistia; order Synergistales; family Aminobacteriaceae; genus JAFUXM01. Next base: position 3,857 of record JAFSUD010000076.1, read on the forward strand.
AAGTTTGAGTTTTCCTTTACTTTCTCTTCCTCTTCGGCCTTCTCGCGTTCTTCCTGTTCACGCTGCATCTTTGCGAGCTGCTCGGGACTCGGAGGAAGGGGCTTCACTATCTTTGCGCGTTCGAGTTCCTTTCTCGACACCGGCTCTGCATCGGTCGTAGCACTGAACACGCACTGCGTCATCCCCTCAAAGCTCCTGCGGTACATGCTCTCTATCTGCTTCAGCTTTGGGCGCGTGTAGTTCTCGTAGAGCTTCTTCTTCTCCTCAATCTTCAGAATACCCTTGAGCTGTTCCTGAAGTTTTCCGCCCCAGTCCTTATCCAGAGGCCCCATCTGCGGAAGTTTCTTGACGAATGACCGCCAGGCCTGAGACGACTCGATAAGCACTCCGGCAGAGTAAGGCTTTGCGAGCCAGAATACCTGAAACACTGTCTTTCCCGTCTTGCCCTCAAAGACTACGCAGAATCCTCCGCCCATATCTCCGCGCGACGGCGTGAACGTCGACTTCAGCGCAAGAAACTCCGGCTCGTTGTTCTTGGCCGGTTCGGGCTTGGGAGCAGGAGGTTCTTCATGTTTTGCGGTTGCTGCAGCTATGTCCCTTATGTCAATATCAAGGCGTTCTTCCGGCATAATTAACTACCTTGCTGAATAGCTCTTGCTGCTCCATGATTTGCCGCGCGGGATCTCTCCGGACACAAGCTCGAGGTAACGGCTCATGCATTCGGGGCAGCGTCTTGTCTGCGAAGATGAGTCCAGCTCAAATTCTTTCTTGCACTCAAGGCATCTGAACTTTGCCATGATTTATATTCCTCCATGAAATAATATGTGTAGAATTGCCTGTGATTATAGCCCGTAAAAACTTTACTTGCAAACCGCCGGAATATGCCTCAGAAAATACGAATATTTTACGTAATTTTTTTCACGGAAAATTAATTATAATAGTGCACAATTTCACAAGACACTTATTAATTCATATATACCTGAAGAAAACTGCGTAACGTTTTTGTTCTGGAGGCTGTAATTTATCGTGAAGCTGAAGAGATTTTCTGCAGTCCTGTTAATGCTATTCATGTCCGCATCAGCTTATGCGTCGGACGTTTACGACTCTGAACCGACATTCTCGCCGTATTATGCCGGGGCGGTTAAGAGTTCTGTACTCTATGAGGCGTTGAACGAGCTGAACTATATACGCTGGCTTATCGGAGTCCCGAACAACGTAATGCTTGACACAGAATTAACACGCAGGGCACAGCACGGAGCAGTTCTCCTTGATGCACTCGACACTCTCACGCACACCCCGGCCAAGCCCGCAGACATGAGCAATGAGTTCTACAGCTTGGGTTATGATGCAGCGAGTCACGGAAATATCGCCGTCGCAAAAATCTCTTCCGGCGCGGGAGTTCAGGGCAACATCTCACTGAGCTACAGCACAAAGCTCTACATGAAGGACTCCGACAGCTACAACATCTCCGAAGTCGGGCACAGAAGGTGGCTCATGAACCCGAGACTCACCCGAACCGGCTTCGGCATCAGCACACGGAACGGCTACGCAGTTACTTACGTCATCGAGGAGTTCAGCAGCGGCTCGCAGAACATGACTCAGGAGGAATATTCCCGCTATCTCGAGTGGCTGAGGTGGCCTGTAGCTGACGAGTTCATCACTTGGCCGACATCTAAGCATCCTCATCCGCTCTCCTACTTTGACGCAGAGACGGCATGGTCGGTTACTCTGAACAGGGATATATTCGGCACAGCAAGCACAGAAAATGTTACAGTAAGGCTCACTCGCCAGCGGGACGGCAGGACGTGGACGTTCAGCAATTCAGGTAGCAATGGCTACTTCAATGTTACAGATGCAGGAGTGGCCTATGACCAGTGCATAATCTTCCGGCCTGAAGGAGTCAGCTCTTACAATAACAATGAGCGTTGGACTGTCGATATTTCGGGGCTTCTGCGCAGAAACGGAGTTCAGGGCAATATCTCATACACTGTGCTTTTCACTGAATCTGCAACCGGCTACGAAGACCAGAATGTATATGAAGCACCCGGCGTGAACAAAGATGTTCCGGTAAGGCGTGAAGTATATTATTACTATTACGACAAGGACGGCAACATTCACTATTACTACTATGACGAGAACGGCAGGAGGCATGAAAAGGATAATGATTTCTGGCAGTGCAATTCTGGCTTAGGCATAATCACGGCCGGATTAATTCTGGGAATCCCGCGCAGAAAAAAGTATGCGTTGGAAGATAAATAGTTTATTTTTAGGAGGTAAATTATCGTGAAGAAGTTAGCAGTAATCGCAGCAGCAGTATTAGCACTCTCGGCAGTAGCAGCATTTGCCGCAAGTGATGCCCTCGTCGGCGCGTGCATCTACAAGTTCGATGACACGTTCATGACCGGTGTCCGCAACGCAATGCGCGCAGAGATGGAGAAGCAGGGCGGAGAGCTCGAGATCGTCGACAGCCAGAACCGCCAGCCCACGCAGAACGATCAGGTCGATGCGTACATCTCCAAAGGCGCAAATGCCCTCATCGTCAACCCCGTTGACCGCACAGCAGCAGAGCCGCTCATGCAGAAGGCAAAGGCAGAAGGCCTCCCGATCGTGTTCGTGAACCGCGAGCCTTACGCAGAAGTCATGAATGCTTACGACAAGATCTGGTACGTCGGAGCAAAGGCCGAAGAGTCCGGCACGCAGTCAGGACAGATCATCGCCGACTACTTCAAGAACAACCCGAAGGCTGACCGCAACGGCGACGGCAAGATTCAGTACATCATGATTCGCGGAGAGCAGGGACACCAAGACGCAACCCTCAGAACAGAGTACTCACTGAAGGCCATCAAGGACGCAGGATTTGAGGTAGTCGAACTGGGCAACGACACCGCCAACTGGGACAAGGTTCAGGCCACCGACAAGATGAAGGGCTTCATCTCCGCAGTGGGCATCGACAACATCGAGGCAGTCCTCGCGAATAACGACGATATGGCACTCGGCGCAATCGAGGCACTCAAGGCAGAGGGCTACAACATGGGCGACGCAGGCAAGTACATTCCTGTAGTCGGTGTTGACGCGACAGCTCCCGCACTCGAGGCAATGAGCAAGGGCGAGATGCTCGGCACAGTCCTTAACGACGCAGACAACCAAGGCTTTGCAGCAGTCAGAGTCGCAGTTGTGGCAGCAGATGAGAAGCCTGTAACTGAGGAGTCGATCGGCTACACCATCACTGACGGAAAGTACATCTGGATTCCTTACAGACCTGTTACCGTCGAGAACTACAAAGAGTTCATGAAGTAGAGACAACGTGATTCTTATTGCCCCCGTTGAAATCCGGCGGGGGTTTATTTGATGAAAGAGGTGAAATTTCTTGCGTAAAGTTTTTATGACAGCATTAGTGCTTGTTCTGGCAGTTGCTTGCTGTGCTCATGCTGACGAAGTGAAAATAGGCGCATGTATATACAGATTCAATGACGCGTTCATGCTGAGGTTCAGAAATGCGATGTCGGCAGAGAGTGAGAAACTCGGTGCAGTGATAACCATAGCTGACGGCCAGGATAACCAGACTACACAGGATGAACAGGTTGATGCGTTTATCGCAGACGGCGTGAATGTTCTGATAGTGAATACTGTTGACCGGATGGCTTCACAGTCAATCATCGACAAAGCCAAAGCCGCAAATATTCCCGTCGTGTTCATCAACAGAGAGCCGACTCCAGAGATGCTTGCGACTTACGACAAAGCCTATTACGTCGGAGCGAAGGCCGAAGAGTCAGGCACAGAAACCGGAGAGCTGGTAGCGTCATACTTCAAGGCACATCCTGAAGCGGACAAGAACAAGGACGGTAAATTGCAGTTCATCCTCCTGAAGGGGCAGAATGGGCATCAGGATATGATTCTGCGCTCGAAATACTCGGTTGAAGCTGTGAAGAATGCAGGGATTGAGCCTGTAGAACTCGCAAGCGCAATAGCCAACTGGGACAAGCTCGAGGCAATGAAGATAATGAACGGCTTCATCATGTCGATCGGCCCAGAGAACATCGAGGCAGTAATCGCTAACAATGACGAAATGGCACTTGGGGCTATCGAGGCACTGAAGGCTCAGGACTACAACACCGGCAATCCTGAGGCATACATCCCAGTTGTCGGAGTCGATGCGAACGCTTCAGCACTCGAGGCGATGGATAAGGGCGAAATGCTCGGGACAGTCCTCAATGATGCGGATAATCAGGGAATCTCTGCGGTGAGACTTGCTGCTGCTCTTGCTGAGGGCAAGGACACCGGCACGATAGGCTACGAGATAACTGACGGAAAATATATCTGGATACCGTACCAGAAAGTTACGAGAGGTGAGAAACAGTGAGTGAATATCTGCTCGAAATGAAGAACATCACCAAGACTTTCCCCGGCGTTAAGGCTCTCGACAACGTCAACCTCAACGTCCGCAAGGGCACAGTTCACGCGCTCATGGGTGAGAACGGAGCAGGGAAATCTACGCTGATGAAGTGCCTGTTCGGAATCTATGAACCCAACGGCGGAGAGATCTACCTTGACGGCAAGAAGGCGAGCATACATTCAGCGCGTCAGGCAATGGATCAGGGTATTGCGATGGTGCATCAGGAGCTTCACCCTATACGCTTCCGTTCCGTCATGGAGAATGTGTACTTGGGGAGATTTCCCGGACACATGGGAGTAGTTGACCATAAGGCAATGTACGAGCGCACAAAGGCACTCTTTGAGGATTTGGAGCTTGACGTTGACCCGCTGGCTTTGGCAGGTGAACAGAGTGCAGCTATCCTTCAGATGATGGAGATTGCGCGCGCAGTGGACATGAAGGCAAAGATTATCATTCTTGACGAGCCTACGTCTTCACTGTCTGACCGTGAAGTTGACCACCTGTTCAAGATTATCAACCGCCTGCGTGCACAGGGAGTCGCATTCATCTACATATCCCACAAGATGAAGGAGATACTCGAGATTTCCGATGAGATAACCGTAATGCGTGATGGTACGTATGTCGGGACTTGGCCGGTAACCGACGAGAAGGGCGAAAAACTCACGATAGACTTCATCATCAAACAAATGGTCGGTCGCGAGATGACTAACCAGTTCCCGCCTCGTGAGGGCAAACCGGGAAGTGATGTAGTCCTGAAGGTTGAGAAGGTGTGCTCGCCTCTGCCGAAGTCGTTCCAGAATGTGAGCTTCGAGCTTCACAAGCAGGAGATTCTGGGAATAGGCGGACTCGTCGGAGCACAGAGGACGGAGTTTGTCGAGGCACTGTTCGGACTCAGGGGCATAGCGTCAGGAGAGATCATGCTTAACGGAGCACGCTACACGAACAAGTCGCCCGGCTTTGCGAAGTCAAGAGGCCTCGCACTTCTCACGGAGGAGCGCAGAGCAACAGGCATTTTCGGAATACTGCCCATTCTTGAGAACACGGTAATTGCGAACCAGAGGAACTATGCACACTTCGGAGTCCTGAATGACAGCAGGAGAGTGAAAGACGCTGATGAAGAGTGCAAGAAGCTCAACGTCAAGACTCCATCACTCAACACACTGATTCAGAATCTTTCCGGCGGTAACCAGCAGAAGGTGTTGATTGCGAGGTGGCTGCTCACGAACTCAGACATACTGATTCTTGACGAGCCTACACGAGGAATCGACGTTGGGGCCAAGTACGAGATATACAACATCATGCTTGAGCAGATAGCGCAGGGAAAGAGCATCATCATGATTTCGTCGGAGATGCCCGAGCTTATGGGGATGAGCGACCGAATCATGGTAATGTGCGAAGGCAGAGTAACGGGCTTCCTGAACAAGGGCGAGTACTCACAGGAAAAGATAATGGCACTAGCGACACAGTTTGCGGGCCGTAAAGACGCAGCATAAATTCACAGACAGGAGAAAATATATTATGGCGAACACATCACGTTCAAAGCGTTTAATGACTGTCGGAGGGCTGATATTCCTTGTGTTGGGAATAGCTCTCTATTTCCTGAAAGCTCCGCTGGGGCTTAACCGCAAGATTTACGACCTGCCGGTATTCCTGATCATCATCGGGATATGCTCTGCGTTCAAGGGCTTCACTGCGAAGGAGAAGACGGAGGAAGAAGCAGCACTTGCAGGAAAGACCTTCACCGAGTTTCTGACCAACAACGCGATACTTCTAGCAATGTTAGTTCTCGTCGTTGTAATCTGTATCCTTCAGCCGCGATTCATGCAGATTCGTGTTGCTCTGGACATTCTGACTCAGTCATCGCCGAAGCTGATTATGGCTCTGGGAATCTGCTTTGCCCTGTTGATTGCAGGTACAGACCTCAGCGCGGGCCGTATGGTCGGACTCGCCGCAGTCATCTCCGCGTCAATGATGCAGACGGCGACATATGCAAACCGGTTCTTCCCTGACCTTCCGCAGTTGTCGCTGTGGATACCTATAGCTGCAGCGATACTGGCATGTATGCTCTTCGGTGCGCTGAACGGCTTTATCGTTGCAAAGTATGAGATGCACCCATTCATTGCGACGCTGGCGACTCAGGTCATCATCTACGGAGTCTGCTCGCTGTACTTCGACATGCCCCCCAACAACTCACAGCCCATCGGAGGCATTCGTCCCGACTTCGCACAGATAGGACAGTTGAGGCTCTTCAACGGACTCTGGAAGGGCTTTCCCGGCATAAGCATACTTATTCCGATAGCAATAGTTATCTGCATAATCATCTGGTTCGTCCTAAACAAGACAGTGTTCGGAAAGAACGTTTACGCAATCGGAGGCAACCGTGAGGCTGCAGTTGTGGCAGGAATTAACGTCTTCAGCAACATCATGTTCATCTTCATTCTTGCGTCATTGCTTTACGGTATCGCTGGAGTTCTCGAGGCAGCAAGGACGGCCGGAGCAACGAATAACTACGGACTTGGCTACGAGACTGACGCTATAGCTGCGTGCGTTGTCGGCGGAGTGTCAATGAGCGGAGGTATTGGAAAAGTTGGCGGTATCGTGATGGGAGTGCTTATCTTCACGGTGATTCAGTACGGTCTGCAGTTCATCAATGTATCTCCTATGTGGCAGCAGGTCATCAAAGGCGTAATCATTGCGGTGGCAGTTGCAATAGATATGACGAAGTACCGCAAGAAGTAACAGAAAGTAAGCTGAAAAGTTAAGGACATACCTCATAATGGGGTATGCCCTTTTTGTGGAGAGAGCCTGTCTTCTGTACTACACTAAAATGGACTTGCTGGAATTACTACCATCTTCCGCAAGAACTAAAGTGATGCTTATGATCCGGACTCTTACTGCAACGCTCCTTTACAGCGCGGGGAACTTCATGGGAGGCGACAGTCTTTCCGCAACTGGAACACCTATAGTGCACCTCTCCTCCTATGGCAACATAAACAGCTCCGAACGAGTAAGAAGTAGCTGGAATATACGCAGGAGTCAGAGCACCGAGAACAACCACGACGGCCAGCAGGCGCAAAAATCTCTTCATAATTGACTCATCTCCTTGTCTTAACGAATGCATGAGGGATTTTTTGTGTGTAAATGGTAGTATATGCACCGGCACTTACATTAACAGGAGGAGATAATAACTTTGCCATACACGATTAAAGACATGTCCGAGCTTACCGGGCTTCCAGCATCTACACTGAGATATTATGACAAACAAGGACTTCTGCCTAACTTGAGGCGGGATCACAACAATACGCGTGTCTTCACAGAAGACGACTACACGCAGCTGCGGATAATAGACTGCCTTAAACGTTCCGGCTTATCGATCCGGGACATCAGGAGCTTTATCGATATGACCAATCGCGGAGATGAGGCACTGACAGAGAAACTAGCTATCTTCACGAACAGGCGGGAGATGCTCAAACAGGAACTGTCTGACCTGCAGGAAATTCTTGACATGATAGAGTACAAGTGCTGGTACTACACGAAGGCATGTGAAGCCGGAAGCGAAGAAAAAGTGAAGGGATTATCTCTCTCTGAGATACCAGCAGAATTCAGAAAGGCTAGAGAGCATCTGCATAAGTTTACATCACCAGCTTGACAGAATCAGCAAAGGCCTGTAAAATTCCTGAATTGTTGAAGCCGGTGTAGCTCAGTCGGTAGAGCAGCTGACTTGTAATCAGCAGGTCGGAGGTTCGAATCCCCTTGCCGGCTCCAGTAAGTAACAAGTAAACTTGACAACAGAATAATGCAATGCCAAATGTGGTGGAATGGCCGAGTGGTCAATGGCAACAGACTGTAAATCTGTCGACGGGAGTCTACCATGGTTCAAATCCATGTTCCACCACCATTTTTATAAGCCGATTTAGCTCAGTCGGCAGAGCACATCCATGGTAAGGATGGGGTCTTCGGTTCAAATCCGAAAATCGGCTTCAGTATCAGAGAATAACAGCCATTAAGTGTTAAAGACTTCAGGGCTTTTTTCTTGCCTGATATGCCGGAGAATTACGCAGACTTTGACCAGCAATAACGATTAGTCTATAATTTCTCACAATAAATCACACAAAAAATTAATCACATAATCATGAATAAGAATACTTACTTGATATTTATGGGCTTGTTCTTTCTTCTGTGCTTCTCATTAAGCGGAGGCGTATGGTGGTCTCTAAGTGAACTTGAAGCAGTACGTGAAGAATATGATTTGCTGGAAAGTGAGCGCACAAGTTCAGTAGCTATGATGGAGACTATGCAGAACAGGAATTTAGACCTGACAGAGATAACAGGCCTCAATATAGATAACGCGGTGTCTGCACATGATGCAGTAGAGTTTTATTCGCACGTCCGGCAGGCTATAGAGAAAAATAACATGGAAGTTATCTCTATGAACTCTGACAGCGACAATGACGGCATATTATCTCTTCAGCTTCAGGGCAGCTATTACGCTCTCGCACATGTAATAGCAGACTGGCGGGTTATGCCATTCGCCAGCCGCATAAATTCTCTCAAGCTCAAGAGAGATGCAGGTTCGCCCTCAAACACAATTTCTGCGCAGGTAATCATTGAAGCCATGATGGAGGGTAAATAGCTCATGCATGATCTTCATGAAGGCTTCATACATTTCTGGGAAATATTAACCGGCGTATTTGATGACGACCGCTCAAAGTTACTGCGCATAATGAGTTTCGTGATGCTGTTCATGGGCTGCATATGGGCAGGCCTCAACTACTTTAAGGCTGACAGAATAGCTAACCTTGAAGAAACAATAGATCACCCTGCTTCTTCTGCACGCGCCAGAGGAAGAAATGAAGCCCTAGAAAAACTCATGGAAGCAGCCCGCACCGTCGGAACAATGCGCAGAGGCGGAGAAGCAATAGCAAACGCAATCAGCCAGATGAACACGAGTCCTTTCAGCCTCGACGGCTATGACGAGTACGGCATCGAGGACTTAAGCGGAGTTACAGAGTTCGCCCCGGAATCAGTGCCTGAACATGAAGAACCCAGACAAGAAGTCCTCATCAAAGCCCTCATGATCTCAGGCAGGACAAGATACGCAGTCATAGATTACGCCAGCCAGAAAGGTGCAGTAATCCGTCAGGGCCAGGAACTTCCCGGAGGAGGAGGCCGTGTAGTCAGAATAACAGCAGAAGGCCTCACAGTCAGAGACAACGGCAAAGAATACACATACTCCGTTAAGTAATTAATGTAGTATAATATCCGCATATTTCACCTACACAAATTTTATTATGAAGAGAAGTGAACTTTACCTTGCGAAAGAGCCTTTGTTCTCTCGTTATTCTTGTTATCTTGTTGTCATGCGGGCATTCTGCAGCTCTTGAGAGAGCCGGGAAATTCACCGGGCCTTTCTTGACAGGGTGCACTATCTATCAGCTTGGCATGGATGAATTTGTGCTGAAACTTGTCGGCAAGAAATTACCTGAACCTAAAGCAGATATAGACGGCTCTTCTCTTGCTGTGAGTATTGAGGGAGTACAGGCAGCTAAAATCGAGAGGCTGACTTCTTCAATAGAAAATTTTGTGGAAACAACGCCGTTATTGCAGGACTTCGAGCTTCATAATGTCTCAGAAGATAACTTGTACAGAGTAGAGCTTCGCCTAGAGGCACAATCTGACGTTACCATATCTCAAGCGTTTAAGACATCAACCGGTTACACGTTCAGAATAAAGGTTAAGCCCTACCAAGAAAAAGCACACAGCTATATGCCGTTATCATCAGCCCCCAAGCCGTCAGTAATTTTCCCAGAGACAACATTACCCTTCAGAGCAGAAACAAGAACTACTATAGAGTTCCGCGACGCAGAGCTTCAGGATGTGTTCAGATTGTTCATGGCAGCATTAGGCAGAAATATCATCATCGACTCATCGTTCCCAAGAAATACGCTCGTAACTATGACGCTCGTAGATGTCAGGATAGACGAGATCATGAACTACCTGCTCAGGACGTATGACATAGCTTGTTATGCCTACGCTCCCAACATTACGGCCTTCGGGACGCGCGAGGCTCTCTATAAGCTCTCTGGAGCAAAGCAGCTTAAGACTTTCAAGGTCTCTTACGCTAACCCCCAGAGAGTAGGCGAAATCCTCAAGAACCTGCTCGGCTTCTCCGTTACGCTCATACGTGACTCTGCAGGTTCAGGCAGCAACGCCAGCACCAGTAGCTCAACCAGCACCGGCTCAAGCGTAAGTGCCAATGAGGTGAGAGCAGCAACTGCAGGTACTGGTTCTGTCTCGGAAGTCATGATCGATGAGAGATTGAGGACGCTTTACGTCAAGACTAACCCCGCAAGAATGGAGGAAGTAGAGGAATTAATCTCTCTGCTTGATGTCCCGCTGAGGCAGGTATTGATAAGGGCGAGCATCTTCGAGTTCAACGACACAGCGACTCTCGATGTCCAGAACAGCCTGAATCTCGTCTATGACCGCTGGACTCTCGAGAGCAATCCCGGAAGCGGAACAGGCCTTCTCTCCTACGTTGACCAGACATACAGTCAGGGGAGATCCGCATTCGACAGGTACATTACTGCTGCATTCAGTGCACTCGAGGCCAAGAACAAGGGCAAGACCGTAGCTAATCCTTCAGTGATAACGATAGAGGGCGAAGAAGCAAAAATTACCCTCAAGCAGGACATCATGTATTCAGCAGGAGCAGATGACAACGGCAACCCTACGTGGAGCACGACAGAGGTAGGGCCTGAGCTTACATTTACGCCGGTGATAGAGGATAAGGGCTTCATTAACCTGAACATCAAGATAAACACCGGAGACTATCTCGGCAAAGACAGCGACGGAAATATCATCACTACAGACCGCAACGTCGAGACGCATATACGGGTGCGCGACGGGATGCCGTTTGTTGTGGGGGGACTTTTTCAGGACATCAACAGCAGGCTCACGACGAGGATTCCGATTCTGGGAGATATTCCGTTATTGGGAAATCTCTTCACCTACAACTCCACAGAGAACAACAAGACTCAGGCCGTCATGATAGTTACTCCCTACATTCTCGACTCTAAGTAGCCTGAAGCATACACAGCCGATCCCCTGCTTGATTAACTCATGCGGGGGATTATTCATTTCTTGACGCTTAACAATGACCGTGTAATATAATATATTCTCATTCATAACGCATAAATTTTTCAGGAGGCTAATTTTTTTATGGCACAGGTAGCAGATACTACGAGCTTTTACGTCGGCTTGAAATTACGCTGGCAGGACGGCATATGGGAAATAGTAGAGTATGACCACCACAAGATGGGCAGAGGCGGAGCAGTTGTCCGCACAAAGTTACGCAACGTCGAGACCGGCTCAATCGTCGAGAACTCTTTCAAGCCCGGCGAGAAGTTCGAGCGCATCATCTACGAAGACAAACCCGCACAGTACTCTTACCGCGACGGAGAAGACTACGTGTTCATGGATCTCGCGACTTACGAGGAAATGAGGCTCTCTCCTCAGGTGCTCGGCAACGCAGCAAAGTATCTTGTTGACGACATCGAGATTCAGCTCGAGTACTTCGAGGGCAAGGTCATGGGCATAGAGCTTCCCAAGAGCGTAACCATGAAGGTAGTAGATACTCCTCCAGCATTCAAGGGCGACACAGTAACCGGAGGCGGCAAACCTGCAACGCTTGAGACAGGATTAGTAGTAACCGTGCCCGTGTTCGTTGAGCCGGGTGAAGATATAGTTGTTGACACACGCACCGGCGCGTACCTTGAGCGCGCAAAAAAAGGTAATTAGCCTTGCCTGAGGATAAACCCGTAAATGGCGGAGCAATTCACATCTCAGAAGACGTGATAGCAGAGTTAGCCCGCAAAACCATTCAGGGAATACCGCACATCAGGACATCCTCAAAGCTCGGCTCAAAATTCGGGCTTGGCCGGAAATCGGGAGGCATTCAGGTATCTGTTGAACACTCGCAGGGGTGCATAGACATAGATACATTTGTGCTTGTGAAGTACGGCCAGAGGATTCCTGATTTGGCGTGGGACGTTCAGGAGAAGATAAAGGATAACCTCGAACGCTACACCGGCTACAACGTCAGAGCAGTGAACGTGAATGTTCAGGGGATATACTCTGACCCTGCAGATAGCTTCACGATGGATGTAGAGCCTGAGCAGGACGGACAGGACGACGAGGAAGACTGAGCATGTATTTTCTCTGGAAGAATACGCCGATAGGTATAATCCGTGTCTCATGCGACGGCCTCTGTGAATTTGCTGATGAAGCAGTGAAATCAAAGCTGAGGCTCTACAGCATTACTCTTTCACCGTCCGGTCGGAAGGAAGAGGCGGATGTGAGTATAGTGCTGTCTGAGGAGAACGTGATACCTGAAGCGAAGAAGAGCATAGAGAAACATTTTGCCTCAATCATGCGTCCGATGGGCATAAAGGCCTCTGTGGTGTGGGCATCTCCGGAAAAGAGCGTTTATGCAGTCCTGCGCTCGCCTTGGGTGTGGGCAGGAATAGCATCATGCATTGCCGTAATGGTAAATGCCGGTTCTGCAGGATTCTTCTGGGTAGCATTCTGGGGAGCTGCAGCATGGTTTGCAGTTCACGGTCTGGGAATATTACTGCGCAGTCTTGGGAGGGCATATCATGGCAGATAAGAGAAAGTTTATAGGCCGGAAGTTCGGGGCGATTCACCGTTCGCGTGAGCTTGCCGTGCAGTTCCTGTACTCTCAGGACGTGTGCCCGAGCCGGGATGTCAGCGATTCGCTCGAGCTGTTCCTGACTCTCGACGACGTGGCTCAGGACGACAAGCCTGAAGTGAAGGCGAGATGCCGGGAGCTTGTGCGTCAGGTGCGGGAGAGGATGGACGAGATAGACGCTGTGCTGCTGAGAGTAGTTACAGGGTGGAGGCCGGAGCGCATGGTGAGCGTTGACAGGACGATTCTGAGGCTTATGGTGCTCGAGGGATTCCTGATGAAGAGTCTGCCTGTGAAGTCGGCGATAAGCGAGGCTCGGACTCTTGCGGGAGACTTCGGGACGGATAACTCTGCACGTTTCGTGAACGGAGTGATGCACAAGGCAGCGAGGTACTTCGGGAGTGAAAGTGAGAGCGTGGAGGAAGGAGAAGGCGTGAATGGCGGAAGTTGATATATTGCTGGCTGCTTATAACGGGGAAAAATATATCGCAGAACAGATAGCTTCTCTTCTTGCACAGACATTCCAAGATTTCAGAATCATTATCCGAGATGACGGCTCAACTGACAATACACCCGCAATAATTGAGGAGTACGCAGCCAAATATCCGGACAAGATAAAGGTTGTTCATGATAATGCTGTATGCAGAAACGCAACAAGCAACTTTTTCCAGCTCCTGAAGTATGCAGAGGCCGATTACGTAATGTTCTGTGATCAAGATGATGTATGGCTACCCTACAAGGTACAGATTTCTATTGATTACATGAAGAAGACAGAACAAGACGCGCCAAGAAAGCCCGTAATGGTATTTACCGGCCTTGAAGTTACAGGCAGCAGGCTTGAGCGTACGGATAAATTTATGGCTTTGGGGGTCAGTAAGAGGTGTTATGAGTTCGAATCTCTGCTAATGGGCAATTGTGCCTCAGGATGCACCGAGATGATGAACAGGCCGTTATGGAGCAGGTTAGGCAGCTACGATGATTGCATAGACCTTCACGACCACTGGGCAGCATTATACGCGAGCGTGTCAGGAGTAATCCGTCATATTCCTATGGCATTAATACTATATCGTCAGCATGGCAGCAATGTTATAGGCGCAAAGACTGAAGGAATGGCTCTGAGAATAGCTAAGTTCGTGCGTGATGTTACTCTAAGGACAATAACTAAGTGGAAATCTTCGCGCGAGACATTTAAGCGTCTATACAAGAAGTTCATGCTTCTGCGTGAAAGGATGCCAGAAGACACTGCACCGGACAGGCTAAAAGCACTTGATGACTGTATAGTGATGTTCAGCCCTAACAGTTCTGCGGGAGCTAAGTTTGCTGCAATGCGAAGGCTGAGATTCATGCAGCATCATGGACTGTTCGAGTACTTGAAAATGGTTGTGAGGCTGATAATGCTATGACATATTTTAAGAGGAGGCGGCGATTTGGCAGAAGTAGATATATTGCTCGCGGCATATAACGGAGAGAAATTTATTGCAGAACAGATAGAGTCGATTCTTGCGCAAACGTATCAAGATTTCCGGCTGATTATCCGCGACGACGACTCTACAGATAATACCCCGGCAATAATAGAGGAATACGCAGCCAGATATCCGGACAAGATTCAAGTAGTTCATGATGATGCTGTATGCAGAAGTGCAGCAGCTAACTTCTTCCAGCTCCTAACATATGCCAGTGCCGATTACGTCATGTTCAGCGATCAAGACGATTACTGGCTGCCGTATAAGGTGCAGGCTCTTTTGTGGCACATGAAGGAAGCAGAACGAGCTAATCCAAGAAAACCCGTGATGGTGTTCACAGGATTTGAAGTTGTGGATAAGGAACTTCACAGCATGAAGATATACGGGAGCGTTGATGTGCCTGAATATCTTTACAGCTTTACAACAATGCTAATGATGAATAACTGCGTGGCGGGGTGTACAGAAATGATAAACCGTGTGCTTTATAAGAACATAGGCGGCTATGACGAGAGATGCGGTTATCATGACGCGTTTACGGCTCTATATGCGAGTGCTGTCGGAGTGATAGTGTATCTGACAATGCAATCAATAAAGTATAGACAGCATGATAATAATGATATAGGTTACACTGGGGGGGGGGGGCAATAATACTCTCATAAAGCGCGCAAAAAGTTACGTTAAAAGATGGAAACGATTCCCACATCTTCTGCGCAGAGCATAACTTTTCAGAGAGAGATTCTCAGCTCTATTAACGCCCGATAAACTTCACATTCTCGACAGCTTCATAGCCCTTCTTAGCACAAACAGGCTGTCCAGATTCTTCACCCTAATCACCGGCAGATTCCCAGTCCCCGGCAATTTACTGTTCAAGTTAAAGTTTATAACTAAGGCTATGTTGTGCTGACACAATAAATCCCCCTGCCATAACTTCAACAGGGGGACACGTTTTCTCTGTTACTTCACACTACTTCACGGCTTCAGCTATCGCTTCTGCTACTTCCTGTGGCTTGGCCTGCCCCTTCGTCTCCTTCATCACTAAACCCTGCAGAAACTTTAACTTCTTGCCCTTCTTGTCTCTGCCGGAGCGAATCTCCTCCAGCACGTCAGGGTTCGCCGCAATCACCGACGTGATTATGTCGTTCAGCGCGTTTCCGGCAACTCCGCCCTCAGTTATGCCAAGTGCCTTCACTGCGTCGTCAATACTTGCGTCGTTCGCGACCATATAGTCAAAGACTTCTTTACCCTGCGTCGTCGAGAGCTTGCCCTCATCAACCCGCACAACAAGTCCCGCAAGCACTTCCGGCTTCATCGCGAAGTCCGCAATCTTCTGGCCTCTCTCGTTCATCACACGCAGCACTTCAGTACGTACCCAGTGTGCAGCCCTCACAGGATTCGCTCCCGCCTTCACGCACGCCTCGAAGTAATCCGCAAGTGCCTTATCGTCAGTCAGCACCTCCGCAACCTCTCGGGGCAGCCCCCAGTCGTTCACGTACCTGTTCGCCCTCACGTCGGGCATCTCCGGCATCATGGCTGTAACTTTGTCTATCCACTCCTGATTCACCATCAGCGGAGGCAGATCCGGCTCAACAATGAACTTCCTGTAGAACTCCTTCACTCGGGACGGCGAGGTTATCCCTTTCGCGTCGTTCCAGTGCCTCGTCTCCTGCAGGATCTCCCCTCCGGAAAGCAATATCTTCTTCTGACGCTTTATCTCGAACTCAATAGCCCTCTCCAGTGCACGGAATGAGTTCATGTTCTTCACCTCAACCTTGCGACCCCAGCGTCCGTCACTGCACTTCAGCGACACGTTCGCGTCAAACCTCATCATGCCTTTATCGAGGTCGGCATCGCTCGCTCCGGCGTAACGCACTCGCCTCTGAAGGTTCATCGCGTACTCTACGGCCTCTGCTGAAGACGAGATGTCGGGTTCGGACACGATCTCCCCGAGCGGCATTCCTGCCCTGTTGTAGTCAACGTAGGAGGTCGACGCTCCCTCGAGCCTGCCGTCCGATGCGCTGTGATGCATTGCTGCTGCGTCCTCCTCAAGGTGCAGGTGGTTCACGCGAATCTTCTTCAGATTCCCTTCTGCGTCGTGCACCTCGATGTAGCCGTTCGCAACGACGGGCAAATCGCACTGGCTTATCTGGTAGCCCTTCGGCAGGTCGGGGTAAAAGTATGACTTCCTGAAGAATAATGATTTTGGCTGTACCGTGCAGTTGAGCGCGAGGCCTGCGAGCATACCCTTCTCAACGACGGTGTGGTTGAGGCGCGGAAGGCTTCCGGGGAGTCCCATGCACACAGGGCAGATGTTCGTGTTAGGCTCGGACTCGGGGTTAGTTGAGCACGAGCAGAATATCTTCGTGTCAGTCTTCAGGCGTATGTGTATCTCTATGCCTATTACGGGTGTGAATGTCAGTTCGGCCATGTTAATCAATCCCTCCGTTCGCGATTTTCGGTGTACCCAAGTTACGCTCAAGAATGACTCCGGCGTTCAGAAGCTCGGGGTCGCTCCATCTCGGGCCGATAAGCTGAAGGCCTACAGGAAGTCCCCTCTGTGCTGAAGGATTACCCCCCTGTTCCCCCCCTAAGTTAGGGGGGGTTAGGGAGGGTTGCCCTAACGCATACCCCGTGAAGAATGACAGTCCCGGAAGTCCGGCCAGGTTCACCGGCAGAGTGTATAGGTCGGTCTCGTAGCCCTTCATCGCGTCGTCGTCCTCCTCGCCTATCTTGTGGGGCAATGACGGCGTAACAGGCTGCAGGATGAAGTCAGTCTCTCCGAACGCACGCGCGAACTCCTGAGCTATGAGCGTCCGCACCTTCGTCGCAGCAACATAGTACTCGTCGCAGCGTGAAGGCTCAGTCAGGCATGTACCCGCAATGATCCTCGACTTCACTTCGCTCCCGAAGCCGTAAGACCTGACCTCCTCGAACATCTCCTTAACGCCCGCAGCATCGGTTACCGTGTAGCCGAGCCGGACTCCGTCGTAACGCTCAAGGTTGGTGTGTGCCTCGCTCATTGCCAGAGCGTAGTAGCACGCCACAGCATACTTCGCAACAACAGGCAGCGATACCTCAGTGATGATTGCTCCCTCGTCCTCGAGAACCTTGCGGGTCTTCTTCATTGCCTCAGCTATCGGAGCATCAAGCGTGAAGCTCTGGAACTCCTTCACGAGCGCGACACGTTTACCCTTGAGGCTAACGTCCTCCCTGTGAGTGAAGTCGGGGTTCTTCTCGCGGAAGCAGCTCGAGTCCATCGGGTCATACTGGGCGAGCACGCTCATCACGAGCTGGAGGTCTCTCACCGTGCGGGCGAACGGGCCTATCTGGTCAAGCGATGAGCCGTAGGAGATGAGGCCGTACCTGCTCACCATGCCGTAGGTGGGCTTGAGGCCGTAGACTCCGCAGAAGCTCGCGGGCTGACGGATTGAGCCGCCTGTGTCGCTCCCGAGAGAGAAGGGAACGTAGCCTGCACTGACCGCTGCAGCACTTCCGCCTGATGAGCCGCCGGGGACACGCGAAATGTCGTTAGGGTTGTGCGTCGGGCCGAATGCAGAGTTACCGCAGGTGTTGCCCATCGCGAACTCGTCCATGTTGACCTTGCCCATGAGGATCGCTCCGGACTCGCGGAGGTACTTCCAGGCTGTCGCGTCGTAGGGAGGTCTCCAGCCGCCGAGAATTTTGCTCGCGGCTGTTGTGCGTATGCCGGTAGTGCAGAGGTTATCCTTGAGGACTGTGGGGATTCCGGCAAGAAGGCCTTCGGGGTTCTCGCAGGGCTGCGGTGTCGAGTCGGTGCGTGTAATGAAGGCGCGGACGTTTGGCTCTAATGCGTCTATTCTGGCCTTGCATGAAGCGAAAAGCTCAGAGGCAGAAAATTTTTTGTCCTTCAGGCCTGATATTGCGTCGTGTAAATTAAGCTCGTATAGTTCCATGATGATTACTCCTCAATTATTCGCGGCACTTTGACATATGCTCCGTCTACGTGTCGGCTCTCGTCAAGTATGCCCTGCGTGTTCGTGAAGGCTATCACTGTGTCCTCACGCAATGGACACTCGAGAGCCTCTGCAAAGCTGAAGGGTTCAACGTTCGTGAGGTCGAGCTCCTTGAAGCTGTCGAGCATGTCAAGAAAGTTATTGATGTAACGGGTAGCGTTATCGAGTTCCTGCTCAGTGAGGACTAAGCGGGACTCTAAAGCTATCTCGTTGACTTCATGAGCATCAAGTTTCAAGATAGATTAACTCTCCTTTGTGTCAATGGGGATAAATTTTTCGTGAGTATTATATCAGCGTAACAGAGTGTTTAAGATTCCTGCTTCCAAGTCCGCAATGTTATAGATAGTATCAAGTACGCTGAAAGTTTCATGAAGGGCGTGTTTTGAGGATAGCCAGCCTTTGCCGTCCGTTATCCATACAAATTTTAAGCCGTTAATGTTCTTTGCCTTTTCTGCAATGAGCCTGTAACTTCTGGCCGTCTCATTAAGTTTTGAGCCTCCTGATGTGTAAAAATTTGTCTCGAAAACGTAAATATTTGCGGATGTCCTGACAGCAAAGTCCCAGCGTTTATCGGGCAGAAATTCTGACGGCAGGGAAGCGTTCCAGATATGATTCAGCGCGGAAGTAGTGATCTCTCTGGCGTATTCTGCACCTGATTTCTTGATGTAGCTCTCTACTAGTCTTTCCATCTGATGGCCGCCCCTGTTCTTGCGCCCGTTTGAATCTAAGCCTACTTCAACGCCTGTAACATAGTCATTCAAGCTGCAGATTATATGATTGGCCAGCATGTCGAATAAGCCTGTTTCCCGCATGAAGTAAGCATACTCTTCAGGCGTTTGCTGCATTCTGCCGAAATGATAGGTTACAGCTACGTTATCATCCTGACAGTACATCTCATAACTTCTTACGGCCAACAGCAATGGTATAGCCTTCAGGCATTCAGGATATTTTGTTATGACACGCTTAAACTCTGCCTCTATATTATTGGCGTTCACAAGCAAGTTTAATATATTGATCTCATCCTTCAGAGATGCCGCATTTTGGTAAACTTTTGCGAAATCAGTATAGTAATCGAAGCCATTTATAGATTCCCTGAAGGTTTCAAGCCACTCATCAAAATTCCTCTTATTCATGCATTCATCAGCCTTTCTATTGATAGATTTATGTACTCGGAATTATTATCAATCCCTATGTATTTACGCCCTAATTTCTTGCAGGCCACGCCGGTTGTGGATGAACCGCAGAACGGATCAAGCACAACATCTCCTTCATGAGTTGATGCCAAAATCAGCCGTTCAAGAATATACAGAGGCTTTTGCGTTGGATGTCTGCCGTAAATTTTCTCGCTCTTGGGAGTCAATGTACCTGTCCATACATCTTTCATTTGTTTTCCGCCGTTAAGTTCCTTCATAAGCTGATAGTTGAAATAATGACGGGAATGCTTGTCATTTTTCTGTGCCCATAAGATAGTTTCCGTGCTGTGAGTGAAGCATCTGCAGGCAAGATTAGGAGACGGATTAGTTTTTTGCCACGTGATATTGTTGATGATCTTGAAACCTTCCTGTTCCAGTGCCATACCAACAGAATATATATTATGCAATGTCCCGCTGACCCATATTGTGCCGTCGGGCTTCAGGATTTTACGGCAAAGATTGAGCCACCTGCGGTTGAAGTTATGCTTATCTTCAAGCGTATTCAGCTTGTCCCAGTCGCCTTTGTTGACTGAGACTCTTTTTCCTCCGCTGCACGATATACCGTCATTAGACAAGAAATAAGGCGGGTCAGCAAATATCATGTCAATACATTCTGTCTGCATCTGCCCAAGAGCCTGAAACGTATCGCATAAATACAATTCTGAACTCGCATCCTCAAAAAATGGGATTAAACAGTTAGCATCATTATTCAAGTGATTGAATCTCCTTCGTGTGTGAATGCAGGTATTATAGCAGTGAAGATATTTGCAGGAATAAGCCGGGCAGTAAATCCCGGCACGTGAATTGTCAGTCTATTATCTTGCTGCGTCCTTCGTGTAATGGCTTGGGTGATGGCTCTCTGCCGTCAAGGTAGCCCAGCAGCACAAAGCATCTCGCAATATACCCTTCCGGAATCTCCCAGTCCCTCAGAAATTTTCTGCCGTCGGGATTGTCGAACGTCTCCTCACCACGCGCAACTATGCATGACGCAAGCCCGAGTGAATGAGCCTCGAGAATCATGTTCTCAGCACAGCAGAAAGCATCCGCAACACTGTACAGGAAATCTTCCGGCCCGAAGATTACGCACACGCTCGGCGCACCATAGAACCCGCTCTTGATGTTAGGGTCGTCAATGATGCTCGGCTGCTCCTCAGACACATAGTTCCCCAGAAGTGCCGACCTGTCGAACTGCGCAATGTTCAGCTTCCCGAGCTGTTCCGTCAACTTTGCGTTATGCACTCCGACAATGATGCTTCCCTGCCTTCCTCCGGCGTTCGGTGCTCTGAGTCCTGCCTCTATAACCTTATCCATATCCTCACGCGTAATCTGTCTCGCCTGATACTTCCTGATTGAGTGCCTCGTCCTGATGATGTCTAACAGCTCCATGTTTACACCTCCTTCCAGCATTGAGGATCTTGCGCGTAAAAATCTCCGTACGTTCCCTTCGCGACTGCAGGGCATCCCCGGCAATACGGCAGCAGCTCACACCTTGAGCACTTCATGAACTTGCTGTACTCCCTGTAACTCTCCATTTCGCCGAGCCACAGGTCAGAGAGTTTGTCATGTAACGCATTGCCGACTCTGCTGTCTCTGACTCTCCTGCACGCGTAAACGTCTCCTGAGGGTAATATCGTCAGGTGAGCATTCCCGCAGTTACACCCGCCGTAAATCCTGCCCTGTTCTGCGTCACTGGGTATTACGAACCTTCCGGCCTCGTAGTCGTAGAGAGTCCACAAGTGGTCTTTGCTGTCAAAGTATGTTTTGCAGCCCTGCGATTCGTAGTGCCTGAACTTCTCATCACACACGGCCAAGAACTCACGGTAACGTTCCGGAGTAATATTATTGTTTCCTGAATCAGGGCAGTATCTTGCGAACGAGTACACTTCCGCTTCAGCCTCAACAGCAGCATCTATCACTTTTGGAATCTCGTCTATGTTCGTGCCTGACACAGTGGACATTATCACCGAACATATACCCGCCTTATTGATGGCGCGTATCGCATTCAGGGTTGCATCGAATGAGCCGGGCTTCCTGAAGTAGTCGTGAGTCTTTCTCAGGCCGTCAAGCGAGACTTGATACTTCTCACAGCCGAGAGCCTTTAGCCTCGCGCATACGTCATCATCAATGTGAAAAGGGTTGCCCAGAATCGAGAAGCCTATTCCGTGTGAGCTGAACGTCTCCAGCAACGGCCAGAACTCGGGGTGAAGGATTGGGTCGCCTCCCGTGATGTAGAAGTGCGGAGTGCGTCCGAATGTGCTGCAGAAGTCGAGGCAGTTCACGAACACTCGGTGAATGTCCTCACGAGTCATGCTTTCAGGAATATGTGTATTGCCTCCGGAATAGATGTAGCAGTGCTTGCACCGCTGGTCGCATTCATCTGTGATGTGCCACTGGAACGAGAAATAGCGCATATGCATAAATATACCCCGCCGAAGAACCAGCAGGGCATTGTGTCAGTGATTGCTACTTCTTGCCGCCGCACGCTGAAGGTTTGCTGCCTCCGCATGAGACTGACGAGTCCTTTTTGCCTCCGCATGATGAAGGCTTGCTGCCTCCGCATGATGATGCATTGCTACCCCAGTCCGCTAAGTCTTTCAGTGCCATGATTATTGCCTCCTGTAAAAAGTTTGCTGTTCATGATAGCGATAATCTTTCCTTCTCACAAGTACGCACCTATTTGTTACCGCATGTATAATTCAAGCATTATGATTCATAAACACGAATTACCAGAATGTCCCGCAGCTACAGCAATACAGTTAATCGGCAGCAAATGGAAGCTGTTAATTATCCGCTGCCTTCTTCAGCGTCCTCACAGGTTCAGTGAACTCAAGCGTGCTCTGGAGGGCATAAGCCATAAAGTCTTGGCCGAGTCCCTGCGCTCAATGGAGGCTGACGGACTCATCACCCGCAAAGTCTATGAATCAGCTCCGCCTCTTGCCGTCGAGTACTCACTAAGCGAACTCGGCATGACGTTAAAGCCTCTGCTCTCAGCTATGGAGGACTGGGGAAAGTTCTACAAGGGACTGCTCGCTTCTCAAATGTAAACTCGAAAATATTTCAGTTCGTTGACAACAATATTATCTCATTCTTATAATTGCGCGGAAATTTTAAGAAGGGAGTATTTATTTGTTGCGGGGTCAAGCCATCAAGTCATCAATCCTGTGCTCAATGTTCGCTGCGTTAATCGCCGTCGGAGCGTTCATCAAGATACCTGTTCCTGTAGTGCCCTTCACGCTTCAGTTCTTCTTCACTACAACAGCCGGACTCTTTCTTGGAGGCAAGTACGGCGCGTGTTCGGTGATGATTTATGTGTGTCTGGGACTTGCAGGGCTGCCTGTATTTGCTAGCGGAGGAGGAATAAGCTATGTCCTTCAGCCGAGCTTCGGATACCTGCCCGGTTTTGCGCTGGGGGCTTACGTTACAGGAAGAATAGCAGAAAGCACCATAACTCCAAGCTACAGAAGGCTACTCACCGCAAATTTTGCAGGCCTTCTCATTGTTTACGCTGTCGGGATGATGTATTACGCACTCATAAGCAATCTCTATCTCGGGACTCCGATCGGGTTATGGCCGCTGTTCCTGTACCGCTTCATTCTGGCTGTGCCGGGAGATATTGTGTTATGCATCGCAGGAGCAGCACTCGCGAAAATCTTACTTCCCGTCATCAAGGAGAGACACTGAATAGATGAGTTACGCTGAAACATTGGCCTCTGAGGTCATGAACGGATACAGCATCACGAAAGGTGAAGCTATGAAGCTGTATCATGAACCTCTTGAAGAATTGTGCTCAAAGGCTGACGAGATACGCAAAAAATTCTGTGCTGACAAATTCGACGTGTGCACAATCATCAACGGCAAAAGCGGCCGTTGTTCCGAAAACTGCAAATTCTGCGCTCAGTCCGCACACCACAAAACTAACGCAGAGAATTACCCGCTGCTCTCTCCCGATGAGATGCTCGGGAAAGCACGTCATGACTCATCTCACGGGGCAGTGCATTACGGCATCGTAACCTCCGGACGGAATCTCACTGATGATGAAGTGGATAGAGTCTGCGAGGCCGTCAGAAGGATTCGTGCGGAGACAGGGTTATCGGTGTGCGTATCTCTCGGTCTGCTTACTGAGGAGCAGTACAGGCGGTTGAAGTCTGCGGGAGTCGTCAGAGTCCACAACAACCTCGAGACATCAGAGAGATATTTTCCGCAAGTCTGCACCACCCACAAATTTTCCGACAAAGTAGCGGCAATCAAGGCGGCCCGGCGTGCGGGGCTTCCCATCTGCAGCGGAGGTATCTTCGGGATCGGCGAGAGCGTCGGGGACAGAATCGATATGGCGTTGTCCCTGCGTGAACTCGGCGTTAAGAACGTACCCGTCAACATGCTCAACCCCATACAGGGGACTCCTCTGGCGTTGAACGAGGTGCTCGGCGAAAGTGAGCTGCGGAGAATCATTGCGGTCTACAGGTTCATTCTGCCTGACGCACTAATCAGGCTCGCGGGAGGACGCGGACTCTTGGCCGACAGAGGCAGGAGATGTTTCGAGTCGGGAGCTAACGCCTCAATCTCCGGCAACATGCTGACGACTGCGGGCTATACGCTTGAGAGTGATATGAAGATGTTTGACGAACTGGGCTTCAAGGTAGGGTACTGTGATGATTAAGAGAACGAATATTTTTGTTGCAGGGACTGGCACGGACATAGGCAAAACGTACATTGCGGGGCTTATCCTGAAAAAGTTTCTTCGTGCCGGGATAAACGCTGCATACTTCAAGGCTGCAATGAGCGGGAACATAAGGGATGCTTTCACCAATGCTCCAGTGCCCGGAGATGCCGTGTTCGTGAAGAAGGTATCGGGTTCAAGCCAGCCGTTGAGCGAGATGTGCCCGTATGTCTATGAGGCTGCTTACTCTCCGCACCTAGCTGCAAGACTCGAGGGGAATCCTGTAGATTTTGATGTTGTGCTCAGGAAGTTTGACGAGCTTTCTGGAAAATATGACTGCGTGATTATGGAAGGATCAGGAGGGATTCTGTGCCCGATAAGACTCGACAGCAAAACTATATGGCTCGAGCACTTCATCAAGGCCAGAAACTTGGACTGCATCCTAGTGGCTGATGCAGGACTCGGGACGATTAACGCCGTCGGTCT
Source organism: Synergistaceae bacterium (assembly GCA_017445405.1). Taxonomy (GTDB): domain Bacteria; phylum Synergistota; class Synergistia; order Synergistales; family Aminobacteriaceae; genus JAFUXM01. The sequence goes on from JAFSUD010000076.1 coordinate 28,745, forward strand.
CACAGCACACTACATGATGGCCAAGAACATAGCCCTCACAGGAATAATCCTGAATCACTTTCAGGCGGGAAACGTCATGCACGAGGATAACCTCAAAGTCTGCGAATCCATCACGGGAGCGAATGTCATTGCTTGCGTCAGAGACAACGACGAAGAGATCAATTTTGCCGGAGGTATCACGTTATGATCTGGTATCCGTACACGCAGATGAAGAACATGAAGACTCCTTACGAGATAGTGAAGGCAGAGGGAGTTTATCTCTGCACGAAGGATAAGAAGCTGATTGACGATGACAGCCTCAAGGTCTGCGAGGCCATCACGGGCTTGAAGGTCATTGCCTGCGTAAGGGATAACGACGAGGAGATCAATTTTGCCGGAGGTATCACGTTATGATCTGGTATCCATACACGCAGATGAAGAATATGAAGACTCCCTACCAGATAGTAAAGGCAGAGGGAGTTTATCTCTACACGAAGGATAAGAAGCTGATTGACTCCGTGTCGTCATGGTGGAGCGCAATTCACGGCTACAATCACCCGGAAATCAACGACGCAATAATTTCGCAGATACACAGATTCTCTCACGTTATGCTGGGCGGTCTCACTCACGAACCAGCACAGAGACTCTCGGCCAAGTTAAGCGAATGGCTGCCGGGGAGTCTGGATTACTGCTTCTTCTCTGACTCGGGGAGCGTTGCTGTCGAGGTCGCTCTGAAGATGGCTCTGCAGTACTTCATCAACAGGGGAGACTCCCGGCGCATCATGACTCTTGCGCTTGAGCACGCATATCACGGCGACACGTTCAGGGCAATGGAGGCCGGAGATGATGAGGATTATCACTTCATCCTTAAGGCCTGCGGAAAGAACGAGAACATCATACACATTCCCACATCGATAAATGCTCTCGGGAAGGCTTTTGCTGAATACGGCGAGAGGCTTAACTGCTTCATCGTTGAACCTCTTCTGCAGTGCGCAGGAGGAATGAGGATTTACGGCGTTGACTTCCTGACGCGCGCGAGGGAACTCTGCGACAAGTACGGTGTGCTTCTCATCTTTGACGAAGTAGCTACGGGCTTCGGACGGACGGGCAACCGATTCGTTGCTGACATTGTTACGCCGGACATCCTGATTCTCGGAAAAGCATTGACGGCAGGGTATACAGGCCACGCAGTAACTGTTGCGAACGAAAAAGTGTTTAAGGGTTTCTGCGATGATGACCCCAGCCACGCATTGATGCACGGCCCTACGTTCATGGGCAACGCATTAGCCTGTACTGCTGCCCTGAAGTCAATAGAGCTGTTTGAACGCGACGATTACCTCGCAAAGATTAAGCGCATAGAGGAAATTGCGAGGGAAAGCATGAGGAATTTTTCTGCGCGCGGAGTGAAAGAAGTACGTGTGATAGGCGGGTGTATATGCATTGAGTGTGAGAGTGCGGAAGTTACGAGAGGCTTTCAGGATTTTGCGTTCGACAACGGAGTATTCAGCCGTCCTTTCCTGAAGTATATATACGCAATGCCGCCGTATATCATCACAGAGGGAGAACTCTTGAAGATTATTAATGTGATGCAGAGATGGTTTGCCTAATCCTGCCTTCAACGCGCTATAATCACCTCAATTTTTCATGAGGGGGATTAATCGTGAACTATAGAGAACTTGGAAACACCGGCCTCAAGGTCAGCGAAATAGCTTTAGGCTGCGAGGGCATGAATGAGGACAATTACGCCATGTGCGCAAAGCTCTTTGATGTTGCAGAGCAGAAGGGTATCAACTACTTTGACCTTTACTCGCCTAACCCGCAGTTACGTTCAGCAATCGGCAGAGCACTTCAGGGACGCAGAGATAAATTCATCATTCAGTCTCATCTGTGCTCAGTGTGGAAGGACGGGCAGTATTTACGCTCCCGCAATCTTCAGGAAGTAAAGGCAGCTTTTGAGGGATCGCTAAGGCTTCTGCAGGCTGAGTGTATTGAGGTGGGGATGATTCACTACTGCGACGCTCTGGACGACTGGCAGACCATCATCGGCAACGGAATACTTGACTACGCGCGCGAACTCAAGGCAGCAGGAAAGATAAAGCATATCGGCCTCAGCTCCCACAATCCGCAGGTAGCACTAAAAGCTGTAGAGAGTCATGCAATCGAGGTTCTGATGTTCAGCGTGAATCCGTGCTATGACCTTCAGCCCGCAAGTGAGGATGTCGAGCAGTTATGGGCGGACGAGAGCTACTCATCTCACCTCACCAACATGAACCCGGAGCGCGAGAAGCTCTACGAGACCTGCCAGAGACTCGGAGTCGGAATCACCGTGATGAAGTGTTTCGGAGGCGGAGATCTGCTGAGTGCCGAACTCTCTCCAGCCGGAGCAGCACTCACCGTTAATCAGTGCATCGCCTACGCACTGAGCAGACCCGGAGTCTCGTGTGTCTTGGCCGGAGCGCACAGTACCGAACAGCTCGAGGAATCAGCAGCCTACGAGGACGCGCCCGAGAGCGAGAGGGATTACGCGCTTGCTTTGGCATCGTTCCCCAAAATCAGCTGGGAAGGGCACTGCATGTACTGTTCACACTGCGAACCCTGCCCGATGAAGATAGACATTGCGAACGTTACGAAATTCCTGAATCTAGCTCAGGCAGGAAAGAGTGTTCCTGAGACGGTGAGGGAACATTACGCTGTGCTTGAGCATCACGCCGGAGAGTGCATAGGCTGCGGAATGTGCGAGAGACGCTGCCCGTTCGGAGTGAAGATACGCGCAAACATGAAGAGTGCAAGGGAGCTATTCGGACTGTAAAAATTTTTGTTATACTTGCCGAAATTGATAAAGGATTCCCATAACACAATGCAGGAGGCAGAAATTCATCATGAACGTGGGCAATAACAACACCATAAACATGGTCTATAATGCCCTGACCGCCACGAATAAAGCCATCGAGAAAACTGCCCGCGCCCTCTCAACAGGACAGAGGACAGCGAGCGCATCCGATAACGCGGCAGGAATGGCAATAGGCATGAATATATCAGCGCAAGTAGCCGGAGTAGACCGTGCAATCCGCAACACACAGGACGGAATATCACTTTTACAGACAGCAGAGGGCGGACTAGATCAGATAAACTCTATGCTTCAGAGAATGCGCGATCTCTCAGTTCAGGCAGCTAATGACACCCTCACATCTCAGGACAGAAGCTATATCCAGAACGAGATAGACGAACTCCGCAAGAACATCGACAACGTAGCATCAAACACGACGTTCAACAGCAAGCGTTTGCTCGACGGCAGCTCGTCAGCTTACTGGACTTCCGACGACCTGAGCACAAAGCTCAAAGTTTCAGGAGCACTCACACGCATAGACCAGTTCGGGCAGACTCAGCGTGTCGAGGGAAATTACCGCATCGAGATCCGCGCAAAGGCAGGGCAGGGAGAAGTCCAGAAGTCAGGAATATTCACTCTCAGCAAGACTCAGCCCGTGAAGGACGCGAGCACCTACGACTACGAGATCGACATCAATAACGGCATCGACACATTGACCGGCGGGGCTTCCGGCTCAGGCTGGCAGTTCGCTGACGGAGTACTGACGATAACCGGCGCAGGGAAATACAGCATCATCGGCGACGGCACAGAGACAGATAACCGCATAGTGATTCGCGAGGGCATAGACGCACAGGTCAAGCTCAAAGACGTAAACATCTCTTCAGGAACAGACAGCGCGTTTCAGATAACCGGCTCAAACGTCAAAGTGTTTCTTGAGGGCGAAAATGTACTTGAGGGAGGAGAGGCAGGTCTCGAGGTCAGAAACTCCCTTGACGGCGGACGCAAAGCATCTCTCGAGATTAACAGCATCGAAGGACTCGGCTCTGAAGAAGGCACGCTCACAGCAACAGGCTCGGGGAACGGTGCAGGCATTGGCGGAGCTAGCGGCGAATACACCACAGGCGCAATCACCATCAACGGCGGAACGATTATTGCGACAGGAGGAGGCTCTGCTGCGGGCATCGGCGGAGGAGGTTCGTCGGAAAACGGCTCGCACGCAAACATCACCATCAACGGCGGAAACATCACGGCAACAGGCGGAGGAGCAGGTATCGGGAGCGGTCTTGACGGTCCGGAAGATGACTCCAGCGTCGACAGAATCATTATCGCCGGAGGAAAGATTACGGCAACAGGAGGAGACGGCTCGGCAGCAATCGGAGGAGGTGAAGGCTCGAACAGCGGCCTCATCAGGATAGATCACTCTGCAGAACTTCACCTTAGCGGCTGGGTTGATGAGGAGAACGGAGAGACTGACCCCATCGGCAGAGGCGAGGGAGGCGCAAAGACAGGGAGCGGCTCTTCTGCACTCTTCAACGATGTAGCCTACACCGGCAAGACTAATCCTACTCTAGAGGACATTCCGGAGTTCTATACAGCGAGCGGAGTGTTCATAGTTGAGAATCCCCAGAAGCTGACCATCACTCAGGGCAACGGCAAAACCGCAGAAATCACTCTCTATTCTCAGGACACTATCGAGGATGTCCGCAAGAAGCTCAATGACGCAATAGCCTTTGACTTGGGGCAGTCAACGTACACCGACAACATCGACCAGTTCGTCAGCTTCGTGAATTACGGCGAGAATGACTCTCAGGGACTCGAGTCTGTTGCGGGAACGTTCGTGATTCGTTCTGTTGTTGCAGGGAACGCAGGAAAGCTGACGATTGCGTCTGACAATCACGACCTGATGCAGGCTTTCGGCCTCAATACTATTCAGGAGGCAACAGAAAACGTCTTCACCGGCTCAGTCTATGAAGCTCACACAGGGAGAGCGATTGCTACGAACGTTGAGGCTCAGGGAAATTCCTTCACTGGACTCATCAGCGATAATGCAACGATAGAGTTCGACACTATGGCCGGAGTCAGTGCCCGCTGGGATGCAAGCACTAAACGCTACGTTCTGAGCGGAAGCGATATACCTTACACGACGACTCTTCACATTGCTGACAGGAGCACATCATTTCAGGTAGGGCAGAGTCAGGGAGAAGATATATACCTGAACATCGGAGACATGAGGTCGGAGTCGCTGGGGCTTAACCGAGTCGATGTGTCTACGCGTGAGAATGCTGCGAAATCTATTACTACGCTTGATGCAGCGATTCATCAGGTCGGCAAGCAGAGAAGCAAGATAGGCGCGTACCAGAACGAGCTGGAGTACAATGCGAACAGCCTTACGCAGACGAGCCTACACATGCAGGAATCGGAGTCCCGGATAAATGATGCTGACATGGCGAAGGAGTACATGGAGTTCGTGAAGCTGCAGATACTCAGCCAGACCGGAACGTCTATGCTCACGCAGTCGCAGCAGAGTGCGCAGTCCTTGATGAATATTCTTGCGCAATAACGTTAATCATTAATGATAGGCGGCTGGCGGTCAGTTCTGAACTAATCACCATCCGCTTATCACTACGCATTAATCCATCCGGCCAAGTCCAGAGCATGATACGTGATGATAATATCCGCCCCTGCCCTAGCCTGACACACCGCAGCTTCAAGCACAGCATTCTTCTCATTCAGCCATCCCTGAGACGCAGCAGCCTTAATCATCGAGTATTCTCCGCTCACGCAATAACTCCCTACAGGAACATTCACAGCCTTCTTCACAGCACTCAGCACGTCTAGATACGGCAGACCGGGTTTCACCATCACCATATCCGCACCTTCCTGAACGTCTAGCAGTGCCTCACGGACACCCTCGCGCGAGTTTCTAGGATCCATCTGGTAAGTTTTCCTGTCTCCGAAAGCAGGAGCACTACCCGCAGCCTCACGGAACGGCCCGTAAAACGCACTCGCATACTTTACTGCGTAGGAGAAGATGAGCGTGTTAATCAGGCCCTCAGAGTCAAGAGCTTCACGGATAGCTGCTGTGTGTCCGTCCATCATGTCAGACGGAGCAACTATGTCTGCACCTGCCTGTGCCTGTGAGACGGCGACTCTGGAGAGAAGCTCAATGCTTGCGTCATTGTCAACACAGCCATCACGAATCACTCCGCAATGTCCGTGTGAGGTGTACTCGCACATGCATACATCGCCTATCACCGTAAGCTCCGGAAATTCCCGCTTGCTCACGCGAATCGCCTGCTGAATCACTCCGTCATCAGCATATGCCTGACTCCCGCACTCGTCCTTGTGTTCTGGAATCCCGAAGAATAACACTCCCCCGATTTCCGCCTTCACAGCACGTTCTAGAATCGCGGGCAGTGTGTCAGGGCTGTAACGCTTCTGTCCGGGCATTGCGGGGATGTCCTCGATGATGTTATGTCCCTCCCTGATGAACACAGGGTACACGAACATTGATGGCGAGAGCCGAGTCTCGCAGACCATATCGCGGATTGCCTGAGTCAGCCGCAAACGTCTAGGCCTGATAATCATGAATTATGCTCAATCCTTCCTCTAAATACACTGACGGCGAATAATTCAGGACTCTCTGTGCAAGCTCTATTGACGCTGAAGAGTGCAGGATGTCTCCGTCTCGGGGCGGCTCGTGAACGCAGAGTGCTTCTCTTCCGGGAGCAAAGACCGCGTAAATTTTCCCGAGCAGCTCGTTAAGGCTCGTCCTGACTCCGCAGCCTATGTTGAAGACTCGCCCCGGTGCTTCATCACTCGCAGCAGCAAGCAAGTTAGCCTTCACTACGTTCTGAACAGCGCAGAAGTCCCGTGATTGTGTGCCGTCGCCGTAAATCACAGGGACATTCCCGGACTCCACAGCACTAATCCATCTCGGGATCACTGCCGCATATGCACCGTTGGGGTCTTGTCTCGGGCCGAACACATTGAAGTAGCGCAGGCCTGCACACTCCAAACCGTAGACTCTCGTGAAGAACTCTGCGTACTCCTCATTCATGTACTTAGTGAGTGCGTAGGGAGAGAGGGATTTTCCCGTGATGCCCTCAACTTTGGGCATGGTCTCATTATCTCCGTATACTGCGCTCGACGACGCATAGATTACACGCTTTACGTTATGCTCACGCGATGCCTGAAGGACATTCACGAAGCCTGAGACGTTCACGGCGTTGTAGCTTACCGGGTCAGCAAGGGATTCCGGGACTGACGCAAGAGCCGCATGATGCAGGACGTAATCACAGCCCCTCACTGCTTCCCTGCATGTGTCTATGTCCGTGATGCTCCCCTCAATTAGTGTGAACGATGAGTGCGTGAGTGCAAAGGATACGTTCTCACGATATCCGCGCGAGAAGTCGTCGAGTCCAGCAACTTCCTGGCCTAGAGACAGGAGAGCCTCTGCGAGGTGAGAGCCGATGAATCCTGCTGCTCCTGTAACGAGCCACTTATGCCGTCCCGTAATTAATCCCGACAGGATTTCAGGGTAATGCGTCATTTGCTGATTGCTGCTATCTTGAGCCTGCGCGTGCCTCTCGGAATCTTCACGAGGACTTCTTCGCCTACAAGATGCCCGGAGATTGCCTGGCCTACCGGACTTTTCTGGGAGATTCTCTGCACTCCGTCGGACGAGAACGCAGCTCCCGAGAGTTCCTCCGAGCCTATGAGGTCGTACGTGTGAGTCTTTCCCCCGTGATCCAAGTCCTCAAGGGTGATTCTGAGGCCGACTCCTGCACGTGTCGTGTCGAGCTTCTCGTCGTCAATAACTGTAACCTTGCTGAGTATTGCCTCAAGGTCGGAGATTCTGTCCTCGAGCTTGGCCTGCTCCTCTTTCGCAGCAGCGTACTCTGCGTTCTCGCTCAGGTCTCCGAATGCTCGGGCTTCTTCAAGCTGGCGGGCTACTTCCTGACGCTTCGTCGTGCGCAGGTGCGTAAGTTCTTCACTGAGACGTTCATAACCGCTTCGGGTCATCTCATTTGTTTCTGTTTTTCTGGGCGGCAAAATTTTTCACCTTCATCTATAAATTTGCGTGTAGTATTATATATCTCAACCTCAAAACGAAAGGATGTATTTATCTATGGCACAGTACGAAAATTATGCTCCCTATCCTGTAGGAGCCGACAGCGTGGAGGCAGTAAATGCCCTCTTCAGGAAAGTGTATCAGTTCATGGCTTTCGGGCTTATCCTCACAGCTTTAGCAGCTTACTTCACCGCATCTACACCCTTCATGCTCGAGCTTCTCTACACCTCAAGAGCACCGTTGATAATTCTCGGCGTTGCAGAAATAGGTTTAGTTATCTGGATGAGTGCAGGCCTCAGCAAGTTATCAGCTAGTGCCGCAAGAAATATTTTCTTCGTCTACAGCATTCTGAACGGATTAACATGTTCGGTTATTCTGCTTGCCTACACAAGAGAGTCAGTAGCTCAGGCGTTTTTGGCAACGGCAGGAATGTTCGGCGCAATGAGCATCTACGGACTCTACACGAAGCGTGATCTGACGAGCTGGGGAAGTTTCCTGTACATGGGGCTGATAGGACTTATTATCGGCATGGTGATTAATATGTTCATGGGGTCATCTACTGCAGAAATCGTGATAAGCATTCTCGGAATAATAATCTTCTTGGGACTCACAGCCTACGACACGGCCAAGATTAAGGCACTTGCCGAAAGCTCCGGCTCTTCCGATGAAGAGATGACAGGGAAAATTGCGGTCATTGGTGCGCTGGAGCTTTACTTAGACTTCATTAACCTGTTCCTGTACTTGATACGTCTGTTCGGAAAGCGCAGAGACTAGAGAGTAAACATAATCCCCTGCATAACAAAAGCGGGGGATTTTTTGTGTTCACTTTCTGCCGTATACCCACTTCAAGCCCCAGTGATAGCATTTATCCATTTCTTCATGGCCGCTGAAGAAACGCACTAACTTTTCTACGCTGAAAGTCTTATCGTTCACGTTCTCGAGCATGGCAAGCGCACACATTCCCTGTTTGGTGTCGTGTTCGTCGAGCCTCATAATCACACGGCTGGGGGGAAATTTTTTGCGCTCTCACTTTCTGCCGTATACCCACTTCAAGCCCCAGTGATAGCATTTGTCCATCTCTTCATGGCCGCTGAAGAACTGCACTAACTTTTCTACGCTGAATGTCTTATCGTTCACGTTCTCGAGCATGGCAAGCGCACACATTCCCTGTTTGGTGTCGTGCTCGTCGAGCCTCACTATAATATCTCTGCTGCCCGGACACTTCACCGTAACTATTCCGTCTGCCTCTTTCCAGTTCGCAATGCCCTCATAGATGAACGTGTAAACAAGTATTCTGCGTATCTGAGAAATTTTCTGTCCGTTCACCCGGAGATTCTCGCCTCCCGCAACGTCGCCAGTCCTGTCGTCGCCGTCAAGCGCAACATACGGAGCATCATTCAGCTTCCCGAAGTGTTTGCCGAGTGCCTGAACTGAACCTTTGCGTCCGTCCTTCAGCTCGAACAGGCAGCCCAGATCTAGATCTATTGCTCCTGATGAACTGTTGCCGAACAGAGAGAAGAGTCCCCGTTTTCCCTGCCCCTTGTGCCAGTTCAGGTTAATCACTATTTCTCCGGAGGCCTTGTCGAGATTTACTTTATGGCCTTTGCGGAGTTCTACAGGCTTGGCCGGAGAGTCCGGGACTGCTTCCTGTCCGCCGTAATGCCTCAGAAGTTCAGGAAGTCCTCCGTTGAAGCCTCCTGCTACTGCTGCGAATCTCCACTCCGAGTCTTTGCGGTAAATCTCTGCGGAAATTATCGCCCGTTCCTGCTGAAAGTCTCCTCCTGAGAGCGTAAGCGTCAATGCCGGTGTGCCTCCCTGACTCAGCGTGAGGGTGTGTGAGGAGATTGCGGACATATCGCCCGGGCCGTCAATGCTCACCGTGAAGACCAGGCGCGAAATTGCAGGAGGAAGCGAAGAGAGATTGACGGTGAAGTCTGCGCCGTTGTGAGTCTGGGAATAAGTAAGCTCATTATTCGGTGATGAAGTCTGATTGTAGAAGATCATGTAGCGGTCATCACTCAGCTTGTTATTCCCGTCAACGCCGAAGCATGAGTAATCATACACTGCGCTTCCGGACACACTGACATCTACGCTTACGGGCTGTGAGGTGTCTATGTACTTGCTGAGTTTGTCCCTGAAGCCCCGCTCGGCCTGCATCACACGTTCACTCCGAAATTCAGGCACAGAGCTCGCAGTCCGCCCTTGAAGCCCGAGCCGATAGCGTTAAACTTCCACTCTCCGGAATGCCTGTAAAGTTCACCTACAACTACAGCCGTCTCAATCGAGAAATCTTCTCCCAAGTCATAGTGTATTAGCTCACGTCCCGATGTCTCGTCTACTATCCTGATGTATGCGTTGCTAACTTGGCCGAAATTCTGCCTGCGTTCGTCTGCGTCATAAATCGTTACCGTGAAGGCTACCTTGTCAACGTTTGCGGGTAACTTCTTCAGGTCAACACGGATTACTTCGTCGTCTCCTTCTCCTGCTCCTGTCAGGTTGTCGCCGGTATGCTCAACTGCTCCCGATGAGTGCTTCAGGTTGTGGTAGAAGATGAAGTCTGCATCGCTGGCTACTTTTCCGTTTGCGCCTGTCAGGAAAGCTGACGCATCGAGGTCAAAGTCATAGCCTCCGTCATACTTCTTAACGTCCCAGCCCAAGCCGACAAGTATTTTTGACAGGTTAGGATTACCCTTCGTGAGGTCTATTTTCTGTCCCTTAACAAGATTTATAGGCATGATTTCTCCTCCTGAATGTTACAATTTTTGCGGTGAATACAATTATAACAATAGAGGTGATTATTCGTGTACAGGAAACTTTTTGCAGCACTCTTTACGCTTCTCGCTCTAGCATTCTCGGCACACGCTCAGGCTCTGCGTGATGACTATGACGTTGTAGTTGCGGGCGGAGGCACAGGAGGCACAGCAGCAGCGATTCAGGCCTCGCGCATGGGAATGAACGTGTTAGTCGTCGAGAGTACGGGGATGCTCGGCGGTCAGGCCACAGCAGCAGGAGTTAGCACTATGGACGACCTCAGCGGGCAGATGAGCGGACTCTACCGTGAGTTCATGGAGCGCGTCGAGGAGTATTACGCATCACGGGGCAAGTCAATAACGACGTGTTACTGGGACGCACAGAACAAAGCCTTTGAGCCGAGAATAGGCAGCAGGATTCTAGCGGACATGGCAAGAGGAGAGGACGCTCCGGATATTCTTTACAGGTCGCGAGTCGTCGGCGTGGGAACGGAGGACGTTATAGCTGTGAGTTCCGGCAACATGTCTTCAGGAAAACGCGTGAACAGCGTCATCATCCAGACACCGCAGGGAAAAATCAACATAGCCTGCAAAGTCCTCATTGACGCGACAGAATACGGCGACGTTATCCCCATGACCGGAGCAGCCTATCGTGCAGGAAACAGCGTAACACCGAACATCAGCAATGACGCAATGATTCAGGACATAACGTGGACAGCGATAATGCGCAAATATCCTGACGGAGTCCCCCCGCACCTCAAGCCACGAACACCGCTGCCAAGCTACGATCTGGCCAAGTTCAACTACAGGGAGTACGTTACGAGGGACGGAGCGACCTTCAAGGGAGTGTACCCTGTCGAGCAGCCTGTGAACTTCGCAGCGCATAACGCCTACAGAGGACTCCCGGACACATTTCTGCCGGGAAATTTCACATCAGACTCCGGCAACTGGGACGAATGCACGAAGACTTCCGTAAACTGGGGCAATGATTATCCCGGCCAATACATGTGGGGCAAGAAATACGGACTCCCTGTCGCATACCTAGAGGATGCAGAGTTACGCGCGAGAGTCGAGAGGGACGCGCTCATCAAGACTCTGCACTTTATCTACTATGTACAGAACGAACTCGGCGAATCGTGGTCGGTGGACGAGGACGAGTACAACGAGCTTCCTGAAGCTGCGAAGGATTTACCTGACGAGTGGAAGGAGATAGCCCGGCACATGCCCCCGATTCCCTACGTGAGGGAGTCGAGACGCATCGTCGGAGACCGCACCCTGACATCAGAGGAACTCTTCAGGAACTCTCAGAGCTACAGGGACGGGAATCACAATAACGAGTTCAGCAATGCAATAGCGATAGGCCGGTACTCTCTTGACCTTCACCACGCAAGAGAAGATTCAGATATGGACATGGACGAGAAGGAGGAGTACATGACATCGCGTTTTCCTGCCGGGAATTTTCAGGTGCCTCTTGATGTGCTGATACCGCAGAATGTTGACGGCTTCCTCGCTGCTGAGAAGAATATTTCTGTGTCGCGTCTCGCTGCGGGAGCGTTGAGGCTTCAGCCCATTACCATGATGACGGGACAGGCTGCGGGAGCTTTGGCTGCGTTGTCGGTGCTCGGGGATACACAGCCCCGTGAAGTGAAGGCTATTCGTGTACAGAGTGTATTGCTTGATGCAGGAGTGGATTTGTCGCTGTGCAGGTATATTGACGTGCCGGGAGAACATAAATATTACGCGTCGGTGCAGCTTGCGAATCTTTACGGACTGCTCGAGCCTCTGAGTTATCCCGGAGAGAATGAGGCGGGAGAGTTCGGGATTGACGAGCTGGTAACTTCGGGGGATATTGCCCGGCTGAGGGAACGTGCAAAGGTTGCAGTGCCTTCATTGACGGAGAACATGACTCGCGGAGAAGCAGTAGATCTCGCGGTTAAGGCTATGGAGAAGTGATTTTGCGGGCGGGCGGGAGGGACTGTTAAACGTGAAGGTATACCGAGCGTTTAACACAATACATAGAACGGCATTTTATGAATATACCGCTCATCTCAACAACCCTTTACAGCATCAACAGTACTTCACATTCCGGCCTAGTGATCGTACATATTCCTTCATGAACGCCGGAATCTCTCTGCCCTCATGCTTCACCACTACAAGCCCCTTCCTGATGTTCACGCTCTGAATACCGTAAAGACTCCCGAAATGCTTCACCGCCATCAATCCAGCAAGATACTTCACTTCTCCCGGCAATGGCCCGAACCTGTCCCGCATCTCCTTCACCAGTGCATCAAGCTCATCTGACCCTAACGCATTAAGCATCCTCCGGTAAACTGTTATTCTCACGTCATCTTGAGGTATATAGCCGGAAGGGATAAATCCGCTCCCCCTGTCAGACTCCACCTCGACAACTTTTCGTTTCTCGACTCCGCGTAACTTGTTCAGCTCGTCCTCGAGCAGACGGTAGAAGATGTTGTAGCTAGAGTTCTTCACGTTGCCGTGCTGATGAGTCCCTCCGATCTCTCCTCCGCCCCTGATGTCTAAGTCCCTCCGCGCAATCTCGTAACCCGAGCCGAGTTCCGTCATCGTCGCGATAGCCTCGATACGGTCGAGCGTGTCCTGATTCAGTGATGCTTTGTCAGGGTAGAAGAAGTACGCAAACGCTTTCTCGCCTCTCCTGCCTACACGTCCTCTGAGCTGGTACATCTGAGCGAGGCCTAACTCTTCGGAGTTGTCAATGATGATCGTGTTCGCTCTCCCGACATCTAATCCGCTCTCAATTATTGTTGTCGCAAGAAGAATATCTGCCTTCCCTGAGTAGAAATCCAGCATAGTAGCCTCTAACTCTTTCTCCGGCATCTGGCCGTGTGCTGTCCTGATGTTGGCCTCCGGGAAAAACGCCTCTAACATCTTCAGGTACTCTGGCATCCTAGAAATTTTGTTGCTCAGAAAATACACCTGCCCTCCGCGATTCAGTTCGTACGTTATCGCCCGCCTTATCGTTCCTGGACTGAATGTCCCGGTGTAGGTCGTTACCGGGAGTCTGTCCTCCGGGGGAGTCGACAGCACAGAGATACTCCGCAGCCCCCGCAATGACATAGCGAGTGTTCTCGGAATCGGTGTCGCACTCAGGCTCAGAATGTCAACGCTCCCATACGTCAGCTTCAGGCTCTCCTTGTGCATCACTCCGAATCTGTGTTCCTCATCAATTATCAGCATTCCCAATTTCCGGAACTTCACGCCCTTCTGCAGCAGCTTGTGAGTCCCGATGAGTATATCTATCTTTCCCTCTCCTGCATGAGCTATTGTCTCCTTCGCCTGTTTGGAGGTTACGAATCTCGAGAGCAGACCTATTTTCACAGGAAAGCCCGAGAACCTCGACTGAAACGTGCTGTAATGCTGCTGGGCTAATATCGTCGTCGGCACGAGCACGCACACCTGATAGCCCGACATCACTACCCGGAATGCTGCTCTCATAGCTACTTCTGTCTTGCCGAATCCGACATCACCGACAAGCAGTCTGTCCATCGGGAATTTGCCGGATAAGTCCTTCATGATTTCGTCTATCGCCTTGAGCTGGTCGGCTGTCTCGTTGAACGGAAATGCCCTCACGAAATCATCATACATTTCACCGTTTGCGTCGAACGGCCCGCGTCTCTCAAGCTCCCTCTTCGCAAATATCTCCATCAAGACTCTTGCTTCTTCCTGCGCACGCTCCTGCGTCTTCTGATAGTTCCTCTTCCAGCTCTTACCCCTCAATGTGTCCAGCTTCACTGCCTCGCTCTCGTGTTCATTGAGGCCCGTTATCTTGTCTGACTGCAGAACAGGAATCAGAAGCCTTTGATCCTCCGCAAACTCGATAGACAGAACGTCAAGCGGAACTCCCGAGTCCTTGATTGTCTCGATGCCCCTGAATATTCCCGTCCCGTAGTCCTCATGCACCACGAGCTGGCCGGGAGAAAGTTTGCCTCCGTCGTTCCAGTCATTAGGTGCACGCCTCTGACTCATAGAGATATTTGCGCTCACTCCGGAGAGTTCACGGTCGGAGATGAAGGCACGCTTAGTGCTGCGGTCAACGAAGCCCGACGACAATACCCCCTCATGAATCGTGTAGGGCAGTTTCTGGAACACCGGATTGTTAGTGAAGACATCTATGCTGAAGCCGTTAGCCCCGAGCTGCTCACACAGTTTCAGAATAACGTCCGCATCTCCCTTGAAGGCAGGAAGAGATTCTGTCATGCACTCCGCATCTGCCTTCTCTGGCTCTGACGTTATCCTCACTATCGGGAACTGTGCAAGCTCCGGAAAAATCCTGCTCCACATCTCCACGTGATAGCCCGCACGTACCTCTGAGAATATCTCCAGCCACAGCCACATGAACGCTTCGGCCTGAGTCTCCGTCTTCTCAGGGTCATTGATGATGATTAATGTATCTTCCGGCAAAAGCTCAGTTATTGATTTGCTCACTGCCTCAGCCATTCCGTGAAGGGTAATGCTGTCTATTGACATCAGGCCGGAATCGCTCTTCTGCGTGTCAGGGTAAAAGCTCCCGATTCTCTCCAGCTCGTCATCTGCGAACTCAAAACGCAGCGGCAGAGAATAAGCAGGGTCGTAAACGTCAAGAATGAATCCTCTCTGCACGTACTGGCCGGGACTCCACACAAGATTTGAGCGTTTGTAGCCGGAAAGCATGAGCCACTCTGTTACGCGGTCAATGTCGAACTTGTCAGAGAGAGAAAGAGTCAGCTCGCTTCCTCCGACGAGGCACGAGGCCATCAGTGCACCCGGCGAGGCAGCCAACACGCCCTTAGTTTCCCGCCAGCGCAGGAGAGTCTCCCCCCGCTCGAGGAGCAATGCGTCGAGTCCTTCTGTGTCAGACGTTAGGGGAAGCTCATTGATGACATATGCCGGCCTGTCCGGAAAAAGAGTCATGCAGTCCTGAATGAATGTGCTTGCCTGCAGAACATCAGGAAAGATTGTCAGCGTGTGCGTCGCTGATGGAGCGAGATATGCCCTCGCAGGTATCCCGGAACGTTCCAGAATAGTTTTGTTGCGCAGTGAGCGGGTTATAGTCTTGACGGCAGGAAGATTCTTCATGTGATTTGCGGACTCCAAACAAGTATTAGATTTTTTTGCGCAATTATAGCATTGTCATGTGCCATGTTTCGCGCAGGTCATGTGAAAATATCATTAAGTGAGTCCGAAAATGTCTATGCTACAATCTCATGAAACAAATTTTTGTGAACATAGGAGGTATTTTCTCATGAAGAAATTTTCAGCGTTAATCTACTGCTTCATCATGGCAGCTCTCGTCCTTCCGCTCTCTGGCTGCGGAGGAGGCGGAGGAAGTGATGACGGCGGGACTGCTACATCAGCAAGCGATAAGCTCATGGTGATAACTTCACCAGTCCTTCAGAAGAACGGAAGCTACAGAATTTACCGCGGCGACAGAGTCCGGGTGCGTTCAACCACCGCAGACTATAACCCGACATACTACGTTGCTCCTGTCTCCGGGACTGATAACGTAACCATGAACTTAGAGTTTGCTGACTCCATATCTCAGGATAAGCCGATGATCATCACTCAGGAGAACAGCAACGGCACTGAAGATATAGTGTTCTATTACAACCCTAACGGCAACGGCCAGACTGACACGACGACAGCATACGGCGACGTTTACATGTGGGGAGGAAGCACTCAGCAGCTCAGTTACTCAGGGCTTAATCTCTCCGGAGCTTCGGCAAGCTCGGCATTCTTAGCGTCAATCATTGACGGACTCGACTCCGCAAACGAGATCGTCCTCACTCTCGACGGCGACACCGCAACTGCTGACGGATCGTCTGTCCCTGTCTACAACTACGTGTGGCACGCAGACCCGGATCACCGCGATGAGTATTACACGCTCGAGCTGAACGGCTCAACGGAACTCACGGAGTCCGCAATGATGGAGAACGTTACGCCAGTCAAGGGAGTGTACATCAACCACGATATACGCTACATTCCGAACACAATTACTTTCTCGGGCACGGCCAAGAATGACGACGAGACAGAGTACGCAGCGTACTACTCTGACTCTGTTGCTGAAGAACTCAAAGCGGAATTAGGCGACAATTACGCAGGCCCGTACATTTTCGCGACTCTTCCTCAGAGTGCAGGAATGGGCGGAATGGGCGGCAATCCCGGACAGGACAGAGGCACTCCTCCCAACATGCGCGGTGCGGTCAGCAACTCGGACATCTCGGCGTTCTCGACGATGACGCATTCCCCTGAAGATGCCTACAATAACCCTGTGCTTCACATTACGGAGTCCGGACTCTACAGGCTCAAGGGAACATGGCACGGGCAGATATGGATAGACGCAGGCTCTGACGCTCAGGCTGTAATCATTCTCGACAACGTTACTGTGAGCTGCGATGTTGCTCCGGCTCTGGTGTTCCATGATGTCCACGAGTGCGGCCCGGACGATGAAGACACTGTAGCTTCTGAGTGGAAGACACTCGGCGCAGAAGTCGCGGAAGATGCAGGCGCAGTAGTAGTTATCGCCAGCGGAAGCACGAATAACTTCACGGGAGCTAACGTCTACAGGATGCTCAAAGCCCAGAAGAAGAAGGACAGCGTAACGACGATTGACGGCACAGACGTATCACAGCAGAAGAAACGCTACAAGATGGACGGCGCGTTCTACTCCTTTGTGTCAATGGTCATAGGAGCAGAGAGCGATACCAACCCCGGCACTCTGAACATCACATCAACGACGTATGAGGGGCTCGACACAGAAATGCACCTGACGATTGACAGCGGGAAAGTCAACGTTACTGCTGAGGACGACGGCATCAATGTGAACGAGGACGATATATCAGTCTTCACGCTTAACGGCGGGACGCTAACGGTCATTGCGAAGGGCGGAGACGGAATCGACTCCAACGGGTATATTGTGCTCAACAACGGTACGCTTGACATTACGGCTGCTCAGGACAGCAATCAGGATAACGCTCAGGCAGAAGGCCCTATGGATGCTGACAAGGAAATTTACAGGTCAGACAGCGTAACTTATACGCACAGAGCATATTCCGGAGGCACGAGCACACAGCCGGATTCAGGCAATACTGACTCAGGCAATACAGACTCGGGAAACACAGACTCGGGAAACACAGACTCGGGCAATACTGACTCAGGAAACAACCAGTCATTAACTGATAACCCTGTCAGCTACACGACCACTAAAACGCCCATCAGCATAACCAACTCCAGCGGGCAGGTCGTAATGTCGGTAACCTACACTACCCCTGAACTTGACACTGAGACATCAGACCGCGGCATTGAGACTTCGGGAGATGTCTTCACGCTGACTCACACGGTCAACAACTTCTCGGGAGTGAAGTAACATGCGCAAGGTATTGACAGCAATTTACTTAGGCTTGACGGCGGTGCTAGTGCTCTCGCTGTCAGGCTGCGGAGGAGGAAGCTCGAGCTCGTTCGTCAGCAACAATGACGTTCCTGCAGTCGTCGAGGTCGCGTCCCTCGAGTCTCCGGCGTTCCAGATCGGGAACAGCTACAGGATATTGCGGGGAGCATCACTAACCGGAATGGGCGGAGCGATGTACTACGTCAGCAACACAGGCAATGAGGCCAAGAAAGCGACCCTAAATCTCGGCTTCTCTGAGGCATTGGGCACTCAGAGTCTCGTGTTCATTGACGACGACACGGGAAAAGCCGTGTTTGCGTATGACCCTTCAGGTTCAAGAACTAACTACAAGGCTTCCGGCACAGTCAGCTATTCCGGAGGTACTCAGCTAAAGTACACGAGCCTCAGCATTCCGCAGGGATTCTTCTCGTCGCTCAACGTCGACACTGCAAGCACGAAGACTATCTACCTGAACGGCGACTCTGCAACGATAGGCGGACAGGCTGTCCCGAGCTATGACTATGTGTGGCACGCCGACCCTGACCACAGGGACGAGTACTACACTGAAGGCCTCGAGGGCACGGAAATACTCTCAGAGGATTACGTAACTTCAGCGATGACAGCGACAGACGGAGTGT
The DNA here is from genome assembly GCA_017445405.1 of Synergistaceae bacterium. GTDB lineage: Bacteria > Synergistota > Synergistia > Synergistales > Aminobacteriaceae > JAFUXM01. The sequence continues at coordinate 47,415 of JAFSUD010000076.1, forward strand.
TTATTGCTCGTGATGTACGCTACCTCACGAACTCCCTGGACTTCACAGGGACAGTTGCGAATGACGAGGAGCAGGAATATGCAGCGTACTACTCCGAGAGCGTGAGGGCTGTAGTCTCTGACGAGTTAGGCGGAACACTTACAGGGCCGTACATCTTCGCGACTCTGCCCATGTCAGGAATGGGAGGACAGCCGGGTACTCCTCCCGGCGGAGGCGGAGATTTCGGAGGAGGGACTCCTCTAGGTGTACCCGGAAGCGGCGATTTCGGGGGAGGGACTCCTCCCGGAGGCAATCCGTTAGAGACTCCTGTAATCTCTGCTATCTCCAGAAACAGAGTGCCTTACGGCGTGCTGCCTGCAGTCGCGACCAGTAACTCGGACATTACAGCGTTCTCAACGATGACGCATTCAGCAGAAGAAGCCTACTCGAATCCAGTTCTGCACATCACCGAGCCGGGAGTCTACACGCTCACGGGGACATGGAACGGCCAGATATGGATAGAGGTCGGGGAAGAGAGCACCGACAAAGTCGCGGTCATTCTCGACAGTGTTGATGTAACCTGCACCGTAGCTCCTGCACTTGTCTTCAAGGAAGTGTACGAATGCGGGCCTGATGACTCGTCAGAAGTTGCCTCAAGAATGGCAGCAGATTCCGGAGATGTCGGAAAATCCGTGATGGAGGATGCCGGAGCAATAGTTCTCATTGCAGACGACAGCGTGAATAACTTCACCGGAGCTAACGTGTACAGAATGCTGAAACCGCAGGCCAAGAAGAGCAGCGTAACCACAATTGACGGGACTGACGTATCGCAGCAGAAGAAGCGTTACAAGATGGACGGAGCATTTTACTCGTTCATGTCAATGGTAGTAGGCGGAGGCGAGAAGGCTAACGGCGTGCTTAATGTTACGTCAACAACTTATGAGGGACTCGGTGCGGAGCTTCACATGACGTTTGAGAGCGGAGTCCTGAGCGTGTCTGCGCAGGATGACGGCATGAACTTCAACGAGGACGATACTTCAGTGTTTACGATGCTCGGAGGAGAGCTGACAGTTACGGCAACAGGAGGAGACGGCATAGATTCGAACGGATATATAGCGATTCTCGGCGGTTCTCTGGACATAACGGCAGCACAGGACAGCAATGAGCTTAACGCCGGGGCGGAAGGGCCGCTTGATGCAGACTGCGGAGTCTACATGGCTGACGGAGTAACTTACACTCACAGGGCGTACTCCGGCACAGGAGGAGAGATCACGCCTCCTAGCAGCGGAGATATTACGCCTCCATCGAGCGGAGACATCACACCTCCTGAAGACAGCGGGGACGTTACACCTCCTAGCAGCGGGGATGTTACACCGCCGGCACAGAGTGAAGATATTACGCCTCAGCCGAGCGACGAGCCTTCAGAAGACGAGCCGGACGTAACACCGACTCCGACTCCTGCACCTCAGCCGGGCGATAATCCTTCAGGAGACGAGCCGGACATTACACCGAGTCCCGCGTCAGGAGACCTCCCGGACATTACGCCGACTCCTTCATCAGGAGATATTCCGGACATTACGCCGAGTCCTTCATCAGGAGATAACTCGGGAAGCGTCCCGAACGTTCCGGGAAATATTGTGCAGCCGGATACGCCTCAGAATGACCCGAACAGTTACATCATCCCCAACACTCCAACAACATGGGACACTGACACAGTAACTATCGAGAGTTCATCGGGGACGACGACAATCAGCATCGGCGGAACTACGAAGCTCAAGACTGACCCGCAGGCATCAACGCCCCGCACAGTCAGCACATCAAGCAATGTGTTCAAGCTGGAACGTCAGGTAAATGATTTCTCGGGCATAGTTGCAGATAACTAACAGTCTGAAGATTCACGGGAAGCTCTCTGAAACACGGGGGCTTCCTTTTTTGTGTGAGATAATTACGCGGAAAGGATATGAACAGCATTGACAGACTATAATCTTCCTCATGAACATAACAGCAATATAAGCACAGTCCTTAACAGAATGCCGGACGCTGATAAATTCTCACAGGCAGCTTCAGTTTTTGCGCAGTTAGGAGACGGAAACAGGCTCAGAATCTTATGGATAATCTGCCACTGCAAGGAATGCGTATCAGATATTGCTGCTGCCCTTAACCTCAGCAAAGCCTTAGTCTCTCATCATCTCCAGCTTTTACGCAGAAGCAATCTTGTAGTCTCTGAACGTGCAGGCCAAGAGATTCACTATTCGCTTGCAGACACACGGGAAGCCGAGTTAATTCATCAGACTATAGATACCATGTTTGAAATTACATGCCCTAAGTGCTAATATACCTGCCGACATTCAAACATTCATTTGATTATTTAACATAATTTGGAGGCGGTTAGCTGTGAAAAAACTGCTGCGTGTGATTTTTGCTGGCCTTCTGCTGGCTGCAGCATGGTTTATCCCGCAATGGAGAATGCTATTGTTTGCGGCTTCGTATGTTCTTGCCGGATATGACGTTCTGCTTGAGGCTCTGGAAGGAATACGTGAACGCGAAATTTTCGATGAATGCTTCCTCATGGCAATTGCGACTGTCGGAGCTTTAGTTCTCGGGGAATATTCAGAGGCGTGTGCAGTGATGATATTTTATCAGCTAGGCGAACTCTTCGGAGATTACGCATCTGACAAGACGAGAGAGAGCATCACCGCATTGATGGACATACGCCCGGATTACGCAAACGTTGAGACAGACGGCCAAGTCCAGAGAGCCGAGCCTGCAGGTGTGAAGACAGGCAGCGTTATTCTCGTGAAGCCCGGCGAAAAGATACCCATTGACGGCGTAATTATTGAGGGACATTCTGCGCTGGACACTAAGGCGTTGACAGGAGAGAGCATCCCCCGCGATGTTGCAGAGGGCGATGAAGTCCTCAGCGGGTGCGTGAACATGTCGGGAGTCCTGAGAGTGCGCACAGTCCGGGACTTCGGGGAGTCTGCAGTCAGCAAGATACTCGAGCTTGTGGAGAATGCCTCCTCGCGCAAAGCTAAGGCCGAAAAATTCATCACTAAGTTCTCCCGTGTCTACACTCCTGCTGTCTGCATAGGTGCGTTATTGCTCGTAGTAATCCCGTCAATCATCACTCCCTCTGACTTCACGAGATGGCTTTATCGTGCGCTTACGTTCTTAGTGATAAGCTGCCCGTGCGCTCTGGTGCTGAGTATCCCTCTCACGTTCTTTGCAGCAATCGGAGGAGCAGGAAGAGCCGGGATTCTCGTGAAGGGGAGCAATTACCTCGAGACTCTCGCGAATCTCTCGTGCGTCGTGTTCGACAAGACAGGGACTCTGACCCGCGGAGTGTTCGAGGTCGTCGCTGTACACCCGGAAGTGTTGAGCGAGACCGAGCTTCTGCACTTGGCCGCACACGTCGAGCGGTACTCGGCTCATCCTGTGGCTGACTCGCTGAGACGGGCTTACCCTGACGAGTCGGACTCCTGCAGTGTTAGTGATGCTGAGGAGCTTGCGGGCTATGGAGTTCGCGCACTCGTAAATGGAGAGACTGTGTGCGTGGGAAACTCTAAGCTGATGGATAAGGTAGGTGCTGAGTGGCATTCATGCAAGGGAGACTCGGGCAACGTTATTCATGTTGCTGTGAACGGCAAGTATGCGGGACATGTCGTAATTTCTGATGTCGTGAAGGAAAGTGCAGGGGAGGCAGTGAAAGCTCTTGCTGGTGAGGGCATCTCAAGAATAGTGATGCTTACAGGAGACACACAGGCCAGTGCTGATAATGCAGCCGAGTCTCTGGGGCTTCATGAAGTGTATGCGGAGCTGCTGCCCGGCGATAAAGTAGCGAAAGTTGAGGAGTTCGCAAGTGAAGGACGAGTCGCGTTTGTCGGGGACGGGATAAATGATGCTCCGGTTCTTGCGAGGGCAGATGTGGGCGTGGCAATGGGCGCACTGGGAAGTGATGCTGCTGTTGAGGCGGCTGATGTCGTAATCATGAATGATGACCCCCTGAAAGCTGCTGAGGCAGTCAGAATAGCTCGCAGGTGTATGCGTATCGTGAAGCAGAATATAGCGTTCAGCGTGGGCGTGAAGGTGCTGTGCCTGGTGCTCGGAGCGTTGGGCTTGGCCGGAATGTGGGCAGCGGTGTTTGCTGATGTCGGCGTTATGGTGATTGCTGTGATGAATGCGATGCGGGCGATGTTCGTGAAGGAGGTGTGATAGAATCACGGGCATCACCCAAAAATTTACGTGAAAGGAACGTTGACGATGAGCAATAACGACGCTACAATACAAGCCACAAGCCACAAGCCACAAGCCACAAGCCACAAGCCACAAGCCCAACTCATGTCCGCTAATATCCGTAATAGTCCCCGTGTACAAGACAGAGAAGTATCTAGACCAGTGCATAACCAGCATAATTAACCAGACCTACACGAACTTAGAAATAATTCTTGTTGATGACGGCTCACCTGATAACTGCCCGGCCAAATGCGACGAATGGGCACGCAGGGACAGCCGGATACATGTGATTCATAAGCCTAACGGAGGCCCTGATACTGCGCGTAACGCAGGACTTGACGCAGCAAAAGGAGAATTTGTCGGGACAATAGACAGCGATGATTTCGTTGCGCCGGAGTTTTACGAGAGGCTCTACAAACTGCTGACGGAGCACGATGCAGATATCAGCATGTGCAGAATTATCGGAGTGAATGAAGACGGCTCAATAATTAAGAGTGTATCTGAAAATGAACCAGAATATGCGGTACTCTCAAACGAAGACTTGATGAATGGATTTCTGCATGGCTGGGGAGAGTTCACTAATATCTGGGTGAGCTGGGATAAGCTCTACAGAGCAGAAATATTCCAGAATCTAAGATTTGCAGGAGGCAACCATGAGGACAGCGGAACACTTCACAGGATTTTCGGCAACTGTCAGAAGCTCATATCAACAACGGAACGCCTATGTTACTACCGCCACCGTGAAGACAGCACAATGGGAAAACTGCACAGAGGATTTCAGATCACAAGTTTTCAGTCAATGGTCTACGCAGGCAAAGACAGCTATGAATACTTTATGAGCATTGGGAGGCCGGATATTGCTGATATGTGCTTGCGGAGGCTCGGCGGGGCTTTGAGGTACGGCTTAAATAACATGAACTATTTGCAGAACAGAGGGGAATTTGCCTGTCTGCCTGATACTTTCAGGAAAATGATGCTGTCTCACAGTTTCGGGACAAAGCTGCGTGGCGTAAAACTTGCGCTGTGCTGGCTGTGTAGTATATTTAGGCCATTCACACGCAAGGAGAAGAATACATGACCTACGATTTCACGACAACACATAAACGCTTTCACACCGGCTCGGGAAAATGGAACACCCTCCTTCAGTACGGCCTAACTGAGGACACAGACATTATCCCTTTCTCTGTTGCTGATATGGAGTTCACGACAGCTCCCGAGATAGCTGACGCTCTCAAGCACGCAATAGACTCTTCCGTCATAGGTTATGCCGGCCCGACAGCAAATTATCTTGATTCAGTATGCTCATGGATGAAGACTCGCCACAACTGGGACGCAAAGCCCGAATGGATTCTGAACACTCACGGAGTAGTAGATGCGTTCTTTGAGGCGGTCAAGGCCTTCACGAATCCGGGAGACGGCGTGATGCTCCTGACTCCCGTGTATCACCCGATGTACATGGCCGTAAACTTCACAGGAAGAAAGCTCGTCGAGTCTTCACTCGTCAGCACAGGGACTCGTTACGAGATAGATTTTGCGGACTTTGAGCGCAAGGCCTCAGACCCGAGCGTCAAGTTGCTGATTCTCTGCAGCCCTCATAATCCGGTCGGGAGAGTCTGGACTCGTGAGGAGCTTACACGAATCGGGAACATCTGCCTGAAGAATCACGTGCTTGTGGTATCAGACGAGATACACGCCGACCTTGTGATGCCCGGACACGCTCACACAGTGTTTGCGTCAATAAGTGAAGAGTTTGCGGATAACTGCCTCGTCCTGACTGCGCCGAGCAAGACGTTCAACATTGCGGGACTCCAGACATCTAACATCTTCATTCCGAACGATGAGCTTAGAGCGAAGTATCTTGACGAACTCAAGCTCACGAACCCGATGCCTACCTGCGGTATATTGGGCTATGTTGCGAGCGAGGCAGCATACACATATTGTGCGCAGTGGCTTGACGAGTGCCTGAAGGTCATTGATGAGAACAGAAGAATTATTGCTGACTTCATGGCTGATGAGCTTCCGCAGGTTAAGGTGTATGACCTCGAGGGTACTTACCTGCTTTGGCTCGACATGAACGGACTGGGCATAGATTACCGTGAACTTGAGCGCATTAACCGTGAAGAGGCGAGGCTGTTCTTTGACGAGGGATATATTTTCGGGAAACAGGGCGAGGGCTTCGAGAGATGGAATATTGCGTGTCCGAAGAGGTATATTCATGACGCATTAAGTAGAATGAAGCTATCTTACACCAAGCATATAAGGTAGAATGATTGCGCGTCCGGACTGCCTAGAGGTCTGCGTGGCTCGTCCCATTAAGTTGGGACTGTTCGTGGAGAGGTGGCCGGGCACATTTTTTGTGCTAGAATGCTGGCATGATTACCGCAACACATAAAACAAACAGGAGATATTGACAATGACGAAAGAAATCGTTACACTAGAGCACCGAGCACCGAGCACCGAGCACCGAGCACCGAGCACCGAGCACCAGCCCGCAATTGCACCCGAGCAACAGGTCGCGCAAGCACACGAAGTTTCCCAAGACTCCCCGTTAATCAGCATCATAGTACCCGCCTATAACTGCGGAAAGTTCATAGCTAAAGCACTGGACAGCCTCATCAATCAGGACATACCATCACGAAACTACGAAGTCATCATCACAGACGATGGCTCGACCGACGACACAGGCACAATCTGCGACACCTACGCACAAAGATTCCCGTTCATTCACGTAACTCACACCCAGAACTTCGGAGCATCCCACGCCCGCAATGCTGCCCTGCCTCAATGCAAGGGAGAGTACATTACGTTCTGCGATGCTGACGATTTCGTCTCTCCTCAGCTTGTCTCTGTGCTCATGAAAGCAATTGATGTTCACCGCAGGCCGGATTTATTGGTGTGGCGTGTCTTCATGGATATTCCTATGCGGGGCTGGTCTGTCTTCCCTGAAAGCGGCTGGCCAAGCTATGACATTCAGAGCATGAAGTCTTCTGCAGAGAATACATCAGGACGTGATGAACTCTTCACAAAAATTGTTGGCGACGTTAGAGTACAGGGCTTCACCCACAATAAGGCACTCCGTCGCGGCATCATTGGGGATATTCGCTTTGATGAGAGCTTGATTTACGCCGAAGATGAAGTGTTTTTCCTTAACATCCTTGAATGTCATGAACACCTCAGAGTGTGCTATCTGGATTATTACTTGTACTGCTACGTCCAGCACAAAGCTACAGGACTCTTGAGAGACCCCGCTAACCAATACGACAATAACGGCGTAACTAGATTCATGTCAGCGCAGAAGAAAATACTCGCGATGAAGAATATTCCTCCGTCGGCATCAAACACTGTGAAGGGCAGAATATACGCTCTGTCATTGCAAAACCTCTTTAACTTGCCGGAAACATTAACCCCAGCAGCATATAACACACTGAGAGCCAACATGCATAAATACGCCAGATATTACTACCTTAATTTGTCATACACTATGCGGGAAAAGGTCAGGGCATTCATCAAACACATTCTTGTACTTCTGCACATTCACAAGCCGCGCAGGAAATAATTTGCTGTATACTATGGGGCAAATTTCACATTCACACCTTAAAAGGAGACATGAATTTTGCTCATAAGCATTATAGCTTTCGTAGTAGTTATAGCTGTCTGCGTTATCGTCCATGAGTACGGACATTACATCACAGCAAGAATCTTAGGCGTTCAGGTTCACGAGTTCGCGTTCGGAATGGGCCCGGCAGTCCTTCAGCACCGCGCAAAAAACGGTATGCTCTGGTCGTGGCGGCTCTTCCCGATCGGAGGCTTCTGCCGTCTCGCCGGCATGAATGAGGAAGACGATGGAGAGTACGTCATACCCGGACGCGGCTTCAATGAACAGTCTGCGTGGAAGAGATTCTTAATCCTCCTCAACGGCTCGGCCTTCAACGTCGCTCTCGCTGTCGTCCTGATGGCAGTCTTCCTCTGGGGGCACGGCATCCTCGACATGGACAGCACCAGAATCGGCGAGATCATGCCCGGCTTCCCGAGCGAACAGGCAGGACTCCGAGTCGGCGATGAAGTCCTCAAGGTCAACTCCCACGAGGTCAGCAAGTGGCGCGAAATGTCCGAACTCATCCGCACAGAAAGCACACAGAATCCTTCACTCACTCTCACAGTCAGGCGCGGAGAAGACATGCTCACTCTCACAGCCAATGTCCCCAACAATGAGGAGTACGGAAGGCCTATGCTCGGAGTGTCTCCGTCGTATGTGCGCTACGGATTTGCTGAGGCTTGCAGGTCTTCACTCAGCTACACCTACAGAATGACTAAGCTCATGCTTCAGGGACTCGCGGAATTTGTGCTCGGCAGACAGGAAGCAGACGTTACCGGCCCTGTCGGAATCGCCTCAATGTCAGGGCGTGCTCTGCAGTCCGGCATGTGGGACTTCATGACCTTCATAGCGATTATTGCTCTGAACTTGGGCATCCTGAATCTCTTCCCGATCCCTGCTCTTGACGGAGGAAGACTCTTGTTCGTCATGCTAGAGATGATTACCCGCAGAAGGCTTCCCGAGAAAGTAGAGAACTGGATTCACACGGCGGGCTTCGTAGTGTTAATCTCATTGATGATTCTGATAACGTGCAAGGATGTCTACACGTTGTTCTTCACGCGCTAGGAGGCACTCATGAACAGCAAGAGACAGGTGAATATAGGCGGCCTCACGATCGGCGGAGATGCTCCGGTCAGGGTAGAGAGTATGCTGAAGGTGTCGCTCGACAAGCGCGAAGAATGCACAGCACAGTGCGGGAGGCTTAAGGCCTGCGGGTGCGAGATGGCGAGAGTTGCTCTGCCTGATAAGAAGTATGCTGAAGATTTGCGGCACTTAGTCAACAGCACATCACTCACTCTGATGGCGGATATACATTTTGACCCTGCGCTCGCGATTCTGGCGATGGAGTCGGGCTGCAGGGCAATACGCATAAATCCCGGCAACATGCCTCTTGACCGGCTCGGCGACGTAATCTCATGCGCAAAGAGCAATGATGTAGTTATCCGCATCGGCGCGAACGGAGGGAGCGTCTCTCAGCTTCAGTTGGTGCAGGCAGAAGGAGACAGGGCAAAAGCGTTATTTCTGGCAGTGTGCGAACAGGCAGAATTACTGCTGCGAAATGACTTCACTAACATGATACTTTCGGCCAAGTCGTCAAGCGTTCCCGAGTGCATTCGTGCTAATGAGATGATTGCTGAGAAGTACCCCGAGTTTCCAATGCACATAGGCCTGACAGAAGCAGGGCCGGGAGACGGAGGAGTCGTGAAGGGGAGTGCGTGCATCTCTGCATTGCTGATGAGGGGAATCGGAGATACATTGAGGGTGTCATTGACGGACGAGCCGGAGCGAGAGGTGCGTGTAGGCTACGAGATTCTGAAGGCGTTAGAGCTGAGAGTGAGAGGCGTGAATCTGATCTCCTGCCCGACGTGCGGAAGGAGACGCGCTGACGTGATGAAGCTAGTGAAAATCGTTGAGCCATTGCTGGCGAATCTGCCTGACGGAGTGAGTGTTGCGGTGATGGGGTGCGAAGTGAACGGCCCGAAAGAGGCGAGACATGCACAGTTCGGGATTGCCGGGACGCCGGGAGGAGCTGTGCTGTTCCGTGAAGGGAAACCTGCGGGCGAGTACTCATTCTCTGAGCTGGAGGAAGTATTGCCCGGGTTTCTGAAGGTCAGTCAATGAAGGAGGCTGAATTACGTCTGATAATAAGCTGCAAGAGTCAATAAGTTCTTAAGAAGTTATAACAAAGAAGGGAGGGAAACCGTTTACAGAAGACTATTAAGCAAATTAGCTTTTCACTTGCAGGCGGCATAGCGGGTAGGATATGCGCAGCTTCTTAAGCGGCAGCGGCGCACGCCTTTAGGCAGAACCAAGCGGGAAGCTGTTTTTTCTGCCCGTACGTTAGCGGTAAAGTTAAGCCTCCGGAGCGTTACACCAAACGTTAGCAGCAGTAATATCGTGAAAGCGGGCGCGAAGAACGAGAAAGGGAGCGAGAAAGCTAATAACTTTTTTATAAGTCTTCTGTAACGGAAGCATAATGAAGTATCGTGCGTTTATTCTAGTTGCTGTGATTTGCCTGATGAGCTGCTGCCACGTTTATGCCGCTGAACCTGACCACGTATACATCACAGGAGAAGTTAAGGACGGCCTCTACACTAACCGGACTCTCGGAGCAGAAGCGTATTTCGGCGAGAACTGGAAAGTGTTATCACGCGAAGAGATTATTTCTCTCATGGGAGCAACCGCATCATTGTCGCCGACTATTGAGTAAGTTACGCAGGGACAGATTCCAGTGTTCTATGTCAGGACTAATGACTGGAGCGCGAACATCAACATGACAGTCAGCAATCTCGGCATCTTCGGAGAGGCTATAGTGTCAATGTCCGGTGATAAGTTTATGGACGAACTCATGAAGTACCTTTCCGGAGTGCTGTCAAAAGCGTATACGGAGATGGGAGCGCAGGATTTCAGGCTTGAGCGCGTAAAGCTGAAGTTTCTAGGCACTGAAGGAGAAGGCTTCAGCATAACCTCAAAGGTCGCGGGCACAGTAACCATGTATCAGAAGATGGCAATATGCATAAGAGGAGAATACGGCTACAACATAACTGCCACGAGCATCGGCTATGACATCACTGATAATCTGCTGTCAATGTTCCGCAGAATAAGCGAATAGTTAATGGAGGCACTATCATGAAATACCGCATGTTTGCCCTGTTCGCAGTAATTTGCCTGATAGTATGCTGTCCTGCATATGCCGATGAATCAGACTATACACAGATCACCGGCGAGATTAAGGACGGCCTCTATATTAACCGGACTCTCGGAGCGGAAGCGTATTTTGATGAGAATTGGCGCGTGCTGTCAAGAAAAGATATAGCCACTTTAACCGGAGCTGCTGCATCTGATTCACCGGCACTTGAAGAACTAACAAGCGGTGCTATGCCTGTTTTCTGCGTCTCAACGAAAGACGGAAGAGCTAACATCAACATCACTGTAATTCATCTTGGGGTTTCGGCAAGTCTGCTTTCTGATCCTGACAGCGTGTTCATGGATATGTTCGCTGAGAGTGCCCGCAATGGAGCAGCTAACGTATTGACCGAGATGGGGATTAAGGATTTCACTGCAGAGCGCATGAAGACTTCTTTTCTCGGCGAGGAATATCACAGCGTTTATTCCACATCAAAGCTGAACGGTTTTATCAATCAGTACCAGAAGCTGGTAATATGCATCAGGGGAGAATACAGCATTACGGTTACAGCGACTAGCTTAGGCAGGGACGCAATTGACGAAATGCTCTCAATGTTCCGCAGAATAGGCAGCTAATGAAAGGATGGTTAATGATGAAGTACCGTACGTTTATTACAGCAGCAGTTCTCTGCATCATGGCCTGCTGTTCAGTTTATGCGGCAGAGACCGACAAAGTCTACATCACCGGCGAGGTCAAGGACGGAGTTTACACTAACCGTGCTATAGGAGCGGAGATATATCTTGATGACAGCTGGCGTATTCTGTCAATGAAGGAGATAGCGGCTCTTAACTCTGCAGCACTCAAGAGCATAGAGAATTTGTCATCCCCCACGCTGGAGGAACTCACGAACGGAGATCTCCCTGTGCTGTACGCTGTTACGGAGGACTTTGCAGACAGCATAAACATAACGATAACTAACATCGGTGCAGGTGTAGGAGATTTTCTTGCTGACCCAGACAGCAGAGCGATTCTTGATGAGATGATGGAGGACATGGCCAAGAACATGCGCGAGGCAAATTCAGCTATGGGCGTGAACAGCACCGTAAACACAATCAGGGTTAATTTTGCCGGTGCAGAACGGGCTGGCCTGTCAGTAAAGACAATGGTAACTGAGACGAGGCCCATGTATCAGAAACAGATAATGTGCTTCAAGGGAGAATATCTTTTCCAAGTTACGGTGAACAGCAAGAACCGGGACATAACAGACGATATATTATCCATGTTCCGCAGAACAGAAGATTAAGTGAAGCAAGTGCGCGGCCGGGAATTACTGTCTTGGCCGCGTAAATGTCTCCCTAAAGTCCTGAAGGTTCATTGCAAGAAACGATTTATCCTTCTGCCACGTCAAACCCGTCTTTCCTGCAGCAAACTTCATGAACTCCTCCCAGTTATCCGGCTTCTCCATCATGCATATTGATTCTCTGGAAATTATCAGATAGCAATATTCCGTGTCATAACGCAGGGCAGAAAAACTCTTGTATGTCAGATTCATGCTCCCCTCGCCGGAAACCTTCACGCTATCCGCAAAAAACTCATACTGCATCACAGGCAGCTTCCCTTTCCTCGCAGACACAACTTTATCCGCCTGAACCTGCGCCGGAAAATCCGTACTCACTGCCAGCCACGTACCCGGCAAAAGCAGCAATGCCCTCGCCCAAACAGGCAAAGGCACTGCCACCGCCAAGAACACCAGCACAAGCCCAACACAGAACCTCACAGCTATTCCCGTCTTCTCAAACGTGTAGTACTGCGTCCGGAAAAGCAGAGTCAGAGTCTTTCTCGTGTGCTCAATTTTCGCAGTGTATACCGGCTTCATGCTACTATTCCGTCATGCCGATTAGGTCAAACTTCTCCGTCGACACCACAACGTCAAACGAATCTTTCTCCGGCTTCGGGAACTTGATTCTGATTGTCCGGTCTGACATGCTGTAGTACCAGCCCGACTCTGCATCTTCCCAGTAATCACGCACTAGGTACTGCGTCAGCTTCTCGCCGTCAACGCTCACCCAATAAGCCCCCTTCTCCTTGCTGATGAGTGAGATTGTGAGACTCGTTATTGTGTCCTGATAGCTGCCCTCACGAGTGAAGGATATAGTCTTGCGGTCGCCTGACTTCACCGTGATTCTGGTCTGTGAGTACACTCCGCGCTTGTAGTCCTGAGTGTGTCCGTCATCATCGTAGAACGTGAACTCCGAGTCAGAGTCTGCAGAGATGAGCAGGTCAAGATGGTGCATTGTGTCGCGCGTAATGTTCGTAACGTCATCGCTCGTCATGAAGATTCCATTGCCCCGCAGGAACATCGGAATGCTCCCGAGACTCACAGGCACTCTCACAACTTGGCCGCCGGTGTAACGCTTCATGCTGTCGTTCATGTGATACCAGTTCGTCCCTGCAGGAAGGTAGACCTCGCGGGTCTCCGCTCCCTTTTCGAGGACATTCGCAACGAGCACAGAAGGCCCGAACATGAACGTTAGGTGCTTATCCGTATAGCACGCCTTATCCTCCGGGAACTCCAGGAACAGCGGTCTCATCACTGGCAATCCGCCAACACTCGCCTCATGCATCAGCGAATACAGGTAAGGAAGCATCTTGTAACGCAACGCAAAGGCCTCACGCACATAGTCCAGATTCTCCTCATACATCCACGGCTGGGTTACCGTGTTGTCAGAGTTAGCAGAGTTGATTGTGAATCTAGGCTGAAATATCCCGCTCTGAATCCACCGCAATAACAGCTCCGCCTCCGGTGCTCCTCCTGCAAAGCCCCCTATGTCGCAGCCCATGTTTGCACAGCCAGATAACCCCATCCCGAGAATCGTCGCTACGTTGAACTTCAGAGTCCTCCAGTCCGTGAGGTTGTCTCCTCCCCAGACCTGCGCATATCTCTGAATCCCTGCATAGCCCGCTCGGTTAATCACGTAAGGCCGTTCATTGGGGTATACGTTCGCAATTGCCTTGTGAGCAACATACGCCATCATGTTGGAGTGAATTATCTTCAGCTCCGCCATAGTCCCAGCAGCACACCGCGCATCCCTGTCCTCGATGCCGTCCATCTCGCAGTTGTCGTTCCACACCGTTTTAGTGCCCTTGCGCAGAATCTCCGACTCCAAAAGCTCGCGCCATGCCTCGCGCCCTGACTCGCTAGTGAAGTCTATGAACCTTCCTTCTCCGCCCCACCACCGGCCGTAATAGTCGCCTGTGCCGTCGGGAGTCTTGATGAATGCGCTGCGCTCCTCATAATATTTTGCGTAAGGGTGATTCTTGAGGACTCCGGGCTTCAGGTTGCAGATGACGTTGATTCCCCGGGCGTTCATCTCTGAGAAGAACTCTTCAGGATTCGGAAAGCGTCTGCGATTCCAGTTGAACGTGTAGCGCAGTCCGTCAGACTCTCCGGAAGAATACCCCGACGCAAGCCAGAAGTTATCAATATATATGTGCTCCTTCTCGTGCTTGTCTATGACGCGGTAAATTTCCTTGTCGCAGTCCCGCTCAAGCTCTGCGTAATACATTGTTGACGCGCAATAGCCCAGAGACTGTTTCGTCGGAAGTATCGTGCGCCCGGTCAGCCATGTGTAGCGTGAGACTATCTCCTTCACGCTGCCGGTGATGAGGAAGAGGTCAATATCTCCTCCGTCAGCCTGGTAGTAGCAGTAACGCTCCCAGTAGCCGGAAATCTCCTGCCCCATGTCGAACACGCAGTCGTGGGAGTTGTTGTAGAACAGACCAAGTGATGACAGAGATTCATCATTCACGCGAATGTAGAAGGGTATGTGCTTGTACATGGGGTCGCCAAATTCCGGGTCATGGCCGATTGCGTCTTTAGGGGACATGCGCAGACGACGGCCCTTCTTGTCGAGATGCCCTGTCTTCTCGCCGAAGCCGTAAAAGTGATCGTGCTCTCTGTCCATGCATGAGTAGTGAGAGAGTCGCCCGAGATGGTCTCGCTCGAATGCACGCTCCGGCAAATCACGGTAGATTATGCGTCCCGAAGAGTCAGTGAGAGTGAACGACAGAGGAGATTTCCTCATGGTGAGGGTGAATGAGGCTGTGCGGAAGGTCAGGGAGTCGGGAGAGTCCTCGCACGCAACATCGAGAGGAGTAATGCGTTCACGTTCACCGGAGAAGAGGGAGTCGAGGGAGTCCGGCCAAGCTGTACGCACGAGAGCATACGACGCTTCAGGAAACTCCCGCGAGAATGAGACTCGGATTCTCACTATGTCATCAGTCATGAAGACGAGCATAACGTCAGCAGAGTCGCCGTGAATGATGCAGCCGTTATCCGTCTTTGTATGCGATAGATATTTTCTCAGCAGCACGGTTCATCATCCTCCTATCAGGTCAAAGCCTTCACGTGATACTTGCGCAAAGGAAGCGTGCTCGCTCTGGCAGTGCCGTAAACGGCAGCCTACGGTCATATACCACCCTTCACCCGCAGAGTCGCCGTGAATGATGTAGCCGTTATCCGTCTTTGTATGCGATAGATATTTTCTCAGCAGCATAGCTACATTCCTATCAGGTCAAAGTCCTCAAACGATACCGTCAAAGTAATATCGCGTCTCGGGTTAGGATACTTCACGATTACTGCGCGCTTGCTCTGACTGTAATACCAGCCCTCTGCTGCCTTCTCGAACTTGTTGCGGTTCAGGTAGTGCTCGAGCTTCCTGTCTCCCAGCGCAACCCAGAAGGGACTCCTCTCCTTCTTCACCATCTCAACGGTTACGTTCTCCACAAAGTCCTGATACTCTCCTTCTGCAGAAAACTCCACCTTCACCACACTCTGCCCCGTCATCTTCACGTGAGTCTTCCTGAACTTGCCCTGCTGGTAGTCGTTGCTCACGCCGTCGTCGTCATAGAGCGTGTAGTCTCTCTCTTGGCCGGGTATCATGATGAAGCGAAGGCTCGTAACTTTGTCGCGCTCCATGCTCATCGGCTGGTTGTCGGCGATAGGGATTATTGCTCCCTCGCGAAGGAACATCGGAATACTCGACATGTCAACAGGAATCTCGATAGTCTGTCCGCCCTCGTAGCACGTGAACTTATCCGTCCAGTAGTTGTTGCTCCACGCATACCACTTTGTGCCAGCAGGAAGATACACGCGCTTTGTCTCTGCTCCCTTGTCAATCACATTTGCGACGAGAATATCTCTGCCGAACATGAACTCGAAGCTCTCATCCCAGACGTTGGGGTCATTCTGGAACTCGTACACCAAAGCCCGCATGATTGGCGCGCCTGTTGCTGAGGCCTCATACTCCAGAGAGTAGAGATAGGGCAGCATGAGATACCTGAAGAGTATTGCGTCGCGGATTATGTCCGTCGAGTCCTTGTACATCCACGGCTCGGTTACTGTATTGTCGTTGCTGGCAGAGTGAATCGAGAACCGCGCCTGAAAGATTCCGTTCTGCACCCATCTCACAAAGAGTTCTTCCTCCGGTGCTGGCCCGGCGAACCCTCCGATGTCCGCTCCCTCGTTAGGCTGTCCCGAGAGTCCCATTCCCGTAATCGTAGGGATGTTGTACTTGAGAGCTTCCCAGCATGTGAGGTTGTCCCCGCACCATGTCTGTGCGTACTTCTGAATCCCTGAGCTTCCGCTCCTGCACACGACGTAAGGTCTCGCGTTGGGGTTATGCTCACGGACTGCCTCGCCCCCGAGCTTGCACATGATGGTGCACATTAAGGGCTTGAGCTGGCCTATTGTTCCGCCCTTGCCGTCGAAGTCGACTTTTGCGTCCTTGTCAAGGAGGCTGTCGTACTCGCAGTTGTCATCCCAGATGGAGTCAGTCCCGACATCGATAACGTTAGCGATGAGGTAGTCCATCCATGCGCGCCTCGCTTCAGGCTTCGTGTAGTCCCAGAAAGCTCCCGGGCCTCCCCACCAGCTCCCCACTGCATAAGTGCCTGGGTTCTTGCTGTCCTTCACGAACACGTCCCTCTTCACGAACTCTTCAAATAATGGGTGGCACAGCAAAATTCCCGGCTTGACGTTCGGGACGTTCTGAGCACCTTTCTCGTTCATCGCTGCAAAGTATGCGCGGGGATTCTTGAAGCGGGTAGTGTTCCACGTGAAGACACAGCGTTTGCCCTCCTGAGATGTGTAGCCTGATGATAAGTGAAAGCCGTCAATCGGGAAACCTTCCGCCTTGATGGTGTCGATGAAGTCAAGCACCGCGTCATCAGAATCCTTCTCCAGCTCGGGGTAGTACATTGATGACCCCTGATAGCCTAGTGCACGTTTCGGCAGGAGTGCGGGTCTTCCGGTCAAGAATGTGTAGTTGTCGACAATACGGCTGATTTTCTCACCTCCGATGAAGAATAAATCAATGTCTCCTCCGTCAGACTGCCAGTAAGTGTAGCGAGGCCAGTAGTTACTCTTTTCCCTGCCCATGTTGAACACTGACTCGTAGAAGTTGTGGTAGAAGAGTCCGAGAGCTTTTCCGGTGTGCCTGTTGAGCCTGATGTAGAACGGAATATGCTTGTACATTGTGTCGCACTTCTCGGGGTCATAGCCCATTGCGTC
>JAFSUD010000077.1 GCA_017445405.1 Synergistaceae bacterium
ATCAGGCAACGTAAGCCACGCAATGACAGCATAAACAGCTCAGGCATTAACGCAAGAATTTTTCTCATGGCACAGGAGCGAGCCACACAGCCCGGACGCTGCAGAGTGCGTGATAGATGATTGACAGCAGACAGGATATTTACCTGTACACTTAGCATCAGGCAGCGTAAGCCGCGCAATGACAGCATAAACAGCTCAGGCATTGACGCAAGAATTTTTCTCATGGCACGGGAGCGAGCCATACAGCCCGGACATTGCAGAGCGCGTGATAGACGGTTGACAGCAGACAAGATATTTACCTGTACACTGAGCATCAGGCAGCGTAAGCCACGCAATGACAGCATGAACAGCTCAGGCATTGACGCAAGAATTTTTCTCATGGCACGGGAGCTAACCACACAGCCCAGACATTGCACACTGCATGATAGATGATTGACGGCAAGACCGAACCTCCACGATGACGAAGCACAGCCATAACCAGCCCCGGAAAGAACGTCGCGACTCTGAGCCAGCCTGTGAGCACTACAAGATGACTCAGAGCAAACGCCAGAGTAGCAATGAATATTCCTGCATACAGGCCGATTTTGCGTGTGAGTATAGTCTGAAGCCAGCCCCTGTAAAATGTCTCCTCAATGAATGCTGCTGCTATTCCTCCGCCTAACTGGTCTATTGCTGTCCACAACCCCGGATGCTTCAGGCCTCTTCCGCCCCACTCATAGGGCCAGTAAAATGTGATGACAGTTAAGGGAATGAGCGTAACTGCGAGAGCAATAATCACATCACGCTTAGAGTCAGGAGTGAGAAACCATTTGAGGCCGTAATCCTTCTCACTTTCTCCGCGCCGTCTGCACCACTCATAAGGGAAGTAGAGCATGAATGACGCGACAGCCAGCCCGATAAGTATGCGCATTTAGAGAACTTTGACTGCGTCCTGCAAGAACTGAAACGCGCTGTTAATGTAAGTCGAAATCTGGAATCTGTTGACGTAAAGGACTGCCGAGACCTTCCAGAGCAGGATAATCACGGGGACGGCAACAATGAATGCGCCTGTCTTGTAGAGTATCTTTGACGGAATGCGACCCCACTTCTCGAAGAGCTGATCAACGAGCCAGCCCATGACCATGAAAGCGAAGCCTAGAATCCAGACAGCGAGTCCCAAAACGACCTGAGTATTAACAATGCGCAAAATATATCACTCCGAAATCAGAATAAATTGTGAAAGATGATGATAATTATACGTGAAAAAATGATATGTGCTAAACTTTGGAGGCACAAAAAATTTAATGCGTAATAACAGGAGGCATATTTATGACCCGAAGATTAATCACAGCAATAATTCTTACTCTTGCGCTTACAAGTTTTGCGTACGGTGCGGAGGCCGGAAAAGTCCTAGCCAGAGTGAACAGCGAGGACATAACGGAAGCTGAAGTACTGGAATTTATCCAGCCTTACGGACAGCAGGCAATGATGCTCTACGGCACGCCTCAGGGCAAGAAAATGATTCTGGACGACGTTATCTCGATGAGGCTTTACGCACTTGACGGCAAAGCGCAGAAACTTGATGAGACTGCAGAATTTCAGGCACAGTTAGCTTCAGTGATGCGTGCAATGTTAGCTCAGGCCTCAATGAGGAAGGCAATAGAGGGGCTTACGATAAGCGATGACGAAGCGCAGAAGTTCTACGATGAGAACGAGCAGATGTTCAAGCAACCCGAGAGAGTGAGAGCGAGACATATTCTAGTTAGTGATGATACTACGCTTGCTAAGGTCGTCTATGAGCTGAAGGCCGGAGGATCATTTGAGGCATTGGCAAAAGAGTACTCGATAGATCCCGGCAGTGCACAGAACGGCGGGGACTTGGGAGAGTTTCCTCGCGGAGTGATGGTGCCCGAGTTCGAGAAGGCAGCGTTTGAGCTTAAGAATCCCGGCGATGTTTCCGAGCCTGTGAAGACTCAGTTCGGATGGCACATAATCAAGCTGGAAGAGCACATTGCGGAAAGTACTGCACCGTTTGAGGAAGTGAAGCCGAGAATCCTTCAGCAGCTCCGGGATCAGAAGACTCAGCAGTTACTGATGGACAAAGCGAAGGAGTTAGAGGAAGTCTACAAAGTGGAAAGGTTCGAGTAATGCAAGCTGCGGGGGGTGAGCTTACGTCTTCGCAGAGTGCCGCTCGTACCTCACGGCAGTCCCACCCTCCCGCCCTCAAAACCTACAGCCTTTCTCTGGCATCAGCAATCTGCTTCTCAACCTGTGCGAATCCCGTCCCGCCGTAAACATCACGTCTCTTCACGCTCTCACGGACACTCAGAATCTCCATCACTGACTCGTCAATGCCATGCTCGCGCCACTGCTCGGGCGTAAGGTCAGCAAACGCCATATCACGCTCAATGCACCACGCCACAAGACGGCCGACTATCGCATGAGCCTCACGGAACGGAGTCCCCTTCATCACAAGAAATTCTGCAATGTCAGTAGCGAGGGAATATCCCTTCCCGAATCCTGCAAGAGCCTTTTCCTCGTCAACGTCAACTTTAGCAAGAAGCGCAGTAATCACCCTAATCACGGCCTCCACAGTGTCAAGCGATGACCAGAGTCCGCGCTTGTCCTCTTGAAGGTCGCGGTTATAGGTCATAGGCAGCCCCTTCATGTTCACGAGCAAGTCAATCATGTTCCCGATAACTTGGCCTGTCTTGCCTCGTGCGAGTTCCAGAACGTCGGGATTCTTCTTCTGGGGCATCATGCTCGAGCCGGTGCAGAACTCATCAGGCAGAACAATAAATGCGAACTCCTGAGAGTTCCACGTGATGAGGTCAGTGCATAGCCGCGAAATGTGAATCATGAACGTGCTCGCGAAATGGTGATAGTCCAGCATGTAGCCTCTGCTCGCCACAGATGCGAGGCTGTTTCGTGTCGGACGTGAGAACCCCAGAAGCTCACTCGTCATCCCGCGGTCAATGGGGAGAGTCGTCCCCGCCAATGCTCCAGCTCCGAGCGGACAGTCAGTCATTGAGGACAGAGCGAATTTGAGTCTGTCTTCATCACGCCTGAAGGCCTCGAACCATGAGAGCCAGTAATGCCCCATAGATATGGGCTGTGCCTGCTGCATGTGGGTGTAGCCGGGAATGATGACGTTTACATGACGCTGTGCATTGTCGACGAGGACGCTCAACAACTCGTGAAGGTCATTGCTGAGACTCTGAAGCCGTGAGCGCAGGTAGAGGCGTGTTGTCGTGGCGACCTGGTCATTGCGTGAGCGTGCTGTGTGGAGCTTTGCCCCGAGCGGCTCAATCTCTGTGAGGCGGGACTCGATGTTCATGTGAACGTCCTCGAGCGAGACCGACGGAGTGAACCTGCCCTCCTGGATTTCTGCGAGCACCTGATGAAGTCCGGACTCGATTTTTGCGGCTTCGTCTGGAGAGAGGAGTCCTGTTTTGCCGAGCATCTTTACGTGAGCGATGCTGCCCTGAATGTCGGCCTCATACATTCTCCAGTCGATGTCTAGGGACTGCGTGAAGTCCTGAACTATTTTTGCGGTGTCGTGCTTAAAGCGTCCGTGCCACATGTCTACCTCCTGAAAAACTCCTTGATGCCGTTCACTAACTCTTCCTGCTCATTCTCAGTGAGTCCCGGATATATAGGCAACGCTAACACTTCCCGCGTCAATTGCTCGCTCACCGGAAAATCTCCCTCGTGATACCCCAAGTACTCAAAGCATGGCTGAAGATGCAGACTCAGCGGGTAATACACTCTCACTGATAAGCCCTTATCCTCAAGATACGCCATAAGCTCATCACGCCGGGACTTAACCCTGATAACGTACTGATGCCAGATGTGAGTATTGCCCGGCATTTCTTCAGGAAGAACAATGAACTCATGAAGCCCCGCACTCTTGAACAGCAGCTTGTAGTAATCCGCAGCCTTCCGTCTTTCTTCATTCCATTCGTCAAGGTGGCGCAGCTTTATGCCTAGTATTGCTGCCTGTATTGCGTCAAGCCGTGAGTTTATGCCTACCTCGTCGTGATAGTACGTTTTGCCCGAGCCGTGAACCCGCAAGCGTCTTAATCTGTCTGCAGTGTCCTTGTCTGCCGAGACGACCATTCCGCCATCACCGCACCCGCCGAGATTCTTTGTCGGGAAGAACGAGTAGCACCCAATGTCGCCCACACACCCGGCACGCAGAATATCATCTCCTGCTCTCCGTGTAGCTCCGAAAGCCTGAGCAGCATCCTCGATAACTTTGATGCCCTTGCTGTGAAGCTCGCTCATCACTTCCTCAATGGGGGACATCTGGCCGAACAAGTGCACCGGCAAAATTGCTCTGGTCTTGGCCGTAATCTTTGACATTGCGGACTTCAGGTCTATGCAGTAGCTCACGGGGTCAGCGTCGGCAAACACGGGCACTCCGCCTAATCGTGCTATTGCTCCTGCGGTCGCAAAGAACGTGAAGGGAGTAGTGATTACCTCGTCGCCGGGCTTTATGTCTATAGCCATGAGTGCAAGCAATAACGCGTCAGTCCCGGAAGCACACCCAACGCATGAGCCTTCAGGTAGCTCTAAATACTTCTCGCAATGACGCTCGAACATCTCAACTTCACGTCCGAGAATGAAGCTCTGTGTGCTGAATATCCGCTCAAGTGCTGCTGACACTTCAGGCTTGATTTCGCTGAATGAACGCTTAAGGTCTAATATTGGTACTGTCAATTAATTCATCTCCTGAAGAAATTATCACGCTGAACATATTTTACATTGCATCAGCGTGAATGACTCTCCCAGAATCTCACAGCGTTATCAATCCAGCCTTCCGCAACTGTGCCTTCACCAAGTCCGAAGCCGTGAGCAAGTCCCGGAAACACCTCTATCACTGCGTCAGTGCCGTTAGCCTTGATTGCAGCAATTCTTCTCTGCATCGTCCTGTAAGATGCTATGCCGTCATTAGTTCCCACACATGCATACGTGGGAGGCTCATTCCCCGTAACCTCAGATAGGCCTGTGTACTGCATGATTACGGCTGAAGGTCTCGGGTAAGCCTTCTCGCCGAAAGCCTCAGTGCCGTATGTCCCGAGCCATGCTGCCATTCTTGCGCCTGCGCTTCCTCCCCAGAGAGAATAATTCTTCACGTCAACGTCTAATTTTTCAGCGTGTTCATGAATGAATGCTATTGCTCTGGCCAAGTCCTCACAGGCCGTGTCTGCTCCGGGACGGTAGATTAATGCGAAGGCGTTATAGCCCTTGCGTGAGAGTTCCAGAGCGTGGGGAAAACTGTCATGCATTGCTCCGACGAACACAAAGCCTCCTCCTGCATTGCACACTGCGAACTTTGCGCCGGGCTTGCCCCTGAAGAAGAAGAGGCCGGTATCGCGTGCTCTTGGGTCATCTTCAGGATAGATTGAGAAAAATACCTGTCCCTCCTCATGAAGCAGGAAGTTCACTATGTCTACAGTCCTTGCGGGATTAATGCCTGTGTACCATGTCAGGCCGAGAGTCCCTAATGTGTCTCCGTGATAGTAGCTTGGGTTGACCGGGAAAAGAAGCCTCCCGTAATCTCCGAACATGTTTATCACGCCGCTAATCTTTGTGTTCTCCGTTACTCTGTTCACTGTCTCAGCTCCGCCGTTTCCGCAGCCGGATAACAGCATAACCATCAACGCGCATATTAATACTCTGTTCATTTGTCCCTCCAGAAAAGTATTGGGTTGACCGGGAAAAGAAGCCTCCCGTAATCTCCGAACATGTTTATCACATCACTAATCTTTGTGGCCTCCGTTACTCTGTTCACTGTCTCAGCTCCGCCGTTTCCGCAGCCGGATAACAGCATAACCATCAACGCGCATATTAATACTTTGTTCATTTGTCCCTCCCGAAAAATAGCTGTAATGCATGATACATGTACGTCTCGCACGCAATGAAGTCATGCCTTCCGTCCTGAAGAATCCCGTAATGCAGCTTATCAGGCGTGAACGTCTGCGTCCTCATCATCGCCTGAATCTGGTTGTCTGTCTGAGTAAATATCGGGTCATTCGTGCCTATGCCCTCCCAGACGAAGAAGTCGTTACTGCCAGCAATGCCCTCAAGGTATCGCGCCGTCTCTTCAGGGTAATATCGTCCGCCGTAAGTCCCCATGATCCAGCAGTCCCCGCTCATCGGCAGGAAGTACCTGAACATGTCAAGGCAGTAAATGAACTGATGCCATGTAGTTACCGCGCCAAGTGAGAAGCCCCCGAAAGCTCTGTGCTCGCGTGAAGAGTAAGTGCTGTACTTTGCCTCAATGTGGGGGATGAGATTTTCCCGAAGGTCATTGTGAAACACCAGGAGTTCTTCTGTCGAGCGGTAGAAACTCTGAGGCCTATTCTCCGCGTCGAACGTAGCGCACACAACAACGAGGGGCTTAATCTTCCAGTCTGCAATCATGTTGTCGAGCATGTTCACGAGATTGCAGTCTGTGAAGAAACTTCCTGCGGTCATTGTCCAGCCGTGCATCAGGTAAAAGATGTCGTAGCGTTTTGATGGATCGTAACCGTGAGGCAGGTAGACGTATGCAGTCTTGGTGATGGGCGCGTCATCGCTGAGTGTGTAATCCCTGCTCCTGTAGGTCTCGATTACAACCTGTCCCTTGCTCTCGCTCTCCCTGAAGTACTCTGCAGGAACTTGCGAAATGTACTCTGTCTGCGTAGTGTTCACTGCGTCAGCTCCTCCGCATCCGGCAAGCATCAGCGTAAGTAATGCCAGTATGTATATTCTGCTCATGTCTGCACAAAAAATCTCCTGCCCTTTTCCTGAGCAGGAGACTCGTTATCATCGCTAGTAAGTGTAATCCGGCACAAGAATATTCATCAGCACGTCGTCATGATGATATGTCGTAATCGGCTCATCATCGAACAGCATCGTCGCTCCGTTCCCGCGTGTGTATGCCTCCCAGCCCGGATTGCCTGTGCGTGCAAAGTCTATCCATGCCTGGCTCATCTTGTCTGCAAGTGCCTGTGCCTTCTCTCCGCCTCCGGTCGCCATCTCTGACAGCGCAATATTGTTGAACACGAAGGGCAGCTCTGAGCAGTGATAGGCCAATGCGTAGCCTCCCATGATGGGCGTTTCCCACGTGAAGACGTAAGAGTATACCGGTGCTCCCTGCTGGTCTGCCTTGAGTGCAGCAACTTTCTTTGCGCGGGTTCTGAGCCACGAGTCAACGTACAGCGCATCAGCCTTCTTCTTGTACGGATAAGCCTTCAGGAACGCGTCAGTGATTGCGCCGGACTTGTCGCCGTATTTTGCCGTGAGCATCTCGCCGACCTTTGCGTCATCCCAGAAATTTTTGTTGTCGCTCTGAGTGTTCACCATGTCAGCAAGCAGAGGCATAGATACCCACTCGTTAAGGCATGACCCGACAATGATGGGAACGTCTTTTGCGAGGTCAGTGAACTTCGTCTCGGCCGGGTTCTCGGGGATAAATTCACCGTCAACGACCGGACACCACATTAACGAGCGTGCTCCGAGTGCGTTAATGATGTTGCGCTCCTCTGCGACCTGAGCTAGTGCCTTGTTCGAGGCAGCGGCTAACTCTGCGTAGGGTACATCAATAATCTTGTCGATCTCTTCCGGAGCAATCCCCAAATTCTTCAACGTAAGCTCGGTAACATAACGGCTCGTCTCGCCTGGCGTTAAGGTCATGCCCGAGTCTTCTGTTGCACCGCTCTGGAGAATTGCTTTGTGGAACAGCCCCTTAGCTGACGGAGTGCCCATGAGGGTAATAATCTTTGCTGCTCCTCCTGACTGTCCGAAGAGGGTAACGTTTGCGGGGTCTCCTCCGAAGTTCGCGATGTTATCCCGAATCCACTCGAGTGCGGCGACTAAATCACGTATGCTCTGATTGAAAGAGTCTTTGTACTTTTTGCCGTAAGCAGAGAGATTCAGGAAGCCCTCAAGATTGAGCCTGTGGTTCACGCTCACGACTACTACATCACCTTTGCGTGAGAGGTTCTCTCCGTCGTAAACGTCCTCGACAGTAGCAGCTCCCATCATGTGTCCGCCTCCGTGAAGCCAGACCATTACGGGACGTTTTGCGTCATCGAGGGCGGGAGTCCAGATGTTGAGGTTCTGGCAGTTGTAGCTCTGCGCGAGAATGCGCGGCTCCCAGTGAGGCCAGAAGTAGTGGGGCGGGAAGATGTCGCCTTCACGCGAAGTGTCCTGCGGGGACATTGTGCCGTAGGTGAGGGCTAGACGGATGCCTTCCCATGCGGGGACTTTCGTCGGGGGCATGAAGCGTTCGGTTACTGCGTAGGGTACTCCGTGATAGGTGTAGATGCCGTTGCGGATGTAGCCCTGAAGTTTTCCGCCCTCAACGTCAACAACTGCGATACCCGGCCCTGCGAGAATCTCAGCACATGCACATGCGGCATATGCCATAACGATAAGTGCTGCATACACAAAATTTCTGCGTTTCATAATACATTCCTCCTTATAATGTGTCTTTAATCTTAGCCCCAATATTAAGAGCATATACGTTTTTAATATCAACATGAAGTCTGCGTATATACCATTGCTTACCATCATGCACAACTGAGAATTTCACATCAGCCGTCAAGAAATTTGCGTTCTGTCCGTCCTTATTCTGCGCACCCAGCATGTCATAATACGATGACAATTTGCACCGCACTTCCGCTTCACTGTCCGAGCTGAATAAAAATACATAGTTACTTGATACATGATGCGTTGATTTAAACTGGCTGAAGAATGCGACGTGCAGCTTCTGCGTATCTTTTGCACCTTTACTCTCCCTCATGAAGGGCATTTTTACTATTGCATTGTCAGTGAATAGAGCAGCAAATGGCTCTGAGCTGAATCTGCGTTCATCACAGTAGAGAAGGTAAGTGCTAAAAAGTTCTATTATTTCCAGTTTTGCGCTTGCATCTGGCATAAATAAGACTCCTTATAGATTAATTATTGAGGCTATATTGTATCCTATAATCCCTTTGACTTCAGCCACTCCGCTGCATGTTCAGCGACAACATCATTGTTCTTGTCCTGAAAGATGAAGTGCTCGTTGCCGGTTATCCCGATTTCCGGAAGGTCTATCACAGTGCAGTCTCCCCCGTGAGCATTCACAGCCTCCGCGAACTTCACAGACATAGCCCGCACTCCCCGCCAGTAATCCCGTGAAGGAATCTCGACCGGCTCATCAGGTATGTAATCGCCGAAGTAAATGATTATCGGCTGGTCAATGAGCTTTGCGAACTTCTCCGCGTTCACTCCGTAGGCACGCACAGGCGCGTAATTCGTAGGGATGTTCTCCGGCACTTCTCCCTCCGGGAACGGGAAGAGTCCTCCCGGCTCGACAGCAACAACAGCCTTCACCTTCTCTGACGCAATAGCTATCTCCCAGCCCGGAATGCCTCCCTGCGAGTGCGTAAAGAGTATCCCGTCTCCAGAACGCTCAAAGATTTTCACGAATGCCGCAACAATCACATCAACATCAAAATCTCCTGTGTTGGGTGTCATCTGCCGGAAGAACTGATTAAGGCTCTCGGGGTCGTCGGGAAACTGCGAACCCTCGTAACTCTTCGGCCACAGACCGATACGGAACTGTGTGTACCAGTTCTGATCCTGCGTGAGGGCGGAAATCTCTGCGGGCTTGCTCGTCTGCCCTGCTTCTCCGCGTCTGGGCTGGTCGACGAGATACACGCTGTATCCCTTGCTCAGGAAAATATCGCTCCATCCGGGACGGCCGTCGGGAGTAGTCATCCATCCCATGCGGGACTGGCCGTAGCCGTGAAGAAACACCATCGGCAATTTGCTGCCCTCTTCAGGAATCTGGTAGAAGACGTTTGCGTGATCTGCGTGGTGAGTCTGGCCCGCCGGGTCAAACTGGCCGTGCACAGGGTCAAACTTTCCGTCCGTCGAGAGAACTACTCCGCCCGCTGAGAACATGCCCTGCTTGGCTATGCTGATTGCGTGTGCAGGAAGTGCAAGCGATAACACAATCATTAATGCTAATACCTTCTTCATTGCTAATCCTCCTTCAGTGTATTGACGATCCCAAGTCATAGGCCTCTGATGCCTTGTCCGCTCCGAGAACCATTCCTAGATTTGTCCAGCCTAAATAACGCTCGAATATCCTGTACCACTCCACAGGCTCATCATAGCTTGGCCCGGCAGCAGTCATTAACAGCACGCCCTTTCTCGGGAAACCTTCACGGCCAAGACAGCGAAGCTCCGCATAAAGCCTATCTGTCGCAGTCTTAAGGACTCCATTAACCGCCCAGAAATATATCGGCGACGCAAACACTACCACTTCTGCCTCAGCGAACGCCTCGTAAATCTGCGTCATGTCGTCTTTCTGAACACATGGACTCTCTGGCCTCACTCTAGGCCTCGCACACCCTTCACAGCCTAAGCATCCGGCTATCTTCATGCCGTAAAGGTCAAAACGCTTTATGCTGTTTCCTGCTGCCTCTGCTCCCTGAATGAATGCATCAACTAACTTTGCTGTATTACCGTTCTTCCTTGCTCCATTGAGAATAATTATCTTTGCCAATGCTCTATCACTCCTTAGCTTTTAGGCATCTCATCAGCCACTCGTCAAGAAACTTCATCTGCTCATCAGTGTGAAACCAATGCTCGCCTCCGGGCATCACTGTTAGCTCGGCGTTATGCTTCACCGCAAATTCCCTGACTCTCGCTGCAGGAATCAGGTTGTCGTTCTCACCGTGAAGAATCCATGTCGGAGCTGTCCATGTAAGCGGATTGTTCCTGACATAGCAGAGATATTCCCATGAGAGTTTTTCTCCGAAGCTCGTATCAACCTCTCCTTTGGCCTCAAGTTCTGACTCGCTGACTCCCGCAAATGACATCATACCGAGAATCAGCCTCTCCATGTTCACCACCGGCGAGATGAAGAATGCCCGCTCTATCTCCCTGCCGTGAAGTGCGTTCATGCAGAAGTATGCTCCGATGCTGTTCGCGATTACTGAGACGCTCCCGAATTTCCTGCGCAGAGATTCATACTCCGCAAGTATCTCGTCCTTCGTCTCCCAAGGGGCAGTGCCGTGATAGTCCAGCCCTGCAACTTCAAAACCTTCACACAAGCTCTTATAGTGCTCCGCCTCGTCTGCACTACCGCCCTTGCCGTGAATATACATGATGACCATTACTCGTGAACTCCTATTATCTTTTCCATCCACACCATAGAATACCATCTGCCGAATTTATAGCCGCAATCGTGAAAATGCCCCGCAAGACGAAAGCCCATACGTTCATGAAACTTTACGCTGTCCCTTGTCAGGTATTCGTCTTCAGTCTCCGGATACGCAATGCACGCATAAAGATTCAGAATCCCCTGCGCCTTAAGACGCGACTCAAGTTCAGCGTAAAGACTACGGCCAAGTCCGCGCCCCCTGAAATCACGCGCAATATATATCGAGACCTCGCACGACCGCTCATAGGCTTTCCTGCCGACAAAAGCTCCGGCATATGCATAGCCGCAAATTATGCCCTCACTCTCCGCAGCAATGTACGGATAATTCTTTAGTGTGTGAGTTATTCTCTCTCTGAACTCTGAAACTTCCGGAACGTCATACTCAAACGTTATAGCTGTCTCCAGAACATAGGGCGCATAAATATTCACAAGTGCCTCTGCGTCTTCAGGCACAGCTTCACGCAGCTTTGTCATTTCAGCTTCGCGTATTCTTCAGCAGGCAGAAAACCGTACCACTCCGTCCTCGCCCCTTCACCCGGAACTTCTACGGCCACATGCTGAAACCATGAATCTTTTGCTGCACCGTGCCAGTGCTTCACGTTCGCAGGGATATTCACCACATCACCGGGCCTGAGTTCACGTGCAGGCTTGCCTTCCTCCTGATACCAACCTCTGCCGGAAATAGCTATCAGTATCTGACCGCCTCCCTTTGCCGCAAAATGTGTGTGCCACTCGTTATAGCTCCCCGGCTCAAACGTTACGTTGAAGATTCCGACCTGCTCGAGTGATAGCGGATGAAGAAAGCTCCTCCCTGTGAAGTGCTCTCCCGCTATCGTGTTGGGAGTGCCGGCGGGAATTATTGTGCTGAGTCCTCCGGGAAGAAGCCCGATTTTCCTGAAGTATGCCTTGATGTAGCCTATCGCCTGAGCAAACGTCTCGCCCTGAAATCCGTGCAAGCCTCCATCTATCACGTGAAACTCCGCATCGGGGTAAGTGTCTCTCGCTCTCTCAATGTAGCTCATGGGAACGATAGTATCCTTGTCGCCGTGAAGCAGCAGTACAGGCTTGGTGTACTTGGGCATGTCTGCGTAAATGTCGTAGTCCCACATGTCATTCACGTAAACCGGGCTAACGTCGAGCCAGCCGTTATAGCTGTAGACTTCCGGGCAGTCTTCCTTGTTCGCAAACTTCTTGTGGAGGTCGTCCTGAATCAGCAGTGCAGGGTAGAGCAGCACGAGTCCCGCGAGTTCGTCTGCATGACGTGAAGCCGTTATCACAGATACAGCTCCTCCCTGACTTCCGCCGATGAATGCGATTCGTGATGTGTCAACGAAATCCCACGTCTTGGCCTCCGCAAGCACAGCCTCTAGATCCTTTACTTCCGTCATCACTGACATTTCGGTTGTCTCGCCGTCGCTCATGCTGCCGGGCGTGCCGTCTGCTCTGACCTTCGAACCGCCTCCTGCAAAGTCGAACGTGTACACCGCTATTCCTTCTGCTGCCAATGACTCGCCGTACTGAGGCCAGCGTCTCCGGTGATTGCTCCCGAGTTCGTGAGCGCAGATAACTAACGGGACTTTTGCGCCGTGAGTCTCGGGCATGTAGAGAAGTCCCCGCAGTGTCTTGCCGGTTGACGGGTTAATGATATTTGTGCTGATGACCTGATACGCCGATGCACTTGCTGAGATACACAGAACCAGCAAAAGCGCGAAGGTAAGTTTACGCATGATAATTCCTCCTATGGGTTAATCTTGTTTGGGTGCTAGAATCGTAACAAGCGATAGTAATTAACGGTCAAGGAGCGAATTAACCATGTTTTACACAATGAAGCAGGCGTGTGAACTTACCGGCATGACTTATCAGGGCCTAAAGTTCTACTGCAATGAAGGCCTCGTCCCCAACGTCAAGCGCAACATCAGCAATCACAGAGTCTTTGATGAGAGAGATATTGCATGGATAAAGAGCCTGTTATGCCTTCGTGATTGCGGAATGGGCATTCAGGACATGAAGAAATACACTAGCCTCTGCCTCATCGGTAAGTCTACTATTCCAGAGAGAAAAGCTATCCTTCAGGCCAAGCGTGAAGAGATTCAGGGACATATCCGCGAACTTGAAGAGACCCTGAAATACATTGACGCTAAGGAAGAGTTCTATAATGATGTACTTGCGGGCAGAAGAGATTATGTCAGCAATCTTCTTCCGTGCACATGCATCTAAAATCCGCTCTCGTGGTCTTCAGGCAGCAGCGCATTTCCTTCATGAGATGACCAGTCCCTCATACTTCCCCGGTAGTTCTTGAGCATTGACGGCGAAAAGTTGAAGTGCCTCACCAGTGCGTCCGCAAATTTCCCTGCTGCCGTGCCGGTGTTGCAGTAGAGAATTACAGTGCTGCTCTTCACGACTCCGGCCTTAGCCAGTGCTGCCGAAGCTGCTGCTACCTTCAGATCCTCCAGCGGGAAACTTACTGCTCCGGGAATGTGTCCTCCGGGAACTCCGGGCATTGGGGACGCTCCCTCGTAGACTTCTTCAGGGCGGACATCAACAAGAACGTATCCCTGTCTGCCGACGTGCTCAATCACATAATTCATGTCCACGTCCTCAATGTGAGGCTCAAAGCGTGCGTATATCAGCGTAAACATGAACACGAACGCGAACATTACAGGCGCAACTATCTCCAGCGGATACTTCTTCATGAGTGTGTGCTTCCTTTCTTTGTGGGGGAATATGTGTGAGAGTAATTATAGCGTAAGTAAGGAAAATTGCCCGGCCTCTACTTGATTTCTTCAGGCCGGACATCAACAAGAACGTATCCCTGTATGCCGACGTGCTCAATCACATAATTCATGTCCACGTCCTCAATGTGAGGCTCAAAGCGCGCGTATATCAGCGTGAACATGAACACGAACGCGAACATTACAGGCGCAACTATCTCCAGCGGATACTTCTTCATGAGTGTGTGCTTCCTTTCTTTGTGGGGGAATGTATGAGAGTAATTATAGCGTAAGTGAGGAAAAGTGCCCGGCCTGACAGTAAAGACCGGGCGGAGTGTTATTGCTTTGCTCGTTCAGAAAATACCTCGTTGGCTATGCGTAATGCGTTCAGTGTTCTCGGAAAGCCTATGTATGGATTCATCACTGTGATTACTCCGATGACTTCTTCCTGTGTCGCTCCGGCAGCAAGAGTCCCGGCAACGTGGGATTTGTACTGAGGCTCGCCAGTCCCTAGAGTCCCGATTACTGCCATCGTCAGCATCTCCCGCATCTTCAGGTCATGCGTTCCTCTCGTGTATGTATCTCCGAAGCAGAACGCCGACAAGTCATCCTGCAGGTGTTTCTGGAAATCAGGCGTTGCATCTCTCATCTGGTTAATGCGCTCGCCGTAAGTCCCCACCTGAAACGCTAACCCCTTCTCGAACCTGTCAGCATCGGTAGTCGTCCCTTGATTCTCGAGAGGCAGAGTTATTCCGTGCCTAGTAAATATCTCGTCCGCAATCTCCAGTGCCTCAAACACTTTCGGGAAGCCTATATAAGGCGCGATGTGATAGAGTGCCTCCCGAATCTCGATAGCCTTCACTCCGAGATTGAGTGAGCCGTCAATTACCCGCGCAAGAAACTTGTGATTCTGTGCCGTCGTCAGCACTACGATCTCTACAAGTTTGCGTTCTGTAAGTGTGAGCTTGGCCTGATGCGGAATGTCAGCATACACATACTTCTTCATGATGTCCGCAAGTTCAGGGTCATTCACTGACTCGGGCATGACTTCATCACCGTGCGCAAGCCTGTAGTTCTCATCAGCAACTGCTGCCCTGTCGTAGCCGTCTAACGTACTCGCAAAAGCACTCCCGGCCAAGAGCGCAATGCATAAATTCAGCAATACTATTCTCATTTATAACGTCCTCCCGAAAAATTCCTTGAGCTTGTTCACTTCCTGCTCCACGTACTCAGGAACATAATACGTCTTTATGTGCGTCGCTCCCTTGATGATGAATAACTCCTTGTCGCTCGTGCCTGTCGCTTTCTCGATTGCGTCCTCCGACATGTAGAGTGAATCAGAGATGCTCCCTCCCATCATCAGCAGGGGCACATTGATTAGCTGGATGTTGTCTGTTGCATCCCATGTCATGAGTTCCATTAGGCTGGATAGTGCATAGCGTCCGCTCGAGTTCGGGTGAGTGTGCGTTACGCCGTAGTACTCGTAACCGTCCTTGTAGAGGTCGGGCGCATTGTCAAGGTAGGCCTTCATCTGTTCGTCCGTGAGCTTGGGAGCGTTGCTGTCGGAATAGAGCAGCTCTCCTCCTGAAACTGTCTGTGCTCTCGCTGCCGATGACTTCGCCAGAGTGTCCTGCACTGCCTTGACTGCACTGCTCATGTAGCCCTCCCGCCTCACTCTTCCCGTGTTGAACATGCTCAATGTCGCTACTGCCTTCACGCGCTTTTCGCTCTTGGCTGCATTGATGGTGTAGCCTCCTCCTCCGCAGATGCCGAGCATCCCAATCCTATTCACGTCAACGCCCGGATAAATCATGAGCAGGTCGACCATGCCGTGAATGTCCTCTGTCCTGAAGAACGGAATATCTGTGTGTCTCGGCTGTCCTCCTGATGCACCCTGAAATGCCGCATCAGCAGCCACAGTGATGTACCCGGCTTCGGCGAGCTTCTGGGCAAAGAGTCCCGATACCTGTTCCTTCACGCCTCCGTTAGGGTGTGCGACTGTGAGCGCAGGATACTTTTTTGCGGGGTCATAGCCTGCAGGAGTGTAGACGTTCGCAGCTATCGTTATCCCGTTAAGCTCGTAAGTTATCGGGTGAATGTTGACTTTGCCGGGTACGTTCTCGGTGATTGCGCCGGAATAGACAAGCCCCCATGTGTTGGCGTTGTGGGTTGACGGCCCGCGGGGAGTGAATGACTTCACGGGCATGATGTCCGCAAAAGATGCACCGCTCATGACTAGGAGCAGCACTGCAGAAATGATTAGTATTCTCATGAATTAACCTCCTGATTGTGTGATGAGTGCATGATAATTTCAGGTATCAGCTACCGGTCAAGAGAAAACATGTTGAAAATTTGCAAGTTGTGCTATAATCACGCACATTCATTAAATCATTCATCAAGAGGTCGTTAATATTTCCATGAACCGGCAGCCTGTGGTTGCTTTAATCGGAGCTACAGCAGTAGGCAAAACTGCTTTGAGCTTATCCATTGCAGAAAAGTTAAACGCTGAAATCATCTCAGTAGATTCACGTCAGGTTTACCGCTATATGGACGTGGGCACTGATAAGGTTTCGGCTTCACTGCGACGTGATGTCCCGCACCACATGATTGATATTGCTGACCCGGACGAGAAATTTACCGTCTCAGACTTCGCAGAGAGAGCATCTCAGGCAGCATCACGCATCTTAGCTCGCAAACGTATTCCCCTTTTCGTGGGAGGTACTCCGTTCTACTACAACGCACTGTTTCACGCCGTCCTGAATGAGGAGCTGCCTTCTGACTCTGAGGTCCGGGAGAAGTACGAGGCACTTGCGAACTCGCAGGGAGCTGAATTGCTGCACATGAGGCTCGCTGAGGTTGACCCTGACACTGCAGAGAAACTTCACAAGAATGATATTCAGAGGGTTACGCGTGCGCTTGAGATTTGGGACTTGACGGGTAAAGCCCCCTCACGCATCTATCAGGAAGGCACAAAGAGGGATTACGGCTTTGATGTGCTGTATATCGGATTGTCGCGTTCCCGTGAAGAATTATTCTCGCGCATAGAGATACGCCTAGAGCAGGAGTGGGCAGAAGGTTTCCCTGAAGAAGTGAAGTGGCTGTTATCGCACGGTTTTGACGACAGGTATAACCCGCTTAAAGGATTAGGCTACCGTGAACTGATAGAGCATCACAGAGGGAAACTGACACTTGAGCAGGCACTCGAACAGGCAATATCACGGACGAAGGCATTCTGCAGGAGACAGCAGACATGGTTCAAGAAGTTCACTCCGGCAATATGGTTTGACATGTCAGAATCCAACCACGAGGAAGAAATCATAGAGGCAATAACGCAGCATATACACACACATAAACACGGAGACAGCAAAGAATGAGGCGTGCATTTAACGGTGCAGAAGCGAGCATAAGGCTTAACGCGGGAGTATATACAGCAGCCATGTATAGCATCAAGGCCTCACGCAGTTATCAAGCACAGACGCAACGTCAGCACAATGCTGAAAGTGTTACGCTGCAGGCAGACATGAAGCATATACACACTCATATAACACGGGGACAGCAAAGAATGAGGCGTGCATTTGACGGTGCAGAAGCTAGCATAAGGCTTAACGCAGGAGAATATACAGCAGCCATGTACGGCATCAAGGCCTCACGCAGTTATCAAGCACAGACGCAACGTCAGCACAATGCTGAAAGTGTTACTCTGCAGGCAAGCATGAAGCATACACACACTCATATCACACGGAGACAGCAAAGAATGAGGCGTGCATTTGACGGCGCAGGAGCAAGCATAAAGCTTAACGCAGGAGGATATACAGCAGCCATGTACGGCATCAAGGCCTCACGCAGTTATCAAGCACAGACGCAACGTCAGCACAATGCTGAAAGTGTTACGCTGCAAACAAGCATGAAGCATATACATACTAATAATCACGAGGATAGCCGCTAATGATTACTGTGATGGCGGAACATGCAGGTTTCTGCTTCGGAGTTAAGCGCGCAGTTGACGCAATAGAACACGCTCTGCAGGACAATTCCGAAGTGTGGACAATAGGCCTCCCAATACATAACCCGCAGGAAGTTGCAAGGCTTCAGGCTATGGGCTTGAGAGTCGCTGATTCTGAGGAGGACATACCTTCAGGAGCAAAGGTGCTCATCAGGGCACACGGAGAAAGTCTCGAGGTAATTGACCGCCTGAAGGCTAAGGGCGTTAGCGTTGAGGATATGACCTGCCCGTTCGTGAGGAAGGCTCAGGACATGGCAGCGGAACTCTCGCGCAGCAATTATCACGTCGTGCTCTTGGGAGACAAGAATCACCCAGAGATTAAGGGCATCATCGGACACACGGCCAAGCCCGAAAGCGTCGAGGTAGTCATGAACGAAGAAGAAGCTCACCGCATCACGAGGCACAGCAGAATCGCATTAGTCTCACAGACTACGCAGAGAGAAGAAAGACTAGCTCTCGTCGCAGGGATTCTTGCGGTGAAGTGTTCGGAGCTTCACGTCTGCAACACCATCTGCAAGGCCACTTCCGAACGTCAGGAGGCAGTCCGCGAACTCGTGAGGCATCATGATGTTGACGGAGCAGTTCTCATAGGCGGAAAGCAGAGCGCAAACACCGGCAAGCTGAGAGACATAATCGCATCTGAAGGCGTGAGCGTGTTATGGGTTGAGGATGAAGAGGAACTAAACCGAGAAACAGAGTGGTTTATGAATAAACATAGGATTGGTATTGCCGCCGGAGCAAGTACGCCCGGATGGCTTATCGATAAAATACGAAACACAATAGCGGACAAGTAGTCAAGGGGGGTTTACCCTCTGAAAGGGGCAGAGATTCACATTATGGATCAGCAGGAATTAGCAGTAAACACAACTGCACAGGAAGAAGCACAGCCTGTAACCGAGCAGGCACAGGACACAGCAGCACCCGTTACGCAGGAAGAACAGCGCGAAGAGTCAATGCAGGAACTTCTTGACCAGTACGGCAGCACAGTACGCCTCCGCAAGGGGCAGATACTCACCGGAACAGTCGTCGGCAAAAATGAGGCCGGCTGGCTCGTCAACGTCGGGTTCAAGTGCGAAGGAGTATTGCCTGAGAAGGAATACACCAATCACGCACTCATCGAAACCGGCCCTGAACCCAAGCCCGGCGACACTATCGAGGTCGAAGTAACGAACGTAACGGACAGGGAAGAAGCACAATTGCTTCTCAGCAGATGGAGGCATGAACTCGACAAGAGATGGGATGCCCTCGACGCATACCTGAAGGATAACAAGGTCGTACAGGTTCGCGGAGTATCGCGCATCAAGGGCGGCCTCATGGTGGAGTGCGGAGGCCTCGAAGGATTTATCCCCGTCTCGCACTTAACGCTTGCAGGCAGAGGAGCTAACCCGTCTAACTTTGTCGGACAGAACATAAAGGTGAAAGTCTTAGACCATGACAAGCGCAAGCACAGGCTCGTGTTCTCAAGGCGTGAGCTGCTTGAAGAGGCAGAGGCAGAGCGCAAGGCCAAGTTCTACGAGAGAGTCCATGAGGGCGACATCGTAGAGGGAGAAGTCTCCAGCCTGACGGATTTCGGCGTGTTCGTGAATCTGGGAGAGCTTGACGGACTCGTTCATGTTACCGAACTTACATGGAAGCGCAACGTGAAGATCCGCGACATGTTCAAGAAGGGCGACAAGGTAACCGTTAAGGTTGTGGGCATTGACAGGGAGAACGACAGAATTTCCCTGAGCATCAAGCAGGTAACCGGCGATCCTTGGGACACCATGAGCGAGCGCATTCACAAGGGCGACGTGATGACCGGAACAGTTACGAACCTGACGGACTTCGGAGCATTCGTCGAGCTTGAGCCGGGCATTGAGGGATTGATTCATGTCGGCGACATTAGCTGGAAGAGAATCAGCAAGCCCCGCGATGTCCTCAGAAGAGGGCAGGAGGTTGAAGTTCTCGTGCTCGAGGCAGACCAGGAGAAGCGGAGAATCAGTCTCGGCAGCAAGCAGCTCCATGATCCGTGGGCGAACATTGAGCAGCGTTACACGAAGGGGCAGGACGTACCCGTTAAGGTCGTCAGGCTCGCAGACTTCGGAGCATTCGTTGAGGTTGAGGAAGGCGTGGAGGCACTTATCCACATTTCGCAGATAAGCCGCAAGAGGATAGAGAAGCCCGCAGACGTTCTCAGTGAAGGGCAGGAAGTTACAGCGCGCATCCTCGAGGTTGACCCAGGCCAGCGGAGAATGAGACTCTCGCTTAGTGCACTCGAGCCGGAGCCGGAACCTGAAGCAGTGCCTCAGGCAGAAGGCAGCGACGAGCAGACCCAGCAGGCTCAGCAGAAGGGCGGACGTGAGGGACGCGAGCCGAGAGCAGAACGCAGAGAGCGCGGAAAAGGGAAATCCCGTCAGCGTGCGATACGTGAGTCAGCAGGCTACGAGGACGACTCAGAGGAAGGAATGTATAACCCGTTCGCAGAGGCCTTCAAGGGCACAGAGTGGGAGAAAGAGTAGCAAAGCCATAATAATAAACGGTCTCTCCGAAAAATGGGGAGGCCGTTTTTCTGTGGCATATCGTGAAATCAGATGAGGCTCTTGACCCACGAGGAGAAATTGTCCGGTTTGGAGGTGAAGCAGATTGTGATTTGCTTTCCGCTGACATGAACAGCCTTTGCGTAAAGCAGTCCCCCCCCGTAAGTATTTATCATGATGTTTTGCATAGCGTCGACGTGTGCCTCGCTCTCGATTACAGCATAGCGTTCATCGTCGGAAAGCTGAGTAACTTTGCCTGTGCATTCTTCTCCGTCTACGTTCTTTGCTCCGGTAATCTTGAAGAATTTCACCTCCGGTTTGCTCACAATATCCCTCATCACGTATTCTTTGTGCGTCATGTGAATATCTCCCAGACCCTCAGCAGCAAATATCTTCATTGGACTGGCCGCTCCTTTGGGCATGAAACTTTGTTCATCGGAGAATGTCAGCTCGGATCTTAGCTGTGCCTTCGTGCGTTCGGTGATGTATATCTGGCTGCCCGTCGTGAATGTCTCCGTCCGGCCGGCCAAGTTCACCGTCTCGCCCATGCAGCCGTACTTCATCTTGTCCGCCGAGCCTATATTCCCCACAACTGCAGGCCCGGAATTTATCCCTATTCCCATTTCGAGCGCAGGGTATCCGTGTGAAGCGTTCCAGTCATTCACGCTCATCATTGCGTTCTGCATCTCTAGGGCACATGATACGGCGTGCTCTGCGTGGTCAGGGTCAGCAGAAGGTGCTCCGAACACGACAAATATTCCGTCGCCGAGAAACTCTATCACTGTGCCGTGCCAGCGCGATATTACGGCCGTCATCTCCTCGAAATAGTGATTGAGTATCGTGATGAGTGTATCAGGGTGCAGCTTGGTGCTAAGTGCCGTAAAGCCCCGGAGGTCGCTCATCATGATAGTAACGTCGCGGGTCTGGCCTCCCTGCTTTTCGCCGTCAGGTGTCGTGAGTACGTACTTTGCGATTTCAGGCGATGTGTACCGTGCAAAGGCTGAGTTCACACGTACTAGCTCCGTAAGGTCTCTCGCTACCATCACAAAAATTCCGCTTCCCTCGTTCATGTACGTCATGTTCACGTGAAGGCGGTAAATTTTCCCGTCGTTGGCCTCGTACTCGACAAGTGAATTTATGTCCCTGCCCTGCGTTACAGCGTCGAGGAAGAGCTGAATCAGATTATCATTCTTCTCTGTGAAACGGATAACGTCCCATATCTTCATGCCCTCGTAGCTGCTGAGGCCGAAGAGTTTCGCTGCACTGTTGTTGACGTGAAGCACCGCTCCGTTTTTCTTGGTGATGCATACAGCGTCAGACATATTCGCGAAAATATAGGCTAGTCTTGCCTCTCTCATATCATCCTGCATAATGTCCTGATGTCCTCCATTAATGGCTGGCCGTGATATTCCGGCCTCGTGTACTCGATGATTAAGTCCGCTTCGGGAACTTGCGCTCGTATGTAAGTCATGATGTCCGCAAAGTTCAGTGTCCCGTCAGTTATTCTGTTGTGCAGGTCATGTACTCCGTCGTTGTTGTGAAGGTGGAATGCATGTATCTGCGTCCTTAAGTCTGCAATCAGCTTCTTGATGTCCCATGAATTGGCGTGTGCATGCCCGATGTCGATTAGCACATCAAAATTCTTCTCCCTGCACAAGTCCGTGAACTCCTGCTGGTCTAACAGCTTATCTCCCTTAATGTCCGTCCCTGTGTTCTCAATTAAGATTTGTACACCTGAGAATATTTCCCGTACTTCCTCAAGATTGGCGAGGGAGACAGCCAGCATTTCAGCCTTACTCTCCGGAGTTACTTTGCAGTTGTTGAGGTGATAGACCATGTGCACGGGGTGAAGAATGTCCGCAAATTTCTTCGTCAGCATGATGTGATGCATTGATTCAGCGTATTCGGGTGTGCCTTTAGGGGCGGTGTGCTCAACGCAGAAAACAGGCTCGTGAAAGCTCACAGTCCCCTCACTGAAAAAGTCTACATTAGCCGCAAAATTCGCCTCGAACTCCGGCAGGTCGAACATAGGCAGAATCTCAAAGCTCACTCCATCACCGAATGCCTCACGGTAAATTTTCGCCGTCTCCATCTGGCAGCGCGGAAGAACGCA
>JAFSUD010000078.1 GCA_017445405.1 Synergistaceae bacterium
ACAGCGTCAGAGCATAATACTCCCCAGCTCGCCATCGGTGCACTGACTCCCAAGCCAACGAACGACAGGAACGACTCCGTAAATATCGCTCCCGGAATCGAGAACGTCAGCGTAACCAGCACTGACCCCATAGCGTTCGGGATAAGATGCCGCAGCAGAATCCTTCTCGGCGACGCTCCGATAACTCTCGCAGCTAAGATAAACTCCTCATTCTTGAGCCTCATCACTTCAGCACGGACTATTCGCGCCATCGGTGCCCAGTAAGATATGCCCAGAGTGATAAATATGCTCTTCAGTCCCGGCCCTACTACCACCATCAGCAGAATCACATATATCATCACGGGCACACTGTAAATTACATCTACAATGCTCATCATTACGTTATCGATTCTGCCTCCAGCAAAACCGGATATTCCGCCGTAAATCACACCTATGAACAGGCTTATGAAGCTCGCCAAGAATCCCACAGCAAGAGAAATCCTCGCTCCATAAAGCACCCTCACGAACAAGTCCCTTCCGAACATGTCAGTACCGAACCAGTGAGTCATACTCGGAGGCTCATTGCTGACCATGAAGTCCTGAGCATCATACTCATACGGTGAGAGCACCGGCCCGAAAACTGCAAGAGCCAGAATTACAGCTATCACTATCAGGCCAAGAACAGCTAAAGGGTCATGCATAAGCCTTCTTCTTGCGTCCTGCCAGTAAGTCAATGACGGCCTCATGATTT
Source organism: Synergistaceae bacterium (assembly GCA_017445405.1). GTDB lineage: Bacteria > Synergistota > Synergistia > Synergistales > Aminobacteriaceae > JAFUXM01. The sequence continues at coordinate 731 of JAFSUD010000078.1, forward strand.
CCGCAGATGCCTTCTCTTCAGCAGGAAGGGGCATGAATAAATCAGGGTTGTACATGTCTATCACCTCAGCTTGATTCTAGGGTCAATGAAGCCCAAGCACACATCAGCAATCAGGTTGAACGACACAAGCAATGCACTGTAGAAGATAGTTACTCCCATGATTGTGGTGTAATCTCTGTTCGTGATGCTCGTAACGAAGAACGTCCCGAGTCCCGGAACTCCGAAGACCTGCTCGACAACAAAACTTCCCGTCAAGATTCCTGCAGTCAGCGGCCCGAGATAAGTAATGACCGGGATTATTGCGTTCTTCAGTGCATGGATGTACACGACCGAACGTTCGCGCAATCCCTTAGCGTATGCAGTGCGTATGTAGTCTTGGCCGAGCACCTCGAGCATTCCTGAACGCACGAGCCTCGAGATGAATGCTGCAGGATAGCCCGCAAGAGTAATTGCAGGGAGAATTGCTGTTGATGTCCCTTCCCAGAAGCCGACAGTAACCCAGCCGAGCCTCCAGGCGAAGATGTAGACGAGAGCAGCAGCGATGACGAAGCCGGGGACGGTTACGCCGAGAGTTGCTAGGATCATTGCGAGTCTGTCCTGCCAATGCCCGCGCTTGAGAGCCGAAATTATGCCTGCAGGTATGCCGATGAGGAGAGCGAGCACTAACGCGATCCCTCCGACGACTGCAGAGACTGGGAAGTTTCCTGCGATGAGTTCGTTGACAGTCATACCCTCATACCTGTAGGACGGCCCGAGATCGAAGCGCAAGACGTTCATCAAGTACCTGAAGTATTGCGTGTAAAGGGGATCATTGAGGCCATAACGAGCATTCATTTTCTCGAGGACGAAGGCTGGAATAGCTTTCTCATCAGTGAACGGCCCGCCGGGAATTGCACGCATCATGAAGAAAGTTAATGTGATTACGACAAAGAGGGTTAAGAGGCTTGATATTACCCTCCTGAAAATGTACCTGCGCATTGATTGATGACTTCACCTCTTGAAAAGTATATTGTGCAGAATTTTAGCACTACATTAGCTGCAATTCTTGACAAAATTTTTGTTGGGGGGTAATATATCGCGCGTTTTCCACATAACAATTAGATTTAGCAGATATGTTAGTGGTGGGTTGGCCGAGTAGGTCGAAGGCGCTCGCCTGCTAAGTGAGTATAGGGGCTAAAACCTCTATCGTGAGTTCGAATCTCACACCCACCGCCATTAATGTTAATCACTGCGGTAGTAGCTCAGCTGGATAGAGCGAAGGCCTACGGAGCCTTAGGTCGTGGGTTCGAATCCTGCCTACCGCGCCATTTGTTACAGAAGGACATGAAGCCTTAGGTTGTGGGTTCAGGTACGGAGTTTACGAAGTTTTCCTGACACCGCGCCATTGCAGAGATAGATGAAGTATCAAGCAGTGGGTTAGTTTAGGGAGTTTTTCTGTCTACCGCTTCATTGCAGAGGTAGATGAAGTATCAGACAGTAGGTTCGGTTACGGAGTTTACGAAGTTTTCCTGCTTGTTGCGCCGTTTATTATGAAGAGGCTGTGAAATCTGAGATTACGGGTTCAGCTACAGAGTTTATGGAATTTTCCTGTCTATCACTCGTTACAGATTATTACAGATAATTGCGGAAAGGATAAATCAGAACATGAGGAGGCATAATCACATGAAGAAATCAGACAGAATGAAGATAGATGATTGTGTGAGTGCCTTTTTTGCTGTAGATATTCCTGCGTTCATTATTATTAATGCTCTCATGATTAGGGGGCACAAAATTTAGTGATTGCAGGAGTGAAGAGCTTAACAATTCAGGAATTAACGAGGCGGCTTGAACTCCAAACAGGCCGCTTTTTTCGTACATGTAAATACATACTTCACACTCTGGAGAACCGCAGCTCGTCTTCAGGGAGACAGACAGCATTACGCAATACAGGCTTTATACTCTGGAAACTCGCAACATGTCTTCAGAGAACGGCATCATTACGCAATACAGGCTTCACATTCTGGAGACTCGCAGCACGTCTTCAGGGAAACAGACAGCATTACGCAATACAGGCTTTACACTCCGGAGACTCGCAACGTGTCTTCAGAGAACGGCATCATTACGCAATACAGGCTTCACACTCTGGAGAACCGCAGCACAACTTCAGGGGAGGAGCACAGGATTATTACACAGGCTTCAAGCTCTGAGACTCGCAAAGGCCGTAATGAGTCTTCAGGGATAAGCATAAATTAATCGACAAGGAGAGAATTACACTCATGAAGAAGATACTAACTTGCGCAGTACTCATTCTCGCAATGTCAGCGAGCGCATTTGGAGCAGCCTTCAAGCTCGGAGGCACAGCACCCCTAACCGGCGGAGCAGCAATTTACGGAATGTCAGCCCGCAACGGAGCACAGATAGCCGTAGACGAGATTAACGCAATGGGCGGAGATATTCAGTTCGAGCTTCGCTACGAGGACGACACCCACGACGCAGAGAAGGCCGTCAACGCCTACAACGCCCTCAAAGACTGGGGAATGCAGATCTCCCTCAGCTCCGTAACGTCCAAGCCCGCAGAGGCAACAGCAGCAGAGAACTTCTCCGACAGAATTTTTGCGCTCACACCTTCAGCATCAAGCGCAGCAGTAACAGAAGGCAAGGATAACGTCTTCCAGATGTGCTTTGTCGACCCCAACCAGGGCACAGCATCAGCTCAGTACATCGCCAGCAAAGGCCTCGCCAAGAAAGTCGCCGTTATCTGGAAGAATGATGACGTTTACTCCAAAGGCGTGCGCGATACGTTCGTAGAGAAAGCTCCCGAAGTCGGACTCGAGATCGTCAGCGAGACAACATTTGCTGACGGCAACGACACAGACTTTTCCGTCCAGCTCACAGAGGCAAAAGAGAAAGGTGCAGAGCTTGTTTTCCTGCCGATGTACTATCAGCCCGCATCACTCATCCTCGCTCAGGCTCAGGCTATGGGCTATGCTCCGAAGTGGTTCGGCATCGACGGCATGGACGGCATCCTCACAATGGAGGGCTTCGACAAGTCCCTCGCTGAGGGCGTTATGCTCCTGACTCCGTTCAACGCAGACGCAAAGGACGAGAAGACGGCCAAGTTCGTAGCAGAGTACCAGAAGAGACACGGTGAAGTTCCGAATCAGTTCGCTGCTGACGGCTACGATTGCGTGTACGCTTTCTGCCAGGCTCTCACTCTCGCAAAGGCCACTCCTGACATGGATGCAGAGACTCTCTGCGCAAAGATGGTCGAGCAGTTCACCACAATGACCTTCAACGGAGTAACCGGCGAAAACGTCAAGTGGTCAGCAAACGGCGAGGTCTCGAAAGACCCCAAAGGCATGGTCATTCAGAACGGCGCGTATGTCGGACTTGACTAATCAGGACGAAGATAATAATTCACATGGGGGCAGTTCTGAGAGCAGCGGCCAAATTCTCAGGCTGCCTCTTTTCATGCAAGGAGCTATAAATTCTCAATGATATTCTTGAACTATTTCATCAGCGGAATCAGCTTAGGCAGTATTTACGCGATCATTGCTCTCGGCTACACAATGGTCTACGGAATAGCTAAGATGCTGAATTTCGCTCACGGTGATGTGATTATGGTAGGAGGCTACGTGTGCTTCTATGCCGTATCACGTTATGGCCTCAACCCGTTTTTGGGCGTGGCTATCGCTATGTTAGTCTGCACCCTTCTCGGAATAATAGTAGAACGTCTCGCGTATAAGCCCCTGCGTCAGGCTCCATCGCTCGCAGTTCTCATCACAGCTATCGGCATGAGCTACTTTCTCCAGAACACGGCCTTGCTGCTCTGGTCGTCAAACCCTAAAGTCTTTCCGTCAGTCATCGGAAGGGGAGCGTTCAAGCTGTTTGACGGCAAGCTCTCAGTCTCACATGTTACCGTCCTCACAATAGCTACATGCTTGGTGATAATGGTGATACTGTCGCTCTTCATCAGCAAAACGCGTTTGGGAAAAGCTATGCGTGCATGTTCAGAGGACAAAGGAGCAGCCCAGCTCATGGGAATTAACGTGAACGCAACTATCTCTATGACGTTCGCAATAGGCTCGGGACTCGCAGCTATCGCAGGAGCGTTGCTGTGCAGTGCATACCCGACTCTCATGCCGACGACAGGCTCGCTTCCCGGCATCAAGGCGTTCACTGCTGCAGTGTTCGGAGGCATCGGCTCAGTGCCCGGAGCGTTCTTGGGAGGACTCATGCTCGGAGTGATCGAGATCTTCGCGAAGGCCTACATCTCGAGCCAGCTTTCTGATGCTGTGGTGTTCGCGGTGCTGATTGTTGTGCTGCTGGTCAAGCCTGCGGGACTGTTGGGCAGAGCAATTCAGGAGAAGGTGTGATTATGACAATGAAGAGATTGATTAACCTGAAACGTGCTGAGGCGAGAAAAATTTACCTGACTTATGCAGTAGTGATTGTAGCTTACGTAGTGTGCCAGATAATGAGCAGCACTAAGTTCTTCAGCTCGTCAATGCGCGGAATGCTCGTGCCCATCTGTGCGTATATGGTTATGGCCGTGTCGCTGAATCTCGTCGTAGGGATTCTGGGGGAACTCTCGCTCGGACATGCAGGGTTTATGTCGGTCGGAGCGTTCGCAGGAGTTACGTCGGCGATTCTGATGCAGGGAGTCATCACTAATGCTCCTGTACGTCTCGCGCTCGCAATGATAATAGCTGCTGTGTTCGCGGCTGTCGCTGGCTTCCTGATAGGTATTCCGGTGCTGAGGCTCAAGGGAGATTACCTCGCAATAGTTACGTTAGCATTCGGCGAGATTATCAAGAGCATACTCAACAATTTTTACTTGGGCGTTGATTCGCAGGGGCTTCACTTCTCCATGCTCTCAGACACAACGCGCCTTCTCAAAGGAGGACGCTTGATAATCCGCGGGCCTATGGGGATAAGCGGCATTCAGAAAATATCTACCTTCCCCGCAGGATTCATTCTGCTCATGATTGCGTTGATGATTGTGTTCAACCTCGTCAATTCGCGTTCGGGGCGCGCGTTCATGGCAATACGTGATGACAGAATAGCAGCAGAGAGCATAGGCCTTGACATCACGAAGTACAAGATGATGGCGTTCGTCATGTCCGCAGCAATAGCCGGAGCAGCAGGAGCACTCTTCGCAATGAATTACTCCACCGTCGTAGCTAACAAGTTCGACTTCAACACGTCAATCTTGATTTTGGTGTTCGTGGTGCTCGGAGGTCAGGGTAATATGCTCGGCTCAATCATCGCTGCTGCAGTCTTGACGATACTTCCCGAAAAGCTCCGCGAGTTCTCGGAGTACAGGATGCTGCTTTACGCCATCGTGTTAATAGTGATGATGCTAGCGACCAACAACGCAGAGATACGGTCATTCCTAGCCTCACTGAACCCTTTCAGGCGGAAGGAGGAGGCTTAACTCATGGTGATAACTAATACACTGCGCGAGTTCTCGGAGTACAGAATAATGCTCGCGGCCAACAACGCAGAGATACGGTCATTCCTAGCCTCACTGAATCCATTCAGGCGAAAGGAGGAGGCTTAACTCATGGCACGCAAGAAAACTAAGTACGTACCTGTTCCCTCAAACTCGATTTTGCCGGAAAGAGATGCTGCCCGCGCGCCTATCCTTGAGTGCGTGAACTTGGGAATTACTCTCGGCGGAATTAAGGCTGTCGATAACTTCAACCTCACTGTCGGCAGAACTGAGATTGTAGGGTTAATCGGCCCTAACGGTGCAGGAAAAACTACGGTGTTCAACTTGCTGACGAAGGTCTACCAGCCAACAACAGGGACGATTCTTCTTGACGGCAGGGACACTCACGGCATGACGACTATTCAGGTGAACCGGGCAGGAATAGCGAGGACGTTCCAGAATATCAGGCTGTTCAAGAATCTGAGTGTTGCTGACAACGTGAAGGCTGCAATGAATAACGAGATGCACTACAACATGTTAAGCGCAATTCTCAGGCTTCCGAACTACAAGCGCGAGGAGATAGCTGCTCACAGAAGGACTCTCAAGCTGTTATCTATTTTCGACATGCAGGGTATAGCCGATGTTCCGGCGGGGTCATTGCCTTATGGTGCGCAGAGAAGACTCGAGATCGTCCGTGCTCTCGCAACTAACCCGTCTGTGTTATTGCTTGATGAGCCTGCTGCAGGAATGAATCCCTCAGAGACAGCCGAACTCATGGACAGCATCAGAAAAGTGCATGAGATGTTCCAGATAGCTATTATCCTGATTGAGCATGATATGAGCCTCGTGATGAATATCTGTGATGGAATATGCGTGCTGAACTTCGGACAGATAATCGCTAAGGGAACTCCTGACGAGATTCAGAACAACCCCGCAGTCATAGAGGCATATCTTGGCAGAAAGAAGGAGGCGAAATCATGAGCGACCCGGTACTGAAGGTTGAGAATATCAATGTGTATTACGGAAGCATTCACGCAATCAAGGGTATATCGTTCGAGGTGTACGAGGGCGAGATAGTTACGCTTATCGGTGCAAACGGTGCCGGCAAGTCCACGACGCTTAACACGATTTCCGGGCTGCTTCATCCGGCGACAGGGAGCGTCTCGTTCTTGGGAGAGAGTCTCGCGAAGGTTCAGCCTCACAAGATAGTAGAGAAGGGACTCGCGCAGGTGCCTGAAGGCCGGAGAGTGTTTGCGCAGATGACCGTGCAGGAGAATCTAGAGATGGGAGCATACACCCAGACGGGCGGATTAGCTGAAGACCTCGATAAAGTCTACACGCTCTTTCCGCGCCTGAAGGAACGTATGCATCAGACTGCAGGGACTCTCTCGGGCGGTGAACAGCAGATGCTCGCAATGGGCCGGGCACTCATGAGCAGGCCGAAGCTCCTCATGCTTGACGAGCCGTCAATGGGACTCGCACCGATTCTTGTGGAGCAGATTTTTGACATCATCGCTGACCTGCACAGGACGGGAGCGACGATCCTTCTTGTTGAGCAGAACGCACAAATGGCTCTGAGCATCGCGAGCAGAGGCTACGTCATGGAGACAGGAAAAATTGTTACTACAGGGACAGGCGAAGAACTGTTAGCGTCTGAGGCTGTGAGGAAAGCATATCTAGGAGGATAACTCAGGACAGCAAAAGCCCCCCAGAAATCTCCGGGGGGTTATTTTTTGCACTAAGGCTTGCGGAATATCAACGCTCCCGCCAATATCATAATCACTCCTGCTCCGGCAACATCACAGCCATTGTTCGAGCTGCTCTCTTCACCCTTCACATGACTGATCGCTATATCCACAGGAAGCCCGCCGAGTAATGCCCTGCCGTATTCACCGATAAGCGTATCGTTCTTCATGTTGTACACGAGAATCCTGCTGCCGGTTATGGCCGCTAAAATGTTGTTCTCGTCGTCGCGCAGAAGCCGACATGATGAGCCTGTATCTCCAGTGCTGAGAGTTATTACTTCTCCGGATGAATAATGCTTCAAGGCCGTAGTGTATGTGTCTCCTGACTGCACCTGTTCAGCAAAGTAGAAGCCGTTTCCTGAATCCTGGCACAATGACTTCACCGGAGCATCAGTGCTCACGAGCGGAACAAATCCATGCGTTCCCCAGACACTTACTCCGCCTGTGTGTGCAGCTGCGACTCTGGAATTGCTCAACCAGGATATTTCTGACGTTCCGGAAGGCAGGTACTCAGTCCCGAAACTCTCTATGTCGTCCCTGAGCTGGCCGTCAAACACCAGAAGCATATCTGCGGAGTTCTCGCGTTCTGCCAGAGCAAAAATGTTGTATGTCCCGGCAAGAAGCCCCGTGAAGTCCGGGATAATGTCGTCGCTCGTCTTGAGTGTGTAAGTGTAGGAATGTGAAGGCTCAAAGTCCCACGTCTGGAACTCGTGAATAGATGCTCCTGACGCAAAGAATAATCCTCTGCCGTTCTTAGAGCCGACTAATGCCTGTGCATTGTAAAGCCCGGCCAAGACCTGCCCCTCGCTGTCAAAAGGCTGTGCAAGATTCGCAGGGTCAAAGATTAACGCCGTATCTCCTGAAACTGACGTGTCAGCAGTCCTCCTGACGAGAATTACTCTTGTCGCGCTGCCGTTCCAGTATGAACCCAAGAGCGTATTGCTCCCCGCTCCGGTGTACTGCGTCCCGTAAAAATCCGCACTAGTTGATCCTTCCGTCTTTATAAGTCCGAGATTGCCTGTGTCCGTCGTGTAAACTATGTCTGCATATGCATTCGCGCACAGCATCATCACCAATATCACGCCTGCTGAAAGTTTGCGCATGTTTATCATTCTCCCTTCATGATTTATTGCGGTTAAACAGCCTGTCTAGAAAACTCCGCTTCTTCGGCTTGCTGTCCATTGCCTGAAGTTCTTTCACCGTGTTCATCACCTTAGCTGTAACTTTTGTGCCTCCTCCGCTGTAACGCAGTAACGCTCCCCGCAAATCTTTTGACTTGGCCGCACACTCGCTCAGTATACGCGTCCCGAAGAATATGTTTGTCCTCGCGTCGAAGAAATCGCTTGCCTTCCTCACCTTCGGGTATTCCGCCTTGATGGCTTTCTCGTGAACTCTCCAGCGCACCTGCATCAAGCCGTAATCTCCGCCCTTAGATACTGCCTTAGCGTTCACAGTAGACTCATGAACTATTATTGCGGCTATCACGTAAGGGTCTTGTTTGTACTTCTTCCCCGCAGCTATCACTATATCCACGTACTTTTTGGCTGTTCCTGAATCCAGTTTGGGGTTAGCCTTCGTGAAGAGCTGGTAGATGTTTCGGGCTTTGGGGTCTACTTTCTGGGCAGCATAGGCATTGCACGCAAGCACGAGCACTATTACCAGAGCGTAAAGTATTCTATGTTTCCGCGTCATCTTTGCTTCACCGAGTTAGTCCGCAGAGTCTTAAGGCCGAGTTCACCGAGCACGTCGTTGCCTTTTCCGTAACGCTTCACGGCCTCTTTCCAGTCTCCGTTCTCGTCCGGAGCGTACTCGCCTAATGCCTGTCTCAGCGCAACGAGAGCAACATACATTCCGCGTATTGCGTCGAGGTATTCTGTCCTCACTGCCTGATATGCCGTCTGCGCATTAATCAAGTCAATCTGTGCTCCCATGCCCTCAGAGTACATGAGTTCCGTAATACGCAGTTCTTCTTCTGCACGCTCGACCTGCCTCTGCTTGTCCTGCTCGCTCGCTGCAGCATTTCTCCAGTTGTTCATCGCAACGGTGATGTCTCGTCTCGTAGACTCCTTCAGTGCCTCGAGGTTCGACTCTGCTGCCTGAATGAGCCGGTCTGTGTTCAGCACACGGTACTTTGTCTCCTTGCCGTCAGTGATCGGGATGCTTAGTGTGAGTGATGCTCCTGCCTGTCTGTTGTTCGGTGTCGCAGCAGCTTCGGGGTCTGCCCATGCCGTGAACTGGAAGCCGAAATCGAGAGTCGGGGAGAGTCCCTTAGCGGTGAGCTTCTTCACGAGCTTTGCGCGTTCGAGAGTGAGTCTCGCGGCTCTCACGTCAGGCCTGTACTCGAGAGCTTCCTCAAAGTTCACCGTTACGTCGAAGGCCGGGACCTTCAGCTCCTCATCAACAGGTTCAACGTCTAAGCCTCCTGCCATTAATGACAGTTCAGCTAACAGGTTCAGGTAAGTAGTCTCTGCAGTCTTGGCCGTAGCCTCCGCGTCTACTACCTGCGCTTCGCTCCTCACGATGTCGAGTCTCGGGACGAGTTCCTGATTGTACTTCTCCATAGTTACGCGGTGATTCTCCGAACGCTGGAGGAGGATTTCCTTCTGAAGTTTCATGTTCTCGCGAGCAAGCACAGCACTCCACCATGTCTGTTCTGCAGCAGCTATCAGGCTGTTGATGTTCGAGTCAAAGTTAGCACGCGTTACCTCATAGCCCAGAATGTTCTGCTTCTCGTTGAGCGTGTAGCTTCCGGAGATGTCGATTCTCTGGGTTAGCCTGAGGCCGAGACTCCCGACGAAGACGTTCGACTCTCCCTGCTGCTTGGTAACGTAAGAGCCGTTTGCTGTTGCTGCTGTGCTGAACCTCTGGGGAGCGACCGACGCAAGCACAGAGTAGTAATCTGCTTCGACGTTCTTCATGCCTGCCCTGAGCGAATGATTGTTCAGGAGAATCTCGCTTACATACTGCGGCAAGGTCATAGCCACCGAAGCGTGAGATACTCCGGGCGGGAACAGTGCCAGCATAAGAATTAATATGTATCTCTGAAATTTCAAGATAAGTTCACACCTTCATTAATGTGCTAAAAATTTGGCTGTTATTATAATACACATATGCGTGAAGATTTTATGATGAAGCATAACACAGAGCATAATAATACCCGCATACCTCATACTTCACAAGGCAGCGGGCAGATAAAACTATATCCCCTTCACGGCATTTTCTCCGGCAACTTTCCCGTAATACAGTGCCATTGCGTGGCTGACTCCCTTAAGGCCTATCGGGTACTGCAGACCAAAACGTCCTCCCTGCATGTTCCCCGCAACGTACAAGCCCCTGATGATGTCTCCGCAGACCTGTCTGCCTTCTTCGTCCGTGATTTCCTTGAACGTGTGGCAGTCCTCGTCTGACTCGAGTCCTCCTATGCATGTAAGCATGATCGCTGTGCTGAACTGGTCGGCGTAGAACGGTGCAGTGTCTACCGGCATCAACCGCGAGGCTACCTTGTTGAAGTCCTCATCAACGCCCTTAGCTGCTAACTCGTTGTAGCGTTTGATTGAGGCTAAGGCTGTCTGCTGTGCCTTCGTGTCGTCAGGGTAGAGTTTCACAACTAACTCCTCTAACGTGTCGGCCTTGATGCATCTTCCGGATGCTATGGCTTCCTCGAGCTGATAGGGACTCTTCCAGTTGCGGTATGTCCTGTTGTTCTTGGGTGCCTGCTCGATCGACGTGTAAGGCTCGTAATAGCACGCTCCGCCGTGAGCCGCGGGCATGTGTGTAACCTGCTCCGGCCAGTTCGCGTCGAATATCTGCCACGACTTCATGAGCCTCACCGCCTCAATCTGATTCTCGAGCTGCTGCCCCGGCAAGTCCTCACACATGAAGCGTTTACCGTCCATGTCGAGATTCAGAAAGCCCGCATTGCCCATCACGCCGACACCCGAGAGGTCTGCTCCTCCGCCCATGTGGTGAATCATCGGAGCGTTGAAGCCCGCAACTTTCGCGCCTGCCCATGCTCCCATTCTCTGGCCGTCTCCCTGATTCGTCGGCTGGCCTTTCACGTTGAATGATGTGAAGAGCCTGTTATTCTTGTGAGTCTTCATGATGTCGGGTGCGAAGTGATACATTGCTGCGTCGTTCGAGCCGTAATCTCCGGTTGAGAGAATCACGCCCTTTGCTGCACTGACCTTGAGGTACTTTCCCTTAGTCGGCGAGCCGGGCATCTCGTCAAAAGCGTAGACTCCGACACACTGTCCGTCCTTCATGATGAGCTTGCTTCCGAAATGTCCGAAGTATGCCTTTACTCTGCCTGTGTCTAGTGCCTTCTGCCAATGTGCCATGAACGTTTTCTGCTGGCTCGGCAGGAACTCTACAGATGTCGGGAAGCAGGGGAAGCGTTCCTCTTTCCAGTTGTAGACGTGCTCTCTGCCGTCCTTGTCCTTGTACGAGGGAAGAGGCCTGTAGATTGGCACAAGGAAATCATCAGCGTGTTCATCATCTATCGGCTGCCTTGTCTCGTCGGCAATGAAGAGATGAGAGTCCGCATTCATGTACCAGTCGAAGGCCTCGCCGATGTTGTCTGCCCACTTGGCCGTAATGGGACGCTTGACTCTGTAGCCGGATTCATTGACGTGCGAGTCAACTATCTCTGCAACTTCCTCGCGGGTGAGTGCTCGCTCGGGCCAGCGTTTGTTGAGCGTCGGGCTGTTGATGACCGCGAACTCTCCGGATCTGCAGCTCGGGGCAGATGCTCCGTCGATGCCGATAACTGATGCTCCGAGTTCTGCAGCACTTCTTGCAGCACTGACTCCTGCGAGACCCAAGCCCACCACAACAACATCAGCACTGACTTCTGCGTAAACGTCCGAGTCAGAAATCTGCGGTTCTTCCCCGAGCCAGTCATTATTTGCTGATGCTGCGGGAGTCTCTGCCTGTTCTGTTGCGAGTCCCATAGCCTGAGCTACGCAGTCTGCGGCGGCCTTCTTCGCGGCGTTGGTGGTTACTGTTGCTCCCGAGACTCCGTCGATCTCTGCACCCTGAGCGTTCTTAAGCTGCTCGGCGAGTTTTGCTCCGGCCGGTTCGCCTATGCCCTTAGTTTCTCCGCTGGTGTCGACGGCAACATCGAGAATGCTCGTCTCGTCAAAGGTCATCGTAACCTTGACCGTGCTCTCGAGTCCCTGAGCACTTGCCGTGTATGTGCCTGGCGTGTAAACTTTCTGAGCCTGTGCAGATGATGACGATGCGCCGAGAACTGCAGATGCAGCAGCACCAGCAACGCCTATAGCGGAAACTTTCAGGAAGTCTCTTCGCGACAATGATTTACTCATGAGATCCCTCCTCAATAAGATGTGAAGTAATTTTTTTCTGGAATGCAAGCATTATACATTTATGTGCGTTAAAATTCTAAGCATAACTAACAGAATCGAGGCACAGAAATTATCAGACATGGAACACTTTGACACGCTCATTGTAGGCGGAGGCCCGGCAGGATTAATGGCAGCTATCAGGGCATCATCGCTCGGACAGAAAACAGCAATCTTAGAGAAGAATGCATCACTCGGCGAAAAATTGCTGCTCTCAGGGCGGGGACGCTGCAACTTCACTAACGCTGAAGACGACATGAACGAGTTCATCTCACGCTACGGCGACAACGGAAAATTCCTGTACTCTGCCTTCAGCAGGTTCGGGCCGAGAGAAACTATGGTGTTCTTCGCGAATATCGGCGTTGAGCTGAAGGAGGAACGGGGCAAACGCATATTCCCCAAAGAAGGCGGAGCACGAAGAGTCCTCGAGTCCCTGATAGCGCAGTGCAGAAAATACAGCGTCGCAACTATCCGCAATTCACCGGTGAAGGCTCTCAAAATCAGGAACTGCCGTGCAGACTGCATAATCACAGCGAACAATGAGTACACCGCAGACAAATACATTATCGCGACAGGAGGAAAATCTTACCCTAAGACAGGCTCTACAGGAGACGGCTACGCTTTTGCGCGTCAGGCAGGACACACAATCACTGACCTCTACCCTGCACTTGTGCCCATACGCACAGCAGAGACCTGGCCGAAATTGGCGAGCGGATGCAACCTGCGCAATGTCAGGCTTCACGTTCTGCTTGACGGCAGGGAAATAGACCAGCGGTTCGGGGAAATGGAGTTCACGAATTTCGGGATAAGCGGGCCTATAGTTATGGAGTTAAGCTCCCACGTTCCGGACTGGACTAAACAAGAGGGAGAATTAATCTTCTCGCTCGACCTCAAGCCGTCATTGACTCACGAGATACTCACTGCACGCATAAAGCGCGACATCGACAAGTTCAGAGGACATAAACGCTTCGCCGGACTTGTGCGTTCACTTGTGCCTGCCGAAATGGTGAGGCTGATTATTGAGCTGGGAGACATTCCGCACGATAAGCCGGTAGAGTACATTTCTGATGAGGAGATTGCGGAGTTCGTGAACCTGCTGAAGGATATACGCATGACAGTAAACGGGCTGTGGGGCTTCAACAACGCAGTAGTAACGCGCGGAGGAGTGAGCCTGAAGGAAGTAGATCCCGCGACGATGAGGTCAAAGCTGTGCGATAATCTATACTTTGCCGGAGAAATCTTAGACCTTAACGGCCCGTCCGGAGGCTTCAACCTTCAGATATGCTGGTCAACAGGATATATAGCAGGGAGCGTGAGTAAACTTTCTGGCGAATAAAAGCACAGAATTTCAGTGAAGTTTACTTGTTCGAGCCTTATTCACTGGGGCTTGTTTACCAGCCTCTAGACCGTAGAGCTATGGAGGCTCACCGGGTTACGTGTTAAGTGCAGAGTGCACATCGTTTTTACAGAACGTCTAACTGTTAGCTTAGGTACGCTTAAGATTTTATAGACAGAACGTTTTTGTCCGGCCAACCTGCAAACCTTAACTTGTTAAAGGATGAACCATTTTAGCAACAAAGAAAGGAAATATGAACTATATGTTACTCGTAATAGACACAGGCAACACCACAACCGTAGCAGGAATCTATGACGGCGATGAACTCATTGCGCACTGGAGGCTGTCGTCGATTCTCCACACGTCAGACGAACTCGGAATATACTTCATGAATCTTTTGAGCAGCAAGGGCATAACATCTTCACAGATTCACGGAGCAGCTTTTGCGAGCGTCGTGCCTTCTCTGGACTTCTCAATGAAGGAGGCAATCAGGCAGTATTTCAGTGTCGAGCCTCTGCAGGTGAACGCACTCACAGATACGGGAATGCAGGTGCTCACCAAGAATCCCCGCGAGGTCGGAGCAGACAGAATCGTAAACGCCTACGCAGGACGCGAAAAATACGGCTCTCCTCTCATAGTTGCGGACTACGGAACAGCAATAACGTTTGATGTTGTCAGCTCTGAAGGCGCGTACTTAGGAGGAGTTATAGCTCCCGGCCTGCAGTCGGGAATCTCTGCGCTTTTCTCGAAGGCAGCCAAACTCCCGCAGGTAGCTCTTAACATTCCCGAAAACGTCATAGGCCGCAGCACAGATGAAGCCATACAGTCAGGAATACTCTTCGGAAATGCAGGACTCACGGACAGGATCACCGACATGATTCGTGAACAGCCCGGCATGAGTGAGGCAAAGGTCATTGCGACAGGAGGACACGCCGGACTCATGAAGAAGGTATCGCGCAATATTGATGTCGTTGATAAGTGGCTGACTCTTGAGGGGCTGAAGATGATTCACGAGAGAGTGAACGGCAGGTGATAGGAGGCTTAGAGCTGAAGAGTCCGTTATGCCTTGCACCGCTGGCAGGAGTAACTACTCTTGCAGTGCGGGAGTTCTTTGCGCTTCACGGTGCAGGGCTGACTCACACTGAAATGGTAAGCTGTGCCGGACTCGTCAGGGATAACGCGAAAACGTTCGACATGCTGAAGGTCTCCGAGCATGAATCACAGGTGATAGTCCAGCTCTTCGGGAATGATGATGCACTCGTCGCTGACGGAGCAGAAGTTGTGATGAAGAGGGGCGGGAGATTCTCTGCGTT
The DNA here is from genome assembly GCA_017445405.1 of Synergistaceae bacterium. GTDB lineage: Bacteria > Synergistota > Synergistia > Synergistales > Aminobacteriaceae > JAFUXM01. The sequence continues at coordinate 15,898 of JAFSUD010000078.1, forward strand.
CGGCGTGAACATGGCGTGCCCTATGCCGAAGATTACCCGCAATGGCTCAGGTTCTGCCCTCATGAAGAAGCCCGACATTGCCGCAAAGATGGTGAAGGGCTTGAAGACTCTCGGACTCCCTGTGTGGGTAAAGATCCGCAAGTTTGAGAAGCCAGATGACACATTATGCTTCGTTGATGTCCTTGTGAGTGCCGGAGCGGATAACGTGTGCATTCACGGCAGGACACCCGGGCAGCGTTACGAGGGAGTCGCGGACAGAATGATTCTCGCTGAGGCTGCAGGGAGATTCCCGGGACTCATCTCTGCGAGCGGAGACGTGAAGACGTGTGCGGATATTGAGGAATATTTATCGTATGGCTGCGTCGCTGTGATGCTTGCTAGGGGAACATTAAGCAATCCGTTCTTGTTCGAGGAATGGACAGGCCGAGTCAGGACTCAGGAGGAGAGGCTGAATGAGTTGCTGGCATTCTCGCACAGGGCTGAAGAGCTGGAGGGGACTCATCGTGCAGTGGTTGCGCTGAAGAGATTTGCGGGCAGTGTGTTAAGATTCGCGCATGGTTCTGCGGAACTCAGGCACAGGGCAATGACGGCTTCGGGGCTTGAAGAACTGAGGGAGATACTCAAGAGGGGGTAATAACATGCATGTAGAGTACACGCCGAAAGGGGTATGCGTAAGGCGGATAACGTTTGAGCTTGAGGACGGGAAGATTCACGGGCTGAAGTTTTCGGGAGGATGTCAGGGTAACTTATTGGCAATCTCTAAGCTGGTCGAGGGAGCTGACGCGGAAATGACGGCGCAGATTCTCAGGGGGAATCAATGCGGAAGAAGAGAAACGTCATGTGCAGACCAGTTAGCTAAAGCAATTGATGAGGCTATCGGCAAGGTGTCATGAAGAAAAATTTTGCGGCAGCAGGAGCACTACTTTGTGGAATCATACTGCCGCTTTAAGTATGAGGTGAACAGTTTAATGAAGATAGATACACGTTACGGCAGCATATGGGATGAACTGCCAGCCAGTCCGGCCAAGACGGAGCGAAGAGTTCCGCAGACTCAGGAAGAAGCACTAGACTTTTACGAGGCTGCAGAGTCAAGTGTGCATAATTCTCTGATGAAGACGTGGGACAGCCATAATGATATGGTGAAGAAGTCCGCAGAACTAAGACGGCTCACAGAACGCAGGGCAGCAATTGAGCGTCAGGCACAGGAGGCCAGAGAACGGCAGCACGAGATGCTAAATGAGTCTGCTGAGAAAGCCCGCAAACGTCATGACTTATAACTTGTCAACCACAGTAAAGGATAATATCAGCCGTAAATATTCCTCCCTCAGTCCTGATCTCCATTGTCCCGTTATACCGCTTCACCGTGTTCATCACTGACGCTAAACCTATGCCGTGTCCTTCAGCCTGAGAAACGGGCAGACCGTCTTTGCCGGTCGTGATTTTTCCGGAAAAGGGATTAGAGGCAGACAAACCTATTATCGATTCAGAAGGCATTGATGAGACTACATTAATCCTTCGCATGTCTTCAGGAAGATTCCTGACGGCGCGGAGTGCGTTTTCTGTGAGGTTGCCGAGCATAGCGCAGTACTCGGCCTCGTTCATCGGCAGGACTGCAGGAAGCGAGAGCCTCCAGTCAATCACTATGTTATGAGCCTGAGCCTGTGATGTGTAGTACGACGCTGCAGCATCTACGGCGACATTTGCACAGTAGCCCGTGCAGCCCGGATCGCTCACATCCGACCATTGCTTGAGGTAGCTCCGAAGCTCGGAATATTTCTCCGACTCTGCAAGCCTCGTGATTACCAAAATATGCTTCCTGAAGTCATGACGCATTGCCCGTGTCGCGTCCATGTAGGTGCGCAGTTCATGATAGCGTTTGCCCTCCATCATGAGGAGCGTGTTTTCCTGCTGGAGGCGGGCACTCTCTGAGAACTTAGAGGCAATCCGCCAGAGCAGATAATATGTCAGGAGAATCAGCAGAGGGATTAACGGCAGGAGCACCATCATTATTAACCGCGAGCGTCCTATGAGCAGATATTTAGGCCAGACCGGAGTCAGCCACGCGACGAGAAGAGTCGCACCCAACGGAAGCATAAACATGAAGTTCCACATTCCCGCTGCCCTTTCGTCCTTGAGGAGCATCGGGAGCTGATACGTCAAGAGCCTGAAGAAGACTACCCCGACTAAGACAGACAGCCCCAGAGCCGTAAAGCCTCCCTCAAGAGTCAGAAGTTTTGTTGATTCCCAGAGGGTATTTTCTGCCTCAAAAGATGCCATAAGCGCAATTGAGTAGAGCAGAGAGAACGCGCCGAGCATTATTGATGTGAAGAAGCAGAAGAGCTTCCGGCCGAGACTGATATTCACCGAGAAGAAGAACACCGCGAAGAGAAAAGCAACGCAGACGACCAGCACAGGAATTACAGGGAGCAGATATTGTGAGCTTATCCACGAGGCAGCAAGCACGAACAGCGGAAGGATTATTCCTGCGAGTCCGTAAGTGATGAGCCTGTTCATTCTCAGGGCATCAATCACGGGCATGAAGATATATACTGCATCAAGGATAATGATTGCCAGCTCGGTAAGGTAACGTAAAAATACGTTCATCTTGATACTGCCTTCATGTGAAGGATTAAGTACTGCGAAAATTTCTGCCTCACTTGTGCCTGGCCGTTTATCCGGATAGGGTAACTCGTCCCGTCTTTCATGATAAATGCTCCGTCCTTCATTGCTGTGATGTGCGTCATGTTCACGATTATTCCTTTGTTGCAGGGAAGAAAGCTGTCATGCCTGGCCAATGCTTCCCGAACTTCCCGGAACGTCATGCTTGCTAGAAGACATCTTCCGTCAGTCAGGTTAATTTTCACGCTCCGGCCGTTGGACACAGCAGAGGATATAGTCCTTGCGGGCAATGTGTACTCTGAATGCGAGATCATGAGGGTAACTTTAGGGTCGCAGGTGTCAAGAAATTCTGCAGCTTCATTCATGACGCGTTCAACGTTTTTCTTGGTGCACGGCTTTATCAGGTAGTCGAAAGCATGAACAGGGAATGCATCAAACACGTATTCTCTTGAGGCTGTGAGAAATATTATCAGCAAGTTTGAGTCCAGATTCCGGAGACGCGCTGCAGTATCAAGTCCGCTGATGGTGTGCATGAGAATATCCATGAAGACGACGTGAAGAGTCCCCGGCAGAAAGTTCCTGAGCATGTCCTCTCCGCACAAGTACGAGTCGACTCTCCCGAGAGAGTGAGGGGCTTGTTCTGCCCAGACCTTGAGGAAGTGCCGGAGTCTCTGTGCGTCTGCCGGGTCATCATCAACGACGGCAATATTAAGCTCCATGAATCACTTCCCGTAATGCCGCCTGTAGGAGTCCTCAGCGTCAAAGCCGACAGCCCGACGGAATGCCCCGTTTGTGCTGATGAGTACTTCATTCTTGCTGAGATATTTGAGCGTGCAGACTGAGCCTCCGTTTTCCGCTGTGATGGTGCGGCCCGAAACTTGGCCTCTGCCTGTCCAGTTTTCGCTTCTGCAGCTGAGGCTGACCTCAAAGAGTCCCTCTGCCCTGTTCACCCAGCGGACGGACAAATAAATATCGTCTCCGTTGTCGAAGTACCCTGCGAAGTCATCAGTGCTGAGAGTCGATAGCGTCATTGCGTCGCGTATCTCCTGAGTCCTGAAACGTGTTGCTTCTGTGTATGCCTCGAGCCGGGTGTAGTCATGGCGCATAAGCTGGCGTGCATGTTCATCGCGCCCCCATTCTATCCATTCGCGCTGGGCCTCCCTGAGTTCTGCGAAATCATCACGGGACATTGAGGACTTGGCCTCGTTGTAGGCTTGTGTGAGTTCTCGGTCTGCCTGTGCAAAATCGGGGTCTTTCTTGAAGCGGAGGTACTCTGCATCACTGAGAGCCTCAGCCGGGATTGCTATTACCATCAAGAGGAGTAATGCCTTCAGAAGCGGCCTCATATCAGCGATACCTCCAGCGTACAGCAAGGCTCAGAATATACCACGTATCTTTTCCGCCGTACTTGTAAGGCTTTGCCCGCGCAGTGAATGTTGCGGGTCTGTCCTCGTCATCTTCAGCAGAATATAATTCTCCGCGCATGGTTATGATGCTGCCCTTGCGTGAGACTTCCTGAACTTCTGCGTAGTAGGTAATCTCTCCGTCCGCTCCCTCGAAGTGGTAGAAATTTCCGCTGTAATGTTCATCCTCTGTGCTGGTGTGCTTAAGATTAATGTTAAAGAACTTCTTCACTGATTCGGCAGCATATTTCTCATCAATAATCAGGCTGCCATAGGGACAGTTTTTGTCGGGGCAGCGTCTTATGCGTGATTTGAAGTTGTTGACGTAGTTATGCCACACTCCGAAGTGAACAAGCTCGCCGTCAGTGATAGTGTCTGCGTTAATGTCGTACATGCCCAGTTCTGTAAAGTTGCTGAGGAAAGTACTCATGCGCTTCATCTCGGCTCTTGATGCCCCGAACGCAGGGACACAGATAATCACTGCAAGCAATAACGCTGATGCTAATTTTCTCATTGCTAAGTTGCCTCCTGAAAAATTGATGGTGAGATTATTACACGTAAGATGAATTAAGGCAAAGTTAAGGCACGTACATTCACGCATTGAGGCAAATTTTTGCGAAGAAAAATTCCCCCGCCGTCATGAGCAGGGGATTATGTGTATCACTTACTTATTGAGCTTATCGCCCCTTGTTACTGTCTGCCCGAAGTCAATAAACGAGATCAGCTCGTCCTCTCTTGCGGGTTCAGTGATTACTATCATTGTCTGCGGACTGTACCCTGCAGACTTCACAGCGTCGAGGTCAACACGCACTACAGGTTCTCCGGCCTTGACGGTGTCGCCCTGCTTCTTGAGGACAGTGAAGCCCTTACCCTTGAGGTTCACGGTGTCAACGCCTATGTGAATCAGAAGTGCTGTGCCGTCATTCATGCGTATTCCGAAGGCGTGCCCTGTCTCGAAAATCATCTCAATCTTTCCGTTCGCAGGAGAGGCGACCACACCGTCAGAAGGCTCGATTGCGACAGTCTGCCCCATTGTCTGCTGAGAAAACATTTCGTCCTTGATGTCATCCGGGCCTATAAAGCTCCCGCTCACTGCAGCAACGATAACGTCATCAGCGACAGCAGGTAATTCTTCAGTCTTGCCGGTCTCTTCAGGATCGAGCTTGCCTTTGCGTGCCCAGATGTCCCACATTACATTGCAGGCTACCCATGCTCCGACGAACGCAATAACTACTCCGCCGATTACTGCATTCATGAAGTTAGTCATTGTGTAGCCCATAGCCAAAGCCTCAGCGTGAGGAATATACCCCGGCAGCACCAGCAATCCCGGAGAACCTCCTGCGAATCTTGCTACCCTTGTGAGTCCCATGTAGAGTCCTCCGAGTCCTCCGCCTATCATTGCGGCATAAAGCGGGAAAGTGAATCTCATGTTGACACCGTAGAGGACAGGCTCAGTGATTCCCATAACTGCGGTAAGTCCTGCTGATGAGGCCTGCTGCTTGGTGTCAGGATTCTTTGAGCGCACTGCTACCGCGAGACCTGCTGCACCCTGCGCGACGTTCGAGGGTAGCATTCCGATAACGACCGAGTCCCACTTGACTGTGGCTAAGTTGTTCGTGCCTATGGGAATCAGTCCGTAATGCGTGCCGGTCATGACGAGGAGCGGAGAGAAGATGCCTACGATCGTCGGGACGAGCCACGGAATAGTTGCGTTCATCCAAGTGAAGAGGGTGTTGATGAGTCCGGAAGCCCAAGAGCCGAGAGGCCCGAGCACGGTGATAGTAGCTGTTGCTCCGACGATGAGGCTCACGAGAGGCACAGAGAAGAACTTTATTGCGCGCGGAGAAATTTTCTGCACCCAGTGTTCGACGATGGACATGAACCACACGCCGAGAATTATCGGGATGACCGATGAGGCGTAATTAGCGTGCGTTACCGGCAGGAAGCCCAAGAATGTAATTGCGTCTTTGCCACCCATGAGCTGAACAAATGACGGATAGACCAGAACACCGGCGAGAGCTAAAGCGTTTCCCTGATTGCACTTGAACTTGCGGGCACATGAGGCAGCCAAGAGTATTGGCATGAAGTAGAACGCTGCATCAGCCATTGCGTTAAGGATTGTGTATGTCTGAGTGCCAGTCTTGAGCCAGCCGAGCCAGACGAACAGAGCCATTAGAGCCTTCAAGAGTCCTGCGCCTGTGATTGCGGGGATGATTGGCTGGAAGATGCTTGCGATGCTCTCGAGAAGGATGCTGAGTTTCGAGCGCGAGTCGGCTTTCTCAGCGTCGGGGTCGTCGACGGGAGCAGAGGCCTCGAAGCCTCCGAGCGACAGAACTTCTTGATAGACCTGCGGGACATCAGGGCCGATGACGATCTGGTACTGACCGCCTGCGTTGACGACCTGAAGGACTCCCTTAGTCTTCTTGATTGCGTCGGTCTTGGCCTGCGAGTCGTCTTTTAGGGTGAAGCGGAGACGGGTTGCGCAGTGAACGACACCTTTGACGTTGCCAGCTCCTCCGATGTTCTGGAGAATTGATGCTGCTAATTCCTTGTAGTCCATTGTGTTACCTCCCATAAAGAATTATGTTACTTCAGATGTTTAAGGGCTTCCTTTGCGTTATTTTGTCCTTGATCTGCTGCCTTCTTGTACCATATGCGGGCTTCCATGAGATTTCTTTCCATACCCTTACCGTTCTGGTACATATGTCCAAGCCAGTATTGAGCCTGAGCATCTCCCTGTTCAGCAGCTTTGCGATACCATTTTGCGGCCTCTGCATAATTCTGCTTTACGCCGTTCCCTAAATAGTACGCAGAGCCAAGATTAAATTGAGCCGCAATGTTTCCCTGTTCAGCAGCTTTACGAACCCACTTTAGTGATTCTGATGTATTCTGCTTTACTCCCAAACCGTTATGGTACATAAAGCCAAGCATATTTTGGGCATTAGCAATACCCTGTGCAGCAGCTTTGCTGTACCATCTGAAGGCTTCTGAATAGTCTTGCGTTACGCCTTCGCCCTTTGAGTACATATCGCCAAGATAACATTGTGCTACAGCATGGTTTTGTGCCGCAGATTTGCGAAACCATTTGAGAGCCTCTGAATAGTTCTGCTCTGCTCCATAGCCTTCGTAGTACATGTACCCGAGCATATATTGAGCATAGACAAAGCCCTGTTCAGCGGATTGGCGAAACCATTTGAGGGCTTCCTTGTAGTCCCGCTTTAGTCCTTCACCGTTAAAATACATCAAACCTAAGCTATGCTGGGCAGCATCATTTCCTTTTTCAGCCGCCTTCCTGTACCATTTGAGGGCTTCCTTGTAGTCCCGCTTAACGCCCTCACCGCTATAGTACATGATCCCAAGTCCTAATTGAGCTTCAGTAAGCCCTTGCTCTTCAGCTTTGTGATACCATTTGAGGGCTTCAGAATAGTTTTGTTTCACTCCATAGCCTCTGTTATACATATATCCCAGCATGTATTGAGCCTCAGCATGTCCCAGATCTGCGGCCTCTTGAAAACATTCTGCAGCTTTTTTGTAGTTTTGGCTAACTCCGTCGCCGCTGTAATACATAATTCCGTCGTAGAAATGCGACCTAGCCGCTGCTTTCTGTATAAATTCTACGGAGGCAGAAACCGTATCCTTATCATTCTGAGCATCAGGCTCTGCTTCAGCAAAACACATAGACTCAGAAAAAACTATGCCAGTGATAAGCAGCACCAGCATAAAATTTTTAATGCGCATCAACTTATCATCCTCTCTGATCTAAACTTGCTCCGTTGGACGTTATGACCTGCTTGTACCACCCGAAGCTGTCCTTCTTGTAACGCTTCAGAGTCCCCTTGCCCTCGTCGTCCTTGTCAACATAAATCATCCCGTAACGCTTCTTCATCTCGCCCGACGACGCACTCACAAGGTCAATGCATCCCCACGCCGTAAAGCCTATCACCGGGATTCCGTCCTCAGTTATCGCATCACGCAGAGCAAGCAGGTGTGCACGCAAGTACTCTATTCTGTAGGGATCGTGTACCTTGCCGTCCGACTCGAGCGTGTCGTTCGCCCCGAGCCCGTTCTCGACGACAAACAGCGGCTTCTGGTAGCGGTCATACAATGCATTAGTCGTTATCCTGAGTCCCAGAGGGTCAATCTGCCAGCCCCATTCCGTGTGCTTCAGGTAGGGATTCTCTACTGCCTTGAAGACTGCATTACCGGGACGCTGATGCTTCGCGAATATCTCCGGATCTGCTGTCGTGCACCTCGAGCAGTAATACGAGAATGCTACGTAATCAACAGCTCCGGCCTTCAGAATCTCCGCATCACCCTCACGGAACAGCCCCTTGATTCCTGCTCTCTCCATCCGCTTCAACGCCCACACAGGATATTCACCCCGCGCCTGAATGTCAGTAAAGAAATAGTTATCCCTATCCTTCTCCTGTGCGTCGAGAATGTCGGCAGGATTGCATGAGTAAGGGTAGAACTGTCCGGCCGCTAACATGCACCCGACTTTTGAGTCAGGGATAATCTCGTGAGCGAGCTTCACCGCAAGAGCACTGGCTAACAATTCATGATGTGCTGCGGTGTACTTCACCTGTTCCTTGTCCTCGCCCTCAGCAAACGCTATTCCTGCTCCCATGAACGACATGTGAAGAAGCATGTTTATCTCGTTGAACGTTATCCAGTACTTCACCAAGTCCTTATAGCGCGTGAAGATTGCCCGGCAGTACTTCAGGTATGCGTCAATCATCCTGCGGTCTCTCCAGCCTCCGTATTTCTTGATTAACGCAATGGGAGTGTCGAAGTGGTCAATCGTTACGAGAGGCTCAATGCCGTATTTCCTGCACTCACGGAACAGAGACTCGTAGAACGCCAAGCCTGCCTCGTTGGGAGTGTCATCGTCGCCGTTGGGGAGAATGCGTGTCCACGCGATGGAGAGCCTGTAGCACTTGAAGCCCATTTCCGCGAACATAGCAATATCCTCTTTGTAGTGATGGTACATGTCGATTGCTTCATGTGAGGGGTAAGTGTAGCCGTCTTCACATGAGAGCATGACCCGTTCTCCTCGCGCGACAGTCATTCTGTCTTTTCCTGCCGGGATGGTGTCTACGCTCGAGAGTCCCCTGCCGTCTGCATCATAAGCACCTTCGCACTGGTTAGCAGCAGTTGCTCCGCCCCACAGGAAGCCGGGGGGAAATGCTTTGCTTGACATAACAATATGCCTCCTTTATTAAGATATGTGAATTGGGAAAATTAGTGCTTAAATGATAGCATAAGCAATGAATTTTTTGATAACGCACACAAAAAATCCTCCCCTGTATTCTCAAGGGAGGGTGAAAATTTCTTAGTGCTGCCTGCTTAAGAGGTTTACAGCTATTTCGTTCCAGCACCCGTATTCTGTACCGAAGCCGTCAGCTTTATCGCCGAGAAGTTCCAGATATTTATCGTTATGTACCCTGCGCAGAAAAAGTGTATTTCCGCAGCCGAGATAACGCGAGCACCACTTTTCATTAAATTCATCAGGGGAGATATTCGCAAACTCAAAGGCTTTAAGCAAGACGCTTTTGTTTACTGAGCCGTATACATAATTGCCATGATACGATTTTCCGTCGTCCGTAACAACTTTAACAGCTCCTAGTTCTCCCTGTGCTCCAGGTGATGCAAGAAGTATAAATTGTGCCCTGCTGAATAATCCTTCCTGCAAATCCAAGTCTGTTAGCTCTGCTTCATTAACACCGCACATGATTTACCTGCTCTCTAAAAGTTTTGACGCATTATAACAGAATATCTTTGCTTTCTCGCCGTCAGTAAGAGGCAGAGTATTAATGTGATTGAGAGTCTCAGTCTGCGATGCCCACGGTGAATCAGTGCCGAATAACACTCTGTCTGCTCCGAAGGCATGAATCATCTTCACGAACTCTTCAGCTCCGAGCATTCTGCATTCCTCGCGTGATGAATAATACCCGTCGTCCAGAGGCTCAAACTCTCCCAGAGAAAACGCCGTATCTATATATACATTGCTGTGCGCAAAGACCTCTTCAGCCTCACGCCAAGCTCTCCAGCCTCCCATGTGAGCGAGAATTACCCTCACTTCTCCGGACTCACTTAATGCACGAGCCATCCTCTCAGGCAATGCGTTATCGCTGCCGGGAAAGCCTATATCCCAGCCTGCATGAAGCATCACTATCAGGCCAAGTTCACCGCACTTGCGCAAAATGTTGATGTAGCGTTCATCATCAACACTTACGCCCTGATACACCGGGTGCAGCTTTATTCCCAGAATGCCCGAACATGATAGCCGCTCCAGCTCGTGAGCATAGTCCTCAAAATCAGGGTGCATTGCTCCGAACGACATTATCCCCGTCTCCAAGAATCTCTCGTTTATGGCTATTGATGAATCGTTGACGTGAATAACCTGCTTCGGATTCGTCGCTACAGGCTGAATCACAGAACACGCTATCCTGGCCTCACGCATTGACGCAGAGAGGGCATCAAGCGTCCCGTCAGTGAATGCCTTGCTGTGGCTCTTGGCCTTCAGGGAAGCTATAGCTCTCTCCGCAATCTTGTCCGGAAAAGTGTGCGTGTGTACGTCTATAACGCTAATCATCTGCCAATGCGCTGGACTGCCTGACGGTTACGGTCTTGGTGTAGCAGGAGAACGCATCATCAAGGAACTCTTTATTTGGCTTAGGCGTTACTAGGCTCACGACCGGGACAATCACGAACCCTGCGAGCATACAGAAAGCTCCTGCATTTATGGGAGAACGCAAAAGCTCCGGGAACTCAGGCCTGATAAATATATTCGCAATCATCACGACGCTCGAGAACAGGAAATTTACCCAGCATGACAGCTTAGTTACTCCCTTCCAGTAGAGGCTGTACATGAACGGCGCAAGGAACGCTCCCGCCAATGCTCCCCATGACACGCCCATTAACTGCGCAATGAACGTAACGTTTGAGCTGTACTGAATCAGGGCTAACACAACTGATATTGCGATGAACACGACGATTAACACCCTCATGATGAACACCTGGCGTTTCTCGTCCATGTCCTTGATTACGTGGCCCTTGAGGAGGTCGAGCGTCAGTGTTGAGCTTGAGGCGAGCACCAGTGATGACAGAGTTGACATTGACGCGGAGAGCACGAGAATTACGACGACACCGAGCAGAATATCCGGCAGTCCCGATAACATGATGGGTATCACGGAGTCGTAGCCTTCAGCGGGAACACCGAGTCCTGCGGGGTCAAGCTGTGCAGTAAATAATCTTCCGAAGCCTCCCAAGAAATAGCACCCTCCCGCAACAACCAGAGCAAAAAGTGTAGATATTACCGTGCCCTTGTTGATGTCGCCCTCGTTCTTGATTGCGTAGAACTTCTGCACCATCTGAGGAAGCCCCCACGTTCCGAGACTCGTCAAGATGATTACTCCGAGAAGGTTAATCGGATCAGGGCCAAAGAACGACGCGAACACTCCGGGAGCTTTTGCGAGTTCGCTCTGCGCGTGAGGGTCAGAAATCTGCGAGATGCCGACAACTGAAGCTGTGAAGCCTCCCTTGCTCTCAAGGACTGCGACTATAACCGCAACGATTCCGACGAGCATAATTATTCCCTGTATGAAGTCATTGATTGCTGTAGCCATGTAGCCGCCAGCTATTACGTATATTCCTGTGAGCACTGCCATGAAGACCACGCACACGGAATAATCAATGCTGAAGGCCATTCCGAACAAGCGGCTCAATCCGTTATAGAGTGATGCTGTGTAAGGTATGAGGAACACGAAGCAGATAACTGATGCGGCAATCTTGAGTGCGTCGCTCGAGAATCTCTTGCCGAAGAAGTCGGGCATTGTTGCGCTGGAGAGGTACTGGCTCATGATGCGGGTGCGTCTGCCGAGAACTGCCCACGCCATCAGCGAGCCGATGAATGCGTTGCCGAGTCCGACCCACGTCGTCGCGAGTCCGTAACGCCAGCCGAATTGTCCTGCATAGCCGACGAACACGACTGCAGAGAAGTAGCTCGTGCCGTACGCAAAAGCTGTGAGCCACGGGCCGACGGATCTTCCGGCCAAGACGAAGCCGCTAACGTCAGTAGAGTGCTTACGGCAGAATAAGCCGATGCCTAACATTACGCCAAAGAATATTACGACTAACAGTATCTTGATGAGCATAAATATCACTCCTAGAAAATATCCGAGAAAGATTAGCCCCTCAAGCCGTCAAATGCAAGCCTCACAAAAGCTCTAATCTCTCTAAATCGTCAGGCACATAGATATTCCCGGAGAAATACTCTCTGCCCTCTTGGTTGTAGCGTTCCCGTCTGTGCGGAAGGTCTGAGTCGCTGGTGTGATAGAGAAGCAGATTGCGGACGCTTAATCTCTGTGCGAATTCGCAGGCATCTTTGACGGTGGAGTGATTTTTCTCGTAAGGCCTGAACTTGCCGGCCTCAGAGTACAGGCAGAACGCCTCATGTAAAAGCCAGTCAGCATTTTGCGCGTAATGTTCGCATTGTGGCTTGCAGGGTTCATCGCCGTAACAGACGAGGGATTTTACGCCGTCGTAGAGCATCCTGAAGCCGAATTGCTTTGTGCGGTCGGAGCAGATGTCAAAGAATGTGAAATATTGGCCGATGAGCGGGAGAGAGTCTCCGTCATGAATTGTGTGAAGGTGAATGCGTGTATCGAGATAGCCAGCCTGATATGGCAGGAGCAGTTTGTGCACCAGTTCATTAATCAATGGGATGACTCCGTCGTGAGAGTATATATTGATGTCGCCGGTGAAGGATTCCTTGTTCATGAGCTGGGCAGCTATCCGGATAATCCAGATTACGCCGAGCAGGTGGTCAATGTGCGAGTGAGTGATGAACACGTCGTGAATGTCCTGCAGAGCAAAGCCCGCATGTTTCAGGCGGTGAAGGATGGTGTTACCTCCGCCGGTATCGACGAGCAGGCTGTGATTGTTGTGTGTGAGGATGTAGCAGGTGTTGTAGCATTCAGTTACGAGAGCATTGCCTGTACCGAGCATGGTGATGTTCATGATGTTATTGTTGCCAGAGGTCATTGATGCGTGATTGTATTTTGTGGGAGAAAATCTCTATGAGCTGTCTTGATGGTTCTATGAGGGATTGCTCGTGCTTTATCTCGTCAAGGATTTTTTTCTGTTCTTCCAGCGGCGGAATGTTTATAGTAATGGTTGCAAAATTGGACTTTGATACCTCTTTGAATGTTGCCCCTGAAGCTAAATCGTTCATCTCATCAGCTTTTTCCCGTAGCAGCAGAGCCAGAAACTCCGGCGTAATAATCTTTGTGTCCTTGATGATAACGTTCTTGAAGCCCTGATTTGTCGCCAGCGGTACACGAGCAATTCCTACTCGTCCAATCGTAGCTCTTGTTGAGACGCAAACTGTACCTACAGGCAATAACTTAGCACTTGATTTATCCAAGCCTTTTTGTGTGATTGTTCTCTCAGTGTTTTTTATCTCCGTAACGTAATCTTCTGGCGGCAGGTCAGCAAGCGTTATCCAGTTGATGCCGCCGTTCCAATAGGAAGCCTCCGTGCTGCTTGGGGTTCCGCCGGATTGTATGTCGAATAATTCTGTTGAGCCTAATGCTGCAATCCTTCCTTCATAAGGCGGGAGGTGGGGGACATATGATGCTACAACTTTCTTTGCGCCGGAGATTATATTTTGGTAGCCTTCAAGCTCTGTAATAATGCTTCTCTGAACTTCAAGTGGAGGTACAGGAATGCGGTATTGCTTCACATAGTCAAGATTAACTCTCTGTTGGCCTGTTCCTGTAACGTAATTTTTCCCTCCCTCTATGAATGTATGAGTGTTGATGTGATAAAAGATCCACTCGGGATAAACTATATCAAGATTGGCACGTATGACTATAAACTCCGTAGAGCCGAAGCCTATACCATTTGTGAGGTTGCAGGCTATTCCTGCTTTGCCGTTTTCAAAACACTGTGTCAGTTTCGCCAGCAAAATATCATTATCACTAAAGTACGTATAGCCATTAATGACATCTTCGAGCCTGCGTTCTTCTCTTGCCTCAAATGAAGCATTAAAAGTGTTGATGTCAGACATCGGCACGAATGAAACTTCAGTATCACCAGCAAGATTCTTCACTTCACCTTTTGACGGATTGAATAATGCAATTTCCTCTAAGGCTTTGTATTCTACTGAAGCGTTATGTCCTGAAGGTATAGCCTTTTTCTGTCGATACATTTTACCGATAAGTACAAATCCATTCTCCCGTACTCTGTCGAACGGCACAACCTCAAACCCCGCAAGAAGCATGTCATCATACTGTTCATCATCAAGCCTCCGGAACTCCTCAAACTTTGCCAAATCGCTGGGCGTATCAAGTTTCCTGCGCTGGTTGTTCAGGGTGTAGCCGTCATTCTTAACGTCGAAATACCAGAAATATTTTTTGTCGTCAGAAGCCTGCCGCTTTTGATTTACTTTAACCGCGAAAATTATGTCCGTCTTCACTCCTGTATACGGCAGGAATACACCTTGTGGCAGTGAGATTATACTTTGGAGCTGGCATTTGCTCAAAAGATATTCGCGGACTCTGGCCAAGTCTTTACGGAACAGAAAGCCCTCCGGCACAACAATAGCTATCCGCCCGTCCTTTGAAGTGGAATTTACGGCTCTTATACAATGCTGAACACATATACTGTCCCCGTTGCTGCCCGGAAGGTCATACAGAGCACCGTGCTTCGTCGTCTGCGAATACGGCATGTTCGTAATTACAACGTCATATTTTTCGTAAACAGGTTCTGCGAGGCTGTCCTTCATGTGAATGTTGCTGTGTCCGTCTCCAGCGAGTATCATATTCATTTTCGTAATGCGCGCGGTGTTCGTTATCTCGTTGCCGTATATTGTGCTCTGTGTCAGCAGGTCGATAGTTCTATTATTCTGCGGCATGTTGTTATATATGTGCCTGAACGCCTCAATCAAGAAGCCTCCTGTTCCGCAGAACGGGTCATAAACTTTCTCACCTATGCGCGGATTGACAAGCCTGACCATAGTTCGCACGATATGGCGGGGCGTGAAATATTCGCCAAGGTCATTTTGCGTTGACGTTGTAGACCTCAGGAAATACTCGAAAGCATCACCCTTAACATCGCTGTCAATGTCCGTAAGAGTGAGAGAATCAAGTTTGTACATAATATCATCGAGTATGTTCACGTCTTTTATCTGCAGTGGCGTAAATATGTCGGTCTTATACAGGTCGTTCAGTATCCTATAGACTGTATGATTTATGTAATCTATTCGGACTGAAGGTGCAACACTCTTTATCGCTTCCCAGTTGCAAGCAGGATCAAAAGCTGAAGCAATACCTCTGTCCAGCTTGACCTGTTCATTCTCATCAATCAACTTCAGGAAAAGTATGTTTGCAAATTCCCCGAAACGTTCAATACCTGCCCTCAAGCCTTCAGCGCGCAGTATGTTATTAGCTTCATCAAATACCTTTATGAGTTCTTTGCGGCTGTACTGGACTTTGGGGCTGACTGTATTTACTTCATGCGTATTAAGATAACGCAGAGCCAGAGCTTCACGGATAAGTTCATGAATTTCTTCACCGTTCAAGATAGGGGGACGGTTAGCGAATGTATGGAATGATTTGCAGAATACGCCGTCAGTAGCGAAAACTAACGGTGCTTCTAGGATGCGTGCATAAGCTATTCCCTGTTCGAGTGCTGTATCAAGACGTGCCCCCCTGCGTTTGGCCTCAATTATGATTAAAGGCTTGTCAATCGTCTTTGAGTACAGGACGTAATCAGGACGTTTTCCTTCTAGTTTTCTGCGTTCCTGTGCAGTGCGCGGTGATTCGAGATATATATTCTTCTGTCTGCCTTGAGCTTCCCAGCCTAGATTTTCGAGGCTTCTGTCTATGAGCATTCTTGTATCCGCTTCTAACGGTAAGACAATATCACTCATGATGAAACCTCCTGAAATTTATGTTGTTGTTTAGCTGGATATTATAGCCCATTCCGCAATAATATTCCGAGCCTTCAGCTCCTCAAGCTCACGCACTAAGTACTCACACGCACTAACGGGGACTTCACACTTCACGCTCACACTTTCGCCGTAATTCCACACGGGACTCACAGCTCCGGTGCTCTCAAGCAGCCTCGTAACATTCCCCATTGCAGGATACCCCAGAGACACACTGAACCCTCTCGTCATCACACGCTCAACTTTTCCAGCAAGCTCAAGGGCTTTTGCTGCAGTCCCTCCGTAAGCGTCAATGAGGCCTCTCACTCCGAGCTTCACTCCTCCGAAGTACCTCGTAACTACAGCTATCACATTCACAAGTTCACTGTGCTTTATGGCGTTGAGGATCGGTCTTCCTGCTGTCCCTGAAGGCTCGCCGTCGTCGGAGCTGTACTCTGTGCCATTGCTGAGGACATACGCCCGGCAGTTGTGAGTCGCGTCCCTGTGCTGTGAGATTATCTGTGTCAGGAAATCCCGCGCTTCTCCCTCGTCATGACACAATGACACGTTCGCAATGAACACCGAGCGTTTTATCTTCTCCTCATAAGTTACAGGCTGTGCCGGCTCGCTATACGCACTCGTTCCAGGCATCCTTAATCTTTCGCCATGAGTTGGCTATTGCATCAGAAAGTACCCGCGTCTCACTCAGCACCGGCATGAAGTTATTATCTCCGTTCCAGCGCGGGACTATGTGCCTGTGCAAATGTCCGGCTACTCCTGCTCCGGCGGTCTGGCCAAGATTTATGCCCATGTTGAAGCCGTCAGGACGCATTACCTTCTTCAACACGCTCACCGCTTTTGACGTGAGGCTGTGAAGCTCCAAGACTTCTTCCTCAGTCAATGATTCATAGATATTTGTGTGCCTGAAGGGAATTACCATCATGTGGCCGGGATTGTAGGGGTAAAGATTCATGATAACGAAGCACGTTTTGCCCCTGTGAACGATAAAGTGTTCGTCGTCCTTGTGCTCTGCCGGAAAATCGCAGAAAATGCACCCATCATGTTTGGGAGCTTCAATGTATGACATTCGCCACGTCGCATATAACTGCTGCATAAATATTCCTCCTGTCAAAAATGGGATACAGAAATTATAACGCCCTCATGTATAATTTTGCGGCAAATCAATTAACATTTTAGGAGGTAACATCATGCGTAAACTATTACTGTCTGCACTTGCAATTATTCTTGTGTGTTCGGCGGCATCTGGTGAAACGGTCATCAAGATTTCTCATCAGGGCACAGCGAATCCGGAGGTCAACATTCAGAGCTACTTTGTCAATGAGTTCACATCCAGAGTCACGGCCAAGACCGGCGGGAGCATAACGTTCGAGGTCTACCCTGACGAACAGCTCGGCACAGAAGAGCAGAGAATGGAGCTGATGATGAAGTCCGGACTCAACCAGCCCGTCGCAGACATCACATCGTTCAACGCTCTCGGGACAGTCCTGCCAGAGCTTTACGCTTCAGCAATCCCCTTCATGTTCAACAGCTACGAGGCAGCGCACATATTCTTTGACACGAGCGAGTACATGACCAAGCTCAAAGCATTATTCCGTGAACGTACAGGCTGCGAGATGCTCGAGGTCGTCGAGGAAGGCGGATTTTTGGCGTTCACGAACTCGAAGCGCGAAATCCACAGCCCTAAAGACTTTGCTGGCCTGAAGTTCCGTGCAATGGATGAAGGGCAGATAGCTATCTTCCGAGCTTTCGGAGCAACAGGTACGCCTATTCCGTGGGGCGAGGTCTACATGGCTCTCAAGACCGGAGTAGTTGACGGCCAGATGAACCCGGCGTTTTACATTCTGCTCGGGAGTCTGCCGGAAGTTCAGAAATATATGACTCTCGCGAACATCCAGTACTCCGACCAGTTCCTGACTATCAACGGGGATCTTTACGACAGCCTCAGCGAGTCAGAGAGAACAGCAATTATTGAGGCAGCCCGTGAAGCGAACGCACTTACAAGGACACGCATAGAGGCTCAGGATTCCGAGCAGGTCGAGGAGTGCAGGCAGAAGGGTATGCAGGTCTACGCGCCGAACGCTGAAGAGATGGACGAGTTCCGGGACATAGGGCAGCCCGGCTACATCGAGTGGCTGAAGAACAGACTCGAGGACTCGCAGTGGCTTGATATGGCGTTGAGAGACTCAGAGAGTGCCAATGCGCAGGCTAAGTAAATTCATTGCTCTCACCAGCGGGATAATCTCTTGCATGTTCCTGCTGGTGAACATTGCGGATATTACGCTCGGGGTTATTGCCAGGCAGTCAGGGATAAGCTCCATCGTCTGGACTGAGGAGCTCGCGAGAATCTCTCTGGTGTGGTGCGTCATGATGGGGGCATCAGCAGCATTCTATGAGGGCGACAACATGTCGATAGACTTTGCCGTGAATATGCTTCCTGAATGGGGAAAGAGGCTCTGCAGGGTTATAGCTTTCGTGATTGAGTGCATAGTTTTGGGAGTGCTGGTGTATTACGGAGCGCAGAATGTATCAGGAGGCTGGACGATGAGAAGCCTTGCGCTGAGGATTCCCCGTGCTGTTCCGCTGATGGCTGTACCAATAGGGATGGGGTTATTCCTAGCCGTTCTGGTGAGCAGGTTTTTCTGCAGGGAGCGTTGAGAGATGTACGACGTAATATTATTCATTTGCTTCATTGCTCAAATGCTTATTGGAGTCCCGCTCTATGCTGCGCTGCTGATGACGAGTCTTCTAGGCCTCGCGGGGACAGTAAATCTCACGCTGTTACGAGTGATTGCGCGTGCGGTGTATTCTGCAGCTTCACGAGATTGCTTCACGTGTTAGGGGGCTGACTATGTACGACATACTGTTATTCATCGGTTTCATTGCTCAAATGCTCATTGGAGTCCCGCTCTATGCTGCGTTATTGATGACGAGTCTTCTCGGCCTCGTCGGGACAGGCAACCTGACATTATTACGAGTAATCCCCCAGCAGTTCTACGGTGGCATGGACGGCTTTACTCTCATGGCTTTACCATTCTTCATCCTCACAGGTACTCTCATGAACCGTTCGGGCCTCACTGACAGATTAATTGACTTCAGCAGACTTATCGTCGGCAGAGTCAGAGGCGGATTAGGTTATGTGAATGTTGTCGGAAGCGTCGTGTTTGCCGGCGTGAATGGCAGTGCAGCAGCCGATGCCTCAGCTCTAGGCTCGATACTCATTCCCGCAATGGTAAAAGAGGGATTCCCTGTTGCCTACTCTGCAGGGATAACTGCCGGAAGCTCGCTGATAGGCCCGATAATTCCTCCGAGCGTGTTCATGATAATCTATGCCTCACTCACCAACACATCAATCGGCGGACTCTTCGCAGCAGGAATTTTCCCGGGGCTGGTTCTCGGTTTGGCCTTCATGGTCATGAACTGGTATTACTCCCGCAAGTACAACGTCCCTGTTACTGATATTGAGGAAGTTTACAGGCACAAGTGGGAGATTCTCAGGCGGTCGGTTCTTGCCCTTGTCGCACCGTTAATCATCATGGGAGGAATAGCTTTCGGCTTCGTTACGCCGACAGAGTCTGGAGCTTTGGCGTGCCTTTACTGCGTAATCGTCGGCTTTCTGGTTACGCGTGAACTTACTCTGAAGAAGTTATGCTTGTCGCTCTACGAGACCATCAGGAACACGAGCGCAATATTCCTGATAATGGGAGCTGCATCTGTTGTAGGCTGGTACTTGAAGTATGAGCGCATTACCCAGTCAATCAGCAATCTCATCATCAATTCAGGGCTTCTAGGGCATTCATGGGTCTTGATGATTGTGCTGAGTCTCGCAGTTTTCGTGATCGGTATGTTCATGGAGGAGGTCGCAGTCCTGACACTCTTAACGCCTATCTTTGCGCCTCTTGCTTTGCGTGCAGGGATTAACCCCTTCCAATTCGGAGTAGTGATGACTCTCAACGTAACTATTGCCCTGATTACTCCTCCTGTTGGAGCGTGCAATTACATTGTGGCAGCATTGGGACGTATACCTATAGGCGAACTGTTCAGGGAGATATGGCCTTTCGTTCTGGTTGCGCTGGCAGTCCAGATAGTGATAATAACGTTTCCATTCCTGACGACGGCTATTCCGGCAATGATGGGACTGTGAGGTGAAAATTATGCTTATTGAGAATCATGAACCGTTAGTGCAGGTGAGCATGTATCCCGAGCGAATACTGACGAGGAGCTGGTATTACGGCGAGAGGCTGCCGGGGAGCTTTCCTGAAGTGTGGCTGCGTGAAGGAGTGTACGAGAGATTGATTGCTGCAGCGGAGTCATTGCCTGATAATCTGCGGCTCGTAGTCTGGGACGGCTGGAGATCGTATGAATTGCAGTCGGAACTCTACAGGATACTTCTTGAACGCATCATGTCTCAGGGAATCCCAGAGGCTGAAGCGCGCAGGAGAGCATCTGTCTTTGTGGCGATACCTTCACGTGAACCTGAGAGCGTTTCGGGGCATCTTACCGGAGGAGCTGTAGATCTGACGATTGCGGATATGCGGGGACATTACCTCGACATGGGAGGGAGCTTTGACGAGACGGCGGAGCACTCGCGCACGGACTACTACGAAGGGACAGACAGCATCACTGCACGCGATAACCGCAGGCTTCTGGTTAAGACTATGGAGTCGGCAGGTTTCAGCAATTACGCTTCTGAGTGGTGGCATTATGATTTCGGCAACAGGCAGTGGGCAGAGAAGACAGGAGCAGCAAATGCCTTCTACGGATACATTGAGCCGCCGTTCAAGTGGCAGACGTTGTAGAATATTCATCACATAACCTTAATTAAGGAGGACGTATCATCATGAGAAAACTTATTGCTTTATTTCTCACATTTGCGCTCATGGCTTCATGTGTTTACGCTGAACCGGTCAAGCACTCGCAGTGTTACGACCTCGAGGAGCTGACAGTCCTCGACAAGCAGGACGTTGCCGGAGGACGAGGGACACTCTACGGAGAATTTGCCTTCACGCGGGACAACGCACGCGAAGAGGACGCAATCAAGGAAATCGGCTTCATGACTCTCAAGCACGGAGACTTCATAGGCCTTCATGCACACAACGACAACGAGGACGCATACCTGATTCTCTCAGGCACAGGGATATTCACAGACGGTGAGGGCAATGCTTGGACAGTAAAGGCCGGAGACATGACGATTGCAAGACCGGGACAGTCTCACGGACTCGCAAATCTCGGCTCTGAAGACCTCGTGTTTCTCGACATCATCGCCAAGAACGCAAGCGCAGACCTCGAGGCAATAAAGGCTAACCCAACTCCTCAGTTCTTTCCGAAAGACAGGCTGTTTGACAAGAACACCGAGCACGCAGGAGGAACAGGCAAAGGCACGCTTTACGGCAAGTTTGCATTCAGGCGCGAACAGGCGACAGAAAATCAGGCCATCAAGGAAATCGGCTTAATGACTCTGAAGCCCGGCGACTCGATAGGACTTCACACTCACAAGGATAACGAGGACACATATATTATTCTGTCAGGAGAAGGCTTATTCACGGACGGTGAAGGCGGGGAGTATGCGGTAGCTGCTCAGTCTGTAACTATTGCTGTGCCGGGCGAGTCTCATGCTTTGGAGAATACAGGCAGTGAAGATTTAGTGTTCATTGACCTCATAGCTCAGAATCACGCCTTAAAGAAGTAGGCACAAAAATAGCAGCCGGTGAATCACATTCATTTCTACGAACCGGCTGCCCTGTTCACTCACTAATCACTAACTCAGGAAGTCCAGCAAGCTCGGCTGAATCAGTCTCGAGATAACCGCCAAGTTCGCCTGATACATGTAATCCGCCACCATAAGCTGAGAGATCGCCTCAGCAGGATCAATCTTCACGAGGTCATCATAATTCTCCGTAAGGATCGAGTTTTCCGTCGTCAGGCGTTCGTTGTTGTAGGTGTACCTCGCCTGCAGTGCTCCGTCCTCAGACATAATAGACAGAATATTGCTGATGAAGTCGTCTATCTTCGGAAGCATCTTGTCTGTGAGTGCGTCCCTGTTCCCGGACTCTATAGCCGCTATAACGTCGTTAATCACTCCGAAGCCGTTCTGCCTCATCGTGTTAGCTCCGCTCCTCACCGTTGCGTTCTGGCTGTGCACTCCCGCACTGTAGAAGTTGTCAGTGATCCCGCGCGCATTATCACCGTAAGCGTTGCCGTCGAGATTCCAGCCGCCCCGATAGTATGACCTAGAAGATATCTCGTCGCCCATGAAATCGCTCGTGAGATCGCCGTACTCTGACGTTATTTTGTCTTCCTCATCCTTTTTGGGCTTGCTGCCAAAGAATTTTACATCCATAGAGTAACCGCGCAATGACCAGAACATTAATTCGTTATCCTGATTCACTTCCGCCCTCACGTCGTAGTCCTGCATCCTCGCATTCACAAAACGCGCAATGTCAGAGGCATCTATCCTCTCATCCGCTGTAACTTCCCTAATCTCTGTCAGGTCTATTGTGTGCGAATACCCTGCAACCGTGAGCGTGAGTTCAGTTGCAGGAAAACTTCGATTATCCATGTCCCATACCCAGTCTTCACTGTCGAAGCCTTCTCCGTCGCCGTCCGCATTGATTCTCGTCTGCACTCCGGTGCTTATGCCTAATGCGTCCTGTGCAATGTGGCCCTTCACATCTAGGATGCTCACTGCAGAGCCGTCAACTGAGGAGATAGAGATTATCGGGTAATCGCCTGTGTTGCGCTTTGGAGTCTGCCCCATGTGTTCATCGTAGTAGTTCACGTACAGCCAGTCGCCCGCCTGGACTCTCAGCCTGTCCATCACGTCCTTCACTGTGTCAGTCGCACTAACATCTATTTCTACCTCATGCCCCAAGTTCGCAAAACGTATCGTCCCCTCACGGAAAATTAGATCGTCAGGGTTGTGATCCTCGTCTTCGTAGGCCTCCTCAAACGTCATGTCGTCCTGCATTGTTATTCTGGTATGCCTGAGGTTCGAGCTTACTCCGCCGTGAATGCCCATCTGCGCAGCTATGCCTCCCGAGTAGTCGTCCCACTCCGGATCATTGAACGGCATATCTACAACAGTGAACGCCTCGCCTGACAGGAAGTATATTGCTGAAGAGTTCGGTATCTCTTGGCCGTCCGCATCAAGATGAACAGTGCACCCCATAATGTCGTGGCCTTCCTGAAAATTCACGTCATCAACAATTGCCTGCATTACCTTTGTGCGGTCAACAAAGCCTGTTTTCGGGTCAACAACTTCACTGCGCGTAAGGTTCACGTCGTAGTACATTCCGCAGTTCATCTGTACCCTGATGGGGATTCCGATGTTGTCGTCAACGCACGGAGCTGATGGGAAATTCACACACTTTGTGCCTGTGCCCGGCTTGTCCTCTGTGTATGCGTCCGTCCGAAGAGCCGTCGAGAGTCCGAGCTGGTCAGCGTAGTTGTACTCGTTCATGTCGAGGAAAATTACCTGCTCGCCGTTGAAGCCACGCATTACCAGCCTCTGAGTCTTGGCCTCACCGTCCTGAGTGTAGGGAATGATATTGCCGTCCGCGTCCTTTGTGCCGTAAACGTCCGCCTTGTCCTCCTCAAGAGTTACTTCAAGCCATCCAGCACCCGCATTCCTGAGCCTGTCCGCTATCTGGTTCAGCGTGTAGCTCTGTCCTCCGTTCAGCTTGATGTCCGTGCTCCGTCCTCCGCTTATGACTCTCCAGTGAAGCTGCGTCCCTTCCTCAATCTCGAGCTTCTCATTCACCGGGTCGAACTCCCTGCTCTTGAGTGCTGTCTCCATTCCCAGCGCGTCAAACACATCTATGTGGCTGTGGTCGAGATTCCTGCGCTCTGATACTGCCTTGATGTTCGTGCTGCCTTCCTCAAACGCAAACAAGTTCAGTGCTGCTCCAGTGCCCTCTATGTTCAGTGAAGGATAATGCAACTCTTCGGCTGCGTCGTTGTTGGCGAGTCGGTCTGCGGGAGCTTCACCGATTCTCTGTGCTGTAACTATGAGCTGCTTTCCGTTTGCGTTCGTTCGTGAAGAGAGTCCCTCGATGGAATTTATGCGCGAGGCCAAGTCTGCGAGAGTATCGCCATCATTTATATATACCGTTGTAGCAATGGTATCATCATCTCCTACCAAGAATGACAATGAGGCTTTTGTGCTGGAAACGTCGTCAGTCTCCATCCCGAAAAGCTCTTGTATATCACTCTCTGCTCCAGATACCGTTATATCGCTAGTATCCGATCGCAAAACTAACCTTCCAGTCAAATTCCCCTCAGACAGCGACGCAAAAGGTGTCCCGTCAGATAGTCCGGTAAATCTAGCATTTATCTCATTAATAAGAGCAGTGGACGATTCTATCTCGCTGAGTTCTATTGATTCCGCTTTGTCATACGCAATTATCAAGATACTTCCTGAAGACTCAGTTCCCTTCCAGCTCAGAATATTGTTGTTTCCCATGAGACCGTTGATTCCGTTTTCAGTTTCATCTTCCTCGCTGGACTTCCACGACTCATCCTCTGGCTCAAACTCTTTGCTCGTGATGTTCGCGGGCATGGGCATATAGTCTGTGTCAGGCCACCCGGTTATCCCTATCTTCTCGCCGGTGTTCGACTTCATGATTAGCTGCTGAGTCCGGTTCTCCATGTCCTTTTCAACGCTGACCTTCACCAGCATATCCGCTCCCTGTTCCTCAAGCGAACGGTTCACTATCTCGGCCAAGTCGTCAAGCGTTAAGCCTGTGAGTTCATCGGGGTCTCTGTACCTGTTGTAGTCCGTCGTGTTCGAGTCGTCGGTGCTGGTCTTTGTGGCGTTGTAGTCCTGCCAGTCTTCAGGTATGAACACAGAAAGGGTTCTGTTGCCGACGGTGATCTGTACTTTCTCTTCGCGTCCCTGCCATTTCCAGTCAAGGTCAACATAGTGCGAGCAGATAAAGTAGCTGTCGTCATTCTCTGGGACTATGTCATTGCCGGTGAACGATATATCGCCGAGTATGCTCTCGCTGATTGCGTACTTCATGCGTTCATTAGTTCCCTGATATGCGATGCTCCCGTCTGACTGTTCAGCAAACGGAGGAGTCGAGGTGTCAGTGCCTCCGAAGATGTACTGCCCGGCTACACGCGTGTTGAGGTTGTCGAGCATGATTTTCTTGTTGGCCTCAATCTGTGCCGTAATGTCCCGGAGCTGCGATGAGTCGAGCGAGCCGTCCCCCGCCTGAATGATCAGAGACCTGATAGCCTGTGCTGCATCGAGCACGTTGTTCAATGCTCCGTCGGCATAGCGCAGCATAGTTATCGCGTTGGTAGTGTTCTGCTGGTACTTGTCGTTTGCGTTCATTGCGGACTGAATCCCGAGCGACCTCGCAACAGCAGATGGGTTATCCGCAAGGTTAGTGTATTTATTTCCTGTCGCTATCTGCTTCTGCAATTCCTGAATGTTCCGCTGGCTCTGCATCAGTGAATCCATCAGGCTGCCATACATAGTAGCTGTAGTTAACCGGCTGTTCATGATAAATAGTCTCCTTATAAGAAAATAGCCCCCCGCTCCTAATGGGAGGCCTTATATGCAATTTATGCGGGTGATGCTTAATTATCGGCCCACAAGCCCGAAGCCGTTAATTATCTTGTCGAGCATCTCGTCGTAAGTGTTCACGTATCTGGCCATAGCTCCGAAAGCACGGTTGAGAATGATAATGTTCATCAGTTCCTCATCAAGATTTACTCCGCTGACCGCCTGACGCTGTGAGTTTATCTGATCGCTGACTGTGTATTCTGTCGTGTACATGAGCTTTGCATTTCCTGCTGCCGTGCCTATCTCAGAGAGCATTGCGTCATACACTCCTCCGACAGTAAGCGTACCGTTGCTGAGTATCTTGTCGAAGTTCATTGCGACCATGCGCGAGGCATTCGAGCCTTCTCCCGAGCCTCCAGAGACTCCGGAGACTGCGAGTCCGTCCTCGTTCTTCTTTCCCATTGCTGCGCCGATGAGCGAAGGATCCGATGCGACTCTGTCGGTAACACTGAGCCGTGATGCTGCACCTGCCTTAGTGCCGAGCTGGTTGAAGAACGCGACTCCTGTAGTGGTGATGTCGCTTGAGATTCCGTAGCCCGAATACTGGTAGGCGTTCATGTGCTTGGCCAGACCGTAAGCCATCTCGTCTAAGCTCTCCTTGAAGCCGGGTATCATGCCGTCGCGGATTTCCTCGAGTGCCTTAATCGTGCCGTCAGTGATGTGATGCCGGACGTTGATTGTCGTAACTCCTGCAGCCTTGAGGTTGAGCTTCATTCCCGGGCTGACTTCCGAGAGGGACTTTGCGCTGTAGCGTTCGCGTGAGTCTCCGTCGAGTGCGGGGATTCGCCTTGCCTTGCTGAACATGTTATCGCTTGAGAGATAGTGCACGTTGTTGAGGGTGAACGAGGCATCGCGGGCGAGTCCGGAGTCGGGGATGTACGCTATTTCCCTGTAAGTGAAGAGCTGCTTTTCTTCGCCTTCCTCATCAATATATGTCATGTCCGTAGCAACCTTCTGATTAGCTGTCAGCCCCAGCCTGCGCAATACCTGCATGTTGCCGTCAGAACCGGGAAGGAGAGTAATTCTCTGCGCTTCTCCTGCAACGTCCGCACTAATCTCAAGGTAGCCGTTATCCACAGAAGCATGTACCCATTGTTCCGGCTGGGTGAGTCCGAACTCTGCCTGATACTTCTCGTTAATCTTGTTGCGTATAGTTACGAGGCTGTCAGAACTCTCAACGTCTATTGTGATTACGGGGTTCTTGTTGACGATGCCCAAGCGCGAGGCCAAGTCTCCGGTAACGTCAGAGACAGAGAGCAGATAGTTATCATCTGACTGAATGTAGAACTGCGTGATCTTCCCTGATGATGATTTGCCCGTCGTTACGCTCATTCCTGCAAGTGCCGGGTTGTCTCCGTTTGTCGCGCCCGTGAACGTCGACTCCATGAAGTCGGTCAAGTCCTTCACGGTAAGGACGTGCTCGTTGTCTTCGTTCACGCTGTCAACAATCTTGCTGGTAGTGCTGAGGTCAGAACTTAGCACCCATTTCTTGAGGGAGTTGTTCCATGATGCGGAGAAGTCCACCTGATCCCCCGAGACTCCGACTCTGAAGGTGTAGGTCTCTCCTGCCTCGCCTGAAGGGAGAATCTCGCCGACTCCGAGTCCGTTGGCAGTGCTGCCGCTGAAGTTGTTAGAGGTTATGCGTGTTCCCTGAGTGCCGACCTGAATCCTGAACGAGCCGGAAATGTTGAGCGCGTCCTCGAGGTTTACGGGATCTACCCGCATGCTGACGGCAGAGAGTTCGCGCTTTACCTCAGTGAGAACGCCGAGAAGCCCGCTGTAGTCTATGAGGTCAAGTGATGAGTCGTACTCCGTGCTTGTCGTGAACATGAGGGCAGTTGAGTCGCCGCCCAGAGATTCTTCATCAACGGATAAATTCATGTCGTTAGAGGCCTCATTGATGAAGCCAGAGAGCGTTGACGTTGTGAGTTCTGCGCTGTCTGTCTCTAGTGTGAGGTCGTCGAGAGGTTCGCCGTCGAGTTCCGCCCTGAGCCTCCAGCCTATAATGCCGCTCGTCTTGTCGTCCTCGTCCTCGTGAATCGCATCTATCTTGATGTTAAGTACTGTGGGAGTCTTGTCTTCATTGAGAGTCCTGAACTGCAGCTTGTAGGGTATGTCCTCCGAGTCTTCATTGAGCAGTATTCCTCCGCTGAACGCTGAAGTCCTGACCGCGAACGTCTCGAGGCAGTGAGCATTTCCTCCGCCGACTGTCCACTCTGATTCTGTGGCGATTTTGTCGACCACGAGCTGATAAGTACCCTCCGGGCCTGTAGCCAGTGCGTCTGCAATTTCAGGGTTGCTGACAATGTCGAACTCGTTATCCGTAACCTGAACGTCATAGTAAACGTGTTCGTCCCAGATGAACGCATGAGCAGCTAACTCTCTGACCTTAGTACCCTGAACAAGTACCCTGCCGTTGACTGACAGGAAAAATTCTCCCGGCACGTCGTACTTCTCGACAGGCTCATTGTAGGAAATGTTCATCATCTTAGAGAGCTTGTCAATGAGTACGTCCCTCTGGTCGCGCAGGTCGTTAGCGTTCTGCTCCATCGACTCGGCGTTCGAGATTCTGAGGTTCAGCTCCGCAATGTTGTAGAGCATCTTGTTCGCCTCGTCAACGGACTGCTTTATCTCCATGTTCACGGATTCGTTGTAGGTGTCGAAGTTGGAGGCGAGATTGCCGAGCATGAGGCCTAAAGAGTTTGCGGAAGTTACGAGAGCTTGTCTTGCTGATGTGTCCTCCGGAGTCTGCTGGAGGTTCTGAATGTTGGTGAAGAAAGTATCCATTGCCGCGCGGATGCCTGAAGAGTTCGGCTCGGCTATGTAGTTCTGGATGCTGTCGTAGAGGTCGCTGACCTTCTCCCAGTAGCCTAATGTTGCCTGAACGTCGCGGAACTGGAAGTCGAGGAACTCGTCGCGGATTCTCTCGATGTCCGATACGAGCATACCCTGCCCGAGCTGGCCTACTCCCGGAATGTCCTCCGGTGTCGCCGTAACGAAATTTACTCTCTGGCGTGAATAGCCTTCTGTTCCCATGTTTGAGATGTTGTGCCCTACTGTCTGCATTCCAAGACGGAAAGCGTTCAGTGCACTTCTGCCCATCTCTAGTCCGCCAAATGTACTGCTCATGTTATCTACCCCCTGAAGTCTGCTGTGCCGGACTGCGAAATTTTGTCGCCGTTGAGTCTGCTGAACTCAGAAAGCAGCATTGACGTGTATTTTTCGTTCTGGTCAATAAGGCCGTTGATTATCAGCATTTCTCCCTTTAACACAAAAACGGACTGCGTTAATCTGTCCACAGCCCCGTTGAATATTGCCCTCTCGTCGTTCTCCAGCTTTGACGCTAATGATCCTGCTTTAGGTTCGCATGAATACTTTGCTGCTAATTTTTTGGCGAGGTCATTGCGCCGTGCCTCGTGAGTCTGAGTGTCAAAGAATATGTCTCTGGTCTCATCCATGAGGGCATTCACGGAGTCGATATCGCGCTCAGACATAGCCTCCCGCTGTTCACGGATGGCATCTATCAAGTCATCTATGCAGTCTGCCTCATCAGTTACTGCATTAATCAGCTCCTCAACTTCGGCACGCATAGCATGTGATTACTCTTCTGCCAAGTCGAGCATTCCGGCAACGTATAAAGCATTGGCGAGCTTGTCTAACGGCGGGTTATAGCTCCCGGAATCTATCTGTGATTTCAAGGCAGCGACTTTATCTTCGCGGATGTCAGGTATATTCTTCATCTCCGCATTGACCTTTGCGAGCAGTGAGCCGAATGAACTTATGTCTGCATTGTCTGACTCCTGTGTGTAGCCGTTGTTGTACGAGACGCTGCGTCTTGATTTCTTGTTCTGTAGGGCATCCAGATTGTACTGCCCTGAAATTCTGCCGACCATAATAAATTTTCCTCCTTCTTCATAAAAATGTGCTGGGTAAAGTTGTGTTTATTCTCGGTGCTTTGGCAAGTTATCTTTACCGTAATTTGCGTAAAAATTTTCACGTAAATATCTGCTACAATAACACATTCAGAAATCTCAACAGAAATGAGGAATCAAACATTGCTCAAGAAATTATTATGTACATTCATGATTCTGCTGACTGCCGGTTCGCTGGCATGGGCAGATACAGCTGTTGACAGCAGCAATTTTCCGGATGAACGATTCAGGGAATTTGTCAGGAACTTTGACACAAACAATGACGGCCTCCTTCAGGACAGCGAGACTAACGCCGTCGAGACAATCACGGTAAGGGGAATGAACATTGCATCGCTTGAGGGCATCAGCGTGTTCAAGAACCTGAAGACTCTCCGCTGCAGTTCCAACAACCTCACAGCGTTAGACCTCAGCAGCAACACGCTCCTCGAGGCTCTGGGCTGCGACAACAACAGGATAACCTCCCTCAATCTGAACGCCTGCCCGAATCTCCGTGAAGTCTTCTGCACTAACAACGGACTCCGGACTCTCGACGTAAGCGGGTGCTCTGCCCTTGAGGAACTCTACTGCTACGTGAACAGCCTCGACGCTCTGCAAGTCAGCAGAAACACGGCTTTAGTATCTCTTGACTGTCAGGAGAACAGCATCACAGCATTAGACCTCACCAGCAACACGGCACTTCAGTTCCTAGATTGCAGCGACAACAAATTGACCTCCCTTAACCTCGCACACAATCCCGCGCTGAAATGGCTTTACTGCCGCGACCTGAATTTAGGCAGCAACGGCCTTGATGTCAGCAATCTCTCTGAGCTGTCGCGTCTGTGGTGCTGGAATGACGGACTCTCTGCTCTCGACGTAACCGGCAACGAAAATTTAGAGTCCCTTCTCTGCTCCGGTAATAACCTTACGACTCTGGACTTGGCCGGAAATCCCCTGCTTGCTGAATTGTCATGCGGAGGAAATCCCTTCACCGAGAACGTGAACGTCAACACGCTTCTTCCTCTGGCACTCAGCGGAACTAATACCGCTCTGCTTTCCGGACTCTCTGACCCTGACAATCTCAGCAGCGACGACATCAAGGGCTTTGACGTTGAGGGAAATGCTCTCGCGCTCGTGAACTACTACATGGATAACGAGAACGTATATGCGGAGTTCGACGGCAAACCTTCACTTGTGCGCTACCAGTACGACACCGGGAACAACAAAGTTAATCTGTCAGCGTCATACATAGCAGAGGAGACGAGGGGACTCGCGTCATGCACGAACGGCATCTTTCAGGGAAAGGTCGACGGAAATATCTTCACGTGGAAGGGTATACCTTACGCGAAACAGCCTGTAGGTTCTCTCAGGTGGAAAGCTCCCCAGGCTCCGGACGCAAGCAATGAACTTCACGAGGCCTTCAGTTATGCCCCGACGCCGATTCAGCACTACAGCGCGAGCAATCCTGTAGAGATTATGCCTGCTCAGGGTGAAGACTGTTTAGCCCTCAACATCTGGAACAACAAGCTGACAGGTACTCCCAAGCCCGTAATGGTGTGGGTGCACGGAGGAGCATTTAATTCCGGCGGGACAGCCAATCCCGATTATGACGGCCAGAGATTCATTGAGGCACACGACGATGTAATTCTTGTGAGTGTCGGCTATCGTGTAGGGCTTATGGGCTTCATAGACTTCATAAACTCCGGGATTCCGGGCAGCCAGAATTTCCCGGACAGCCAGAATTTAGGACTGCTTGATGTTATGCAGGCGTTGAGATGGATTCAGGAGAACATATCCAGCTTCGGAGGCGATCCCGATAACGTTACGATATTCGGTCAGTCATCAGGTGCAGCAGTTGTAGCTTTGGTGATGGCCAATCCTAATAGTTCAGGACTCTTCCGCCGTGCAATCACTGAGAGCGGAGCTGTATCCATGACATCGAGCGTTGAGGATTGTGCAGCCCTGACTCAGGCACTTGTTCAGATAACCAGTGCTGACACTATGGATAAATTAATGTCTCTGAGTTCACAGGACTTGCAGGCAGCTGCTGAGAAGTTACAGCCATTGACGAATTTCCCCGAGCGCGACGGACGTATTGTTGCGGCGAATCCTTATGAGGCATTTGCGGTTAATTCTGCAAACTTTGACTTCTTGGCCGGGACGAATGCAGACGAGCTGAATTACTGGAGCCTTGTGACTGGTGCGGAAGCATTCGGGGAGTTTGTGCAGTCGGCATTTGCGCAGATAGTCGGCGGAATATCTCAGGTGAATAGTGATGACGCAGCAAGAGCAGAGCAGTTTGTTACCCTGTACAAGCTGACACATGAGGATGCTGGAGACATAGAAGCTGCGGCTGAATTCTTCAATGAACTTCTTTTCCGTGTGCCTATGCTGACGGAAGCCAACTCTCACGCAGGAAAGAACTACGTGTATTACTGGGAATATCCTTCCGGGCTTCCGGGACTTGGGGCATGCCATTCTCTGGAGATTCCGTATGTACTCAATCATGCGACATCATTAGTGCCTTTCCAGATAAACCAGAGCCTTTCTGAGAAGGTACAGGCTATGTGGGTGAACTTTGCGAAGACAGGTAACCCGACGACCAGCGCAATATCCTGGCCCGAGTACAGCACATCAACGCAGGCGACAATGATAATCAGCGAGACACCTTCAGTCAGGAACGCGAATCTTGCAGATCAGTACGCGCTGCTGAGTCCATTGCTGAAGTACGGACTCTCAGGACGGGAGCTGATCAGCGGAATAGCAGCGATGAATCAGGGAGATGATCCAAGTACAGCGAGTCCGGATGTTACGCCCGAGTCCGGAGACGTAGGCAGGTCGAACGGAGGCGGAGGATGCAGCGCAGGTTTTATGTTCCCTGTTATGATTGCAGTGATAGCGTTTTCGGCCAAGAGGAGAGGGTAAGAGATGGATTTAGAGTATTTGCTGTGGCTTCAGGGCTTCAGGGAGGCGACAGGAAATATCTTGACCCCACTAATGGACGCAGTGTCAGTTTTAGCGACGAGCATAATGGTTCTAGTGCCGTTATTTGTGTACTGGTGCATAAGCAGGCGCAACGGGCTTTTCATGCTTCTGTCTCTGAGGATAAGCGCACTAATCAACTCTCTGTGCAAGCTGACGGTGTGCGCATACAGGCCGTGGATACGCGATGCCCGAATAATTCCTGCAGAGGGAGCTGTCGCGACTGCCGGAGGTTATTCGTTCCCAAGCGGACACACGATGGAGGCCGCGCCTGTTTACGGGAGCATGGCTGTGCTGGCAAGAAAGCGTGCAAAATGGTTCTCGTGGCTGTGCGGAATAATGATTATCCTGACTGCGTTATCACGTAACTACTTGGGCGTGCACACTCCGCAGGATGTAGTAGTCGGAAGCGTACTGGGCATTGTGTCAGTGTATGCAGCTTCAAGAATCCTAGCGCACCCTGAGAAGGAGAACATCTACCTCATTGCGGGAATAGTGGTGTCTATTCTTGCGATAACGTACTTCAGCACGAAGACTTACCCGATGGATTACGTTAATGGCAAGCTGCTTGTTGACCCTGTGAAGATGAAGAGGTCAGGATATGGCACTTCAGGAGCGATGATAGCGTTCATACTGGGCTATATCGTTGAGAAGAAGTACGTGAATTTCACGGAGACTGGCTTTAATGTTAAGGGACTAATTCTCTCGTTGATAGGGATAGCAATTTACGGCTATGGCCTTGCGTACCTGAAGGTGAAGATGCCGGAGATACTTGGCTCAAGCGGCGGGAGGTTTGCTGCGGAGTTCATCACAATGTTCTTTGGTATGGCGGTATGGCCTGCGGTGCTGAAGGTTTTTGCTAACAGGAAGGCGTAATCAGGAAGATAACAGACGGGCACGGAGGGGAAAATTTACTCTGTGTCCGTCAATTTTTGTGCGAGCTACTTTCTGAGCCTTAACAGTGAGAAGCACAACACGCACAGAGCCGCAATGCCTAATCCTGATTCACAGCCCCCTGCAAGCAGAGCAATTAGTATCTTTGCCAAGTACACGCTGAAGGGAGTACCTGCCTGAAGAAATCCCACAGCAAGAATCTGTTTCTCCAAAGTGTCAATCTTCACACCAAATAGATTAGTAAGTTCCCCGTAGTTGAGAAGGCCATTGATGAGACTCATGAATGAGGCGTTAGCTTTGCTGCCCGAAACATTCGCTGAGTTCATGGCGTAAATCCTTATATCACTAATCTTTGTCCCGACCAGCTCATCAGGTACATTAATCATGAACACATAATAGCCGTCATTGCTCACAGTTACAGTGTTGAACTTGTAGGCTGCCTCGTAACCGTCATTCTTCATGTAGTCCTTCATGCTCTGCGTCGGCTCTTGCGGTTCGGTGATGTTGTCGTAGGAAATGAGGTGTATGCTCGAAGCGTCGGTGCTGACGAGTGCTGCTAATCTCGCCAGTATGTCAGTGCTGGTGATCACTGCAGGCTCTATCACTCCTGAAGGAAGGCCTGTAGTCGTCGTGCTGCCGCTGTCGGGTACTGCGTTAGAGTTCCCGCCGCTGCTGTCAGGTACAGCGTTAGAGTTTCCGCTGCCGCTGTCAGGTACTACGTTAGAGTTCCCGCCGCTGCTGTCAGGCTGAGTTGATGGCGTTGAAGGATTGGAGGAAGAAGAAGTTCCGCTTGCGTAAGGTGAAGGCCCTACGACTGCGAAATAGTCAACAAATCCGGCAGAGAAAGATGCAGCCTGAGAAGCATTGCCGTTAATGACAGCCATAATCCTGTCAGACAGCATGATAAAGAGTGTGTTTGTGGATGTGTCATACTGCATATCATTAATGTAGCTGCTGGAAGACTGGTAAACCTGTTCGCCTGCGCTTCCGTTCCAGTGATAGACAGTCCGGCTCATCCCTGAGAAATTGTAGCTGTTGCCGCTGCTTCCTCCGGATTCTTCCTCGTTGAGCGTGTAGTAAAACCCTCCGTTTCCGTCAGTGCACAGATGATTTATATCGCCCTCAAGGACTCTCACTGCCTCGCTCGGGTTGATGCTGTTGACGCGGTATATTCCGTACTTGCTGGAGTCATCAGCGCGGTAAGCTGAGACGCTGCCAATTCCGACATAGAAGCTCCCTCCGCTGAAGGCCATACCTGCAAAGCTGTTCGGAAGCGAGAAGTTCTCGTGCCTTGCTGTAACATTGCCGACACTGCTCATCGTAACGAAATCTACTCTGTCGTTGTAGTTGTCATTGTTGCCGCTGAGGTCTGAGATCTGGTGCATGAAGGCCGCATATATCGTTCCGTTGTAGACCGCCACCGCTGAGACGAAGAAGGAGAAGTCATCTGTTGAGAAGTCAGACATCCCGAAATGCCTGTACGTGTTCACTACGTCCAGAGTCTCGGGGTTGATCTCTGCAATCACCGCACTCTGAAAACCCATGCCCGACACAAGAATGTTGTTACCGAACTCCGCTACGCTCGATATTCCCATGAGGCCTAGACCGCTCGATCCCAGATTCTTCTGGACTAACGGCGATGACAGGTTAGCAGGGTCATAGACACGCAGCGTGAAAGAGTTTGCGTAGCCTGACCACGACGCATCTTCATCATCATCTATCTCTATAGATGACACAAGAATCCTGTTCTGTCCTCCGTGCGTGAAGGAGCATACATAAGTATCATTAGCTGATGCGCCGAGACTGACATCCTGTCCCTGCGAGAAAGCAGAGCCGTTTTGCGTGATGCTTCTGATGCCCATACCCTGACCGTAGTTGCTGTACTCGTACACTAGGTCAGCGTGAACAGTCCCGCACAGGAGAGCCGCGAACAATAAAGAGAGCAATAACTTCCTGAACATAACAAATCACCTCATGAAAGATAATATTTTGCGTGAGAAGATTGTAGCAGACAGCACGCATATAGCAACAATCCCGAGTCCTGAATCGCATCCTCCGGCCAAGAGAGCGATGATTATCTTAGCAAGATACACACTGAAGGGAGTCCCGGCCTGCAGGAAACCTATAGCCAGCACTTTAGCTTCCAGAGTCTCAATCTTAACGCCGAAGAGATTCGTTATCTCCCCATAGTTCAGAATGCCATTTATCAGGCTCATGAATGATGATGAGAAATCTGCGTGCTTGAGTGCATACATCCTCACGTCGCTGACCTTCATTCCGACGAGTTCGTCAGGGACATTCACGAGGAAGACATAATAGCCGTCATTGCTCACTGTCAATGTGTTGAGCTTATAGGCAGCGTCATAGCCATCATTATGCATGTAGTCCTTCATGGCTTGTGTGGGGTCTTCGGGGGATGAGATGTTCTCCTGAGTGATGAAGCGTATCTGTGATGAGTCTGTGCTCACGAGAGAAGCCAAGTTTGCCACAACGTCGGGCGAGAGTTCCGGAGCTGGCTCGATGACTCCAGAGGGGAGAGTCGTTGTCTGAGTCGGAGTCTGGGGCTGTGCAGGAGTCTGCGGAATCGCCGGGTTTCCTGATGAGCCTTCTGCAGGATTGCCCGCAACTGTCCACTGATTAACCGAGCTTCCGAGATTATGCGAGGCTGTAAGATTTCCCGAGCTGTCAGGCACTAACGCAGTAAGCTCGCCGTTAATTTCCGCGTAAAGTATCCCGTTCGTGATGTCGTACTGAATATCATTGATGCCGCCGTTGTATGCACTGCTCCCGTTTGCTCCGATGTCGTAAACCTGTGAGGAGCTTGACCCGTCCCAGTGATAGATGTAGCGCACAGAACCGAAGTAGTTCATCTCTTCTCCGCCGTACACTGAGTAGTAGAGTCCGCCTTTGCCGTCGCGTGTCATCTGGCAGGGGTTATGACTGATGACTCTCACTGCGTTATGGTAGTCCATGTTGCCGAGCATTCGGGAGACTCTGTAGATGCCCTGAAGACTCGCTGCCTCAGCATTGCGGTAGTATGCGTAATCCCCGAGCGCAAAATACAGTTCGCCTCCGCTCGCCTCAAGTGCTCCGTAAACTTCGAAGTCGTCAAACGTCCCCGTGATATGTCCCAGAGTGTCCATAGTTACTATTCTGCTGAACTCCCAGCTGCTACCATAGCTGTTTACTCTGTCAATCATCACTACGAGCTGCCCGCCGTAAGGGTAAATACCTGACACTCCCTCATCACCAGCAGCATACCTCCTGTTACAGTTGCTGTCGTAGCCGCTGTACTGTGCCCCGTAGGAACTGACAACTTCGCAGGTCTGAGGAGCAACCTCGAACAATGAGCCATCACAATTAATGACTATATTGCTTCCGAGTTCTGCAGCAGCAACTGGCTCGAAATTGCCTGAACCTGTCGTGAGAGTCCCAGAAGATAACGGTGAAGATAGATTAGCCGGGTCATAGACTGCTATATTGCCCTGTGAGTCTGCTGTGAGGATTCTGGGATTGCCGTTGTGAGTGAAGGGGAATACGTAACTTGCTGTGATGTCGGTTGAGTGAGTGATGCCCTGTGAGTCTACCCGAGAGAGCGTTCCGTTCTCAAGAAAGACTAAATCCGCAAAGGCCGTTCCGCAGAACAGAAGCGTGATAGCGATGATTACTCCCGGAAAAAAGCGCAATAGGTTGACTTGACTTGACTTGACTTGA
>JAFSUD010000079.1 GCA_017445405.1 Synergistaceae bacterium
AGCAAGCTCATCATTCAGATACTCGGGATTCTGCTTCGGGAAATCAGCAAGAAATACGCTCTCAGGAAGCGACGAGTCAATCTCCCTCATCTCCTGCCAGATTTCCTCTGCCGTAAAACTCAGCAATGGAGCGAGCATTCTTGTGAGGCATGAGAGTATCTCCCACATTGCGGTCTGTGCACTCTTGCGCGTCAGTGAGTCTGAGGCTTCGACGTAGAGCCTGTCTTTGCTGATGTCAAGGTAGAACGCCGAAAGCTCATTTACGCAGAATGAATGTATCAGCGACACCGGCACATGGAACTCGTACTCCTCGAAGGCCTCGTAAGCGCGGGCTATGATTCTGTGCAGCCTGTCAAGAATCCATTTGTCCATCGACAGCATAGACTCATACTTCACTGGCTCGGCAGGGTTGAAGTCGTGAAGGTTGCCGAGAAGGAATCTCGCCGTGTTCCTGATTCGACGGTAAGTCTCGGATAACGTCTTGAGTATCTGCTTTGAGATGCGCACATCGTTTCTGTAGTCCGTTGACGCAACCCACAGCCTCAGTATGTCCGCTCCGAACTCGTTGCAGATCTCCTGAGGGGCTATCGTGTTGCCGAGAGACTTGCTCATCTTCCGGCCCTCGCCGTCAAGAGTGAACCCATGAGTCAGAACCTGCGCGTAAGGTGCTTTGCCCTTGATGGCTGTAGCTGTGAGCAATGATGACTGAAACCATCCTCTGTGCTGGTCGCTGCCCTCGAGGTACATATCGCACGGCCAAGAGAGTCCGAATCTCTCGTTGAGCACCGACATGTGAGACACTCCCGAGTCGAACCAGACATCAAGAATGTTGCTGTCCTTCTCGACATTGTGAGAGCCGCAGTGATCGCAGCATGCCTTCTCTCCGAACAGCGACTCGAGAGACTCGCTCCACCAGATGCTCGTTCCGTCTTCAGCGTCCTTGACCTTCTCGGCGAGCATTCGGATTCTGTCCGGCGAGAGGGTGAACTGTCCGCAGTCCTTGCAGTGAAGAGCGGGTACAGGAATCCCCCAGACTCTCTGGCGCGAGATGCACCAGTCTGAACGCGAGCTAACCATGTTATAGATTCTGTCGCGTCCCCAGTCAGGTATCCACTTCACTTCTTCATCAATGATGCGCAGTGCCTCGTCGCGGAACTCCTTCACGTTGATGAACCACTGATCCGTTGCCCTGAAGATTACGGGCTTCTTGCACCTCCAGCAGTGAGGGTAGCTGTGATCTATCTTGCCGATTCCGAGCAAACGGCCTTTTTCCCTGATAAGCTCAATTGCTTTGTTGCCGCCGTCAGCGAGACTCATTCCTCCGACGATGGGTAAATCTTTCTCAAAGTATCCTGCGTGATCAACTGAGCTGTAGACTTTGAGGCCGTATCTTACGCCTGTTTCGTAGTCCTCGACACCGTGCCCGGGTGAAGTGTGGACGCAGCCTGTGCCTGTCTCGAGTTCGACGTAATCGGCGAGCACAACTAACAATTCATGCTCATAGAATGGGTGAAGGGGCTTCATGTTCTCGAGGTCTGCTCCCTTGACCGTGAAGAGTTCCGTGAAGGTGAGTCCTGTGTGTGCACTTACCGAGTCTCTCAGAGCCGACGCAAACACGTAAACTTTGCCGTCAGCCTCAAAGAATGTGTAGTCATATCGTGGATGTACTGCTACACCTGCACTTGACGGGAGAGTCCACGGGGTGGTTGTCCAGATGACGATGTACACGTCTTTTCCTGCGAGCTGAGGGAATTTCTGTGATGCTCCGGGCAGCGGGTAGGCGACGTACACGGAGGGGGATTCTTCGTCCCAGTACTCTATCTCTCCTGCGGCCAGTGCAGTCTGGCAGTCTGTGCACCAGTATACGGGCTTCAAGCCTCTGTAGATTAAGCCCTTCTCCACCATGTCAGCGAACGCGTGAAGCTCGAGGTGCTCATACTTCGGATCTAGCGTGATGTATGGATGATCCCACTCGCCGAGAACTCCGAGTCTCTTGAACTCTTCGCGCTGAACGTCGAGATAGTGAAGTGCTGTAGCCTTGCACTGTTTGCGTAACGCTACGGGGTCTACGCCTGTGCCGAGCTTTGAGAGCTTTGCGTCCCTGAGAGAACGTAACTCTATGGGCAGTCCGTGAGTGTCCCAGCCGGGAACGTAAGGAGTGTACCTTCCGGTCATAGTCTTTGACTTCACAATAAAGTCCTTCAGTATCTTGTTGAACGCTGTCCCGATGTGAATATCTCCGTTTGCGTAGGGCGGGCCGTCGTGAAGCTGGAAGTGTTCGGGTGAATGCTCCCGTGCATTAAGGGCTTTGTGATAGATGTCCTGTGAGTGCCAGAACTCCAGAAAGCCGGGCTCACGTTTAGCGAGATTAGCTCTCATAGGAAATTTTGTTACAGGCAGATTTAGAGTATCCTTATAATCTTTATTGTCCATACAGAGAATTAATGCCTCCTGATTATGTGTTATAGATTGATAATTTGCTAATACTATCACAAAAATTTTTGCGCGCATGAATTTCAGGGCTATACTTAGCTAATATTTTTAGCAGGGAGTGAGATTTTTACACAT
This sequence comes from Synergistaceae bacterium, assembly GCA_017445405.1. Lineage (GTDB taxonomy): Bacteria > Synergistota > Synergistia > Synergistales > Aminobacteriaceae > JAFUXM01. Next base: position 2,569 of record JAFSUD010000079.1, read on the forward strand.
GACATTAATTAATGCACCAAGAGGCACACGAGACATATTACCTTCGGAATCGTGGAAGTGGGCATACATCATCAAGACAGCCTCACAGACAATGCAGGACTTCGGCTTCAGCGAAATACACATTCCCATCTTTGAGCACACAGAATTATTCTCGCGCGGCGTAGGAGAAACTACGGACATAGTGGAAAAAGAGATGTACACGTTCAACGACAGAGGCGGAAGAAGCATAACGTTACGCCCAGAAGCAACAGCCGGAGTAATGCGCTGTGCACTTGAGAACAACTTATGCGTTCAGGGAGCGAGTGCCAAGCTGTGGAGCTGGGGGCCTATGTTCCGTCATGAGAGACCACAGAAAGGACGCTACAGGCAGTTCTACCAGATTGATGCAGAGTGTTTAGGGATAAGTAATGCTATGGCTGACGTTGAGGTTATCTCCCTCAGCCTCGAACTCTTCCGCAGACTCGGACTCCGAAATCTCGAGGTCGTCATTAATTCCGTCGGCTGCGAGAAGTGCCGTCCCGTCTACCGCCAGAAGCTCGTCGACTACTTCTCCGCACACAAGGACTCCCTCTGCGAGACCTGCCTCGACAGACTCTCCCGCAACCCTCTCCGCATCCTCGACTGCAAGAAGGAGCAGTGCGGACTCGTCGCGGACGGAGCACCCGACATCTTCGACTCGCTGTGTGATGAGTGCCGAGAACACTTCGCTCAGGTCAGAGCAGGCCTCGAACGTCTGGGCTTCTCCTACAGGCTCGACAAGAGACTCGTCCGGGGACTCGACTACTACACCAAGACAGCATACGAGATACTTTCGGGAGACTTGGGAGCGCAGAACGCTGTAGCCGGAGGAGGACGTTACGACAATTTGTCATCAGCAATAGGCGGAGGAAAAGTCCCCGGCGTTGGGTTTGCTTGCGGTGTCGACAGAATAATGCTCGTCATGGAGGAACAGGGCTGCTCATTCGGCCAAGTGCCTAAAACCCGCGTGTACTGCGCTGCTCTGGACGAAGAATCACGTGCGAGCGTGCAGGTCTTGACTCACGAACTCAGGAAGGCAGGAATCAGTGCGGAGTGCGACACTTCAGGACGGGGCTTTAAGGCTCAGATGAAGAATGCAGGAGCATGTGATTTCGCGTGCATCATAGGGCAGAGCGAGAGAGAGAATAATTCTGTTGCTGTGAAGGACATGAAGGCAGGAGTTCAGGAGAACGTGCCGGTCAATGAGGCCGTGAACTATCTGCGTGATAGGCTGTGATAATAATTATCCCCTCAGCATAAACTGGGGGGATTCTCTTACTCTATTATCTCTGCAAGGAACGGAGGAAGAATAAATGATGCTCGGTGTATCTCCCTCGTGTAGTACCTCGTCGGACTCACCGTTCTCACTGGCTCGCTAGGGTCATCCTTCATCGACGCAAGCCCATACGTCCACATTCCGGACGGGTAAGTCGGCACTACTCCCCAATACATCCTCACCAGCGGAAACACTTTGCGCATCTCGCTTATAGCCTGAGTCATCAAGTCCTTATCCGTGAACGGCGACTCCGTAAGCTCAGACAGCATAGCTTCAGGATTCATGACGCGCTTAACGTCAGCGTAGAAATCCGACCTGAAGAGTCCCGAAGCAAAGTCTACCGGGTCAGTGCTGTCAACAATCACAACGTCGTAGCGTTCAGGTGTCTCACGAATATACTTCATTGCGTCCATGCACTTAACATCTGCACGTTCATCACTGAATGCACAGCCCGCAAACGGCAGGTACTTTTTCGAGCACTCAATCACTCTCTCGTCAATGTCAATGAGGGTGCATTTCTTCACGCACTCATGCTTCAGGACTTCACGCATAATTGCTCCGTCTCCTCCGCCTATGATGAGCACGTTTTCAGGATTCTTGTGTGCACACAGAGGCACATGAGCCATCATCTCAGAGTACGTGAACTCGTCGCGTTCAGTTAGCTGGTACGCACCATCAAGCATAAGCACTCTTCCGTACTCGTATGTGTCCGTGATGAGGAGTTCCTGATACGGCGTTTTCTCTGAGTGCAGAATGTCTTTCACGCGCATTGAGAGCTTCAGGTTGTCGGTGCTGTATTCCGTCATCCAGATTTCGTTATTGCGCTTCGGACGCGTTACGTAGCCGCTCATGCCATAGCCCCGCCGATGTTCTTTCCGAGTTCGCAGCACTGCACGAGGTCTTCATCCGTCGGTGATGCGTAAACTTCCACTGCCGGGCCGACAACTTCGAGCTTGCTTTTCGCGGCGTAATCCTGCAACGCCGTTAATGCTCCCTTGCTCCATGAATAGCTCCCTGCGACTCCGACTAACTTATTCTTGGGCATACGGTTAAGGAGCTTCGAGCAAACAGCTTCCATTGACGGGTAAAGCTGCGTGTTGTAGGTGCAGGACAATAACGCAAACGCCTTGAACTTCCAGATGTCGCGCAGTATGTATGAAGGATCTGTGCGTGATGCATCGTAGAGCCTTATATCTTTAACGCCAGCTTCAGCTAATCCGGTGCAGACAGCTTCAGCCATCCTCCGGGTGTTGCCGTACATTGAGCCGTAAACTACAACCGCTCCCTTCTCGGACTCAAACTTGCTCCACTTGTCATAAAGCGCAATCACTTTCTTCACGTCATCTCGGAAAAGCGTTCCGTGTGATGGGAATATCTTATTGATAGGAAGTCCGCCGACCTTCTTTAGCGCAGACTGCACAACGTTTGAGTACTTGGCCACAATGCACGCGTAATATCTCAGCATCTCGTCCTCCCAGCGTTCAGGGTTCTTCTGGTCGTCAAAGATTCCGCCCTCATGTGCTCCGAAGCCTCCGAACGAGTCATTGGAGAAGAGCACTCCTGTAGTTGTGTCAAAAGTCATCATGCTTTCAGGCCAATGCAGCATCGGGACAGTTGCGAACTTCAGGACGTGGCCTCCCAAGTCGAGAGTGTCTCCGTCCTTCATGGCTATGATGTTCTCGTCAATGCCGTGATAACCCTTCAGCATGGGTACAGTCTTTGCGTTGCCGATGAACTTCAGGCCGGGCCAGCGCGCAAGAAGCTGCGAGATGAGTCCTGCGTGATCAGGCTCCATGTGATTCACGACAAGGTAATTAAGCTCTCTGCCTCCGAGTGCCTGAGTGAGCTTGCTGATGTACTCGTCAAGGTACGGCCCTTTCACTGTGTCAATGGCTGCCGCCGCTGTTGAGCCGAGAACTATATATGCATTGTAGGCGACTCCCTGAGGAAGAGGCCATAACGACTCGAATAAGTCAGTCTCATAATCATTAACGCCGACCCACCAAGTATCTTTGTCAGCGAGAATAGCTTTATACATAGTTGATGATTCCCCCTTTTGAGAAATTGCGGGCTAATTGTAATATAAACCTGCCCAAACAACAAAAGAATGTATAATTGTCGCATCTGCTAAATAAATTAATCAATAGGGAGGGAATAATAATGTTCATGGACAAAGATTTTCTGCTCAGTACGCAGACAGCAAAGACACTATTTCATGACACGGTCTCATCATGTCCCATAATCGATTATCACTGCCACCTCAACCCGAGAGAGATTTACGAGAACATGCACTACGACAGCATCACTCAGGTGTGGCTCGGCGGAGATCACTATAAATGGAGGCTTATGCGCTGCGCAGGAGTCCCCGAAAGATTCATCACCGGCGACGCAAGCGAACACGACAAGTTCATTAAGTGGGCTGAAGTCGTAGGGCGGGCAATAGGCAACCCGTTATTCCACTGGAGTCATCTCGAGCTGCGCAAGTACTTCGGCTATCAGGGAGTCCTGAATGAGAAGACTGCTGAAGAAGTCTGGAAACTCTGCAATGATACACTTCACCGTCCTGACTTCGGAGCGAGGGACTTAATCAGCATGAGCAATGTTGAGACAGTCTGCACCACCGATGACCCCGCGGACTCTCTGGAGTGGCACGAGAAAATAGCCGCTGACCCGTCGTTCAAGCCCCGTGTACTTCCTGCATGGCGGCCGGATAAAGCTATGTACATTGAGAAGCCTGCTTGGCCTGAATACCTCGCAAAACTCTCTGAAGCTGCAGGCATGAAGATAGACTCCTTCGCGTCCCTGAAAGCAGCACTATCCAAGCGCATGGACTTTTTCGCGGCACACGGCTGCAAACTCAGCGATCACGGGATGGCCAGAATCACATGCAATCTTGCATCAGAGCAGGATATAGAGGAAATTTTCGCCTCACGTCTCAGCGGGAATATTCCGGACTCAGAAGCCAGAGACAAATTCACTACAGCATTCATGATGTTCGTAGCTCATGAGTACCACAAACGGGGCTGGGCTATGCAGATACATTACGGAGTGAAGCGCGACAACAATATTCCGATGTTCGGTCGCTTGGGAGCCGACACAGGCTTTGACTGCGTGGACAACTCGGCCATGAGTGCGGAGACTGCAGAATTCTTGGGCGAACTCCAGCGGGTTAATGCCCTCCCGAAAACGATACTCTACAGCCTTGACGGAAAAGACAACTCAGCGATCGATACTATCTGCGGGTGCTTCCAAGATGACACGATAGAGGGAGTCTCAAAGATTCAGCACGGCTCTGCGTGGTGGTTCGAGGATCACTTCGAGGGCATGACTGCACACATGAAATCCCTTGCAAGTCTGGGCTACCTTCCCGGCTTCATCGGAATGCTTACGGACTCGCGCAGTTTCCTGAGCTACCCGAGACACGAATACTTCAGAAGGATTCTGTGCAGGCTCATCGGCGAATGGACAGAGGGAGGATTTTTCCCTGCTGACATGGATACTCTAAGCTCAATCGTCCGGAATATCAGCTACGAGAACGCCAAACGATACTTCAACTTTTAGGAGTGATGACACATGCATAATTTCACTTGGAACAACCCTACGGCATTAATTTTCGGCAGGGACACAGTGAAGGAGCTTGAATCCCCGCTCAAGGCATCAGGCATTAAAGGAGTGCTTCTTGTCTACGGAGGCAAGGGTACATTCAAGAGCGGAGCATACGAACAGGTTACGGACATGCTGAAGCGTGCGGGAATAACTTTCTCTGACGTGAACGACGTGAAGCCCAACCCGTTAATCGGCAAGGTGAGAGAGGGAGTCGCCCGTGTGAAGGCCGGGGGGATTGACGCGATAATGCCCATCGGCGGAGGGAGCGCGTTTGACACAGCTAAGGCCATTGCTGCGGGAGCGAAGTATTCCGGCGACGTGTGGGACTTCTATGCAGGGAAGGCAAAAATTGCTGACGCTATGCCAATTTACGGAGTGCTTACGGCTTCAGCATCATCAAGCGAAGTGAACTGCATATCAGTAATCAGCAACCCTGAGACTCAGGACAAAATCTCAATGAGCAGCCCCGCGCTTTACCCGAAAATTTCTGTGATTGATCCGTCGTTCCAGTTCACGCTGCCTCAGAAACAGACAGTCTACGGAGGAGTAGACATAATAGCCCACGTTCTGGAGCGGGTGCTTGACGGCGACGACGAGTCTGCATTGATGGACGAGCAGAGCTACGCGCTTATCCGTACGATGATGGGAGTGATACCTGCGCTGATAGATGACCCGAAGGACTACGACGCGAGAGCAGATTACGCAATGGCGGGAATGATGGCGCATTCGGGATTCTTGTCGCTCGGCAGGAAGACGAGAGGAGATTTCTCGTCCCACAAGCTCGGGCACGCAATAAGCCTTCTGTACGGAGCAGCGCACGGAGCGAGCTTGTCTGTGGTGATGCCTGCATGGTCGAGGTACTTGTACGAGGAGAACCCCGAGCCTTTTGCGAGGCTTGGCGAGGGAGTTTTCGGAATCTATGAGGGAGAGGACGAGGACAGGGCACTCGAGGCGATCGAGTCTCTGGAGGACTTCTTCAAGGAGATAAACGCGCCGACGACTCTGCGGGAGCTTGGCCTGAAGGAGGACGACATAGAGAAACTTGCTGAGAATGCGTGTAAATTATTGCCGTATGGAAGCCTGAAGGTATTAGACGCTGAGGACGTGAAGGAGATTTACAAGCTGGCTTATTAGCTGAGAGAACGAGTCCCTCTGTTATTATGCAGGGGGATTTATTGTGTGTATCATTGAAGGAGTGTGATAATCCATGCCAAAAACGCATAACATTAACAGAGAAGTTTTCGAGTCTTGGCCTATACCGAAGGCTCTCACAGAGTTAGCACTGCCAATGATATTCGGACAGCTAATTATTCTCGTCTACAATCTTGCTGATACTTTCTTCATCGGACGCACTAATAATCCCTTAATGGTTGCGGGAGTATCCCTCTTGCTGCCGGTCTTCAACATATCTATAACGTTTGCGAATCTCTTCGGCATAGGGGGCGGGACTCTGATTTCCCGTCTCATGGGAGCAAAGCGTGAAGACGAGGCCAAGACTGTATCATCATTCTGCTTCTACATGACAATAATATCTGCCGGTATATTTGCGCTGTCTATGTTCGTATTCATGGAGTCGGTATTACGTTTACTGGGAGCGAGCAATGACACGATGCCATTCGCAAAGCAGTACACATTCTGCGTTATCGTGATTGGTGCTGTACCCACAATACTATCTATGACCCTGAGCAATTTTCTGCGGTCAACAGGCTGCGCTAAACAGGCAGGCTTCGGTGTCTCGATGGGCGGAATAATTAACATGGGGCTTGATCCCCTGTTCATGTTCGTGCTTCTGCCTAAAGGTTATGAGGTTTTGGGTGCAGGAATAGCTACCATGCTCTCGAACGTGATAATCTGCTCATACTTCCTGATAGTTATTCTGAGGATGAAGGGCAATAACATTCTCTCGCTCTCAGTCCGGAACATAATACCCTCGCGTCAGAATGCATACTCAATATTTGCCGTAGGGATACCTGCTGCAATATCAGTTACTCTCTTCGACATCACATACATCATCATTGACAAGCTGGCTTCAGGTTACGGAGATATTCCCCTTGCTGCAGTAGGAATAGTTCTCAAGGCAGAAAGGTTACCCCTTAATGTCGGGATAGGCTTATGTCAGGGAATGATGCCGCTCGCTGCCTACAACTACTCCGCAAGAAACTTTGCACGTATGCGTGAAGCTGTGAATTTCTCGCGGCTCGTCGGACTCGTGATCGGTTTTGCGGCCGTCGCACTGTACGAGATATTTGCTCCCCAGATAATGAGGATATTCATTGAGGACGCACAGACCGTAGAACTCGGGACTCACTTCTTGAGGGCGAGGGTGCTAGCTACACCGTTCATGTTTATGTGCTTTCACTTAGTGAATTTCTTTCAGGCAGTGGGGCACGGCGGAAAGGCCTTAGCTCTCGGCACGGAAAGATGGGTTGTCTTCAACATTCCGTTATTGTTCATCATGAATTACGTGTTCGGAATGTACGGCATTGTTTGGACGCAGGTAGTTGCAGATATTATGATGACTGCCGTATCGGTGATAGTGTACTGGAGGTTCGAGCGGAGCATCCATGAAGAAACTGCGTGAAGAGATGACAGCTTAAGGATAGTGTGCTCGCTACACCGTTCATGTTCATGTGCTTTCACCTAGTGAATTTCTTTCAGGCAGTGGGGCACGGCGGAAAGGCCTTAGCTCTCGGCACGGAAAGATGGGTTGTCTTCAACATTCCGTTATTGTTCATCATGAATTACGTGTTTGGAATGTACGGCATTGTGTGGACGCAGGTAGTTGCAGATATTATGATGACTGCCGTATCAGTGATAGTGTACTGGAGGTTCGGGCGGAGCATCCATGAAGAAACTGCATGAAGATATGACAGCCTGCGGAGTGGAGTCTTCACAGGCTGCGCGCTTCATCTGCCTCACATAAGCTCCTCTACTTTCGCCCTCACTGACTCAATAGTCGCCTTGTTCCCCATTAGGCGGGCTGCTTCCCTGCCGTCCTTGTAGAACACAAACGCAGGAAGAGACATCACTTTCATGTTCACGGCCGTCCTGCGGTTCTTTGAGGTGTCAGTGCTGCAGAATTTCACCTTTCCCTGATACTTCGGGTTGTCTGCAAGTTCGTGATACTTAGGCATCATAGCCATGCACGGCCCGCAGCCAGGCCCCCAGAAGTCCATCACTACAGGAAGCCCGCTGTTCAGGAACTCGGCCTCGAAATTGTCCTTGTTGATCTCAATTACTGACAAAGTTAATCACCCTTCATTGTTAATCTGGAATGCATAACATAGTACCACATTGCGGAAGATACTCAGCAGGCAATAAGCATAATGCGCAGTGAGTTCATGACATGGTATCATAGCCTGAAAACAGAACGGAGGCATAAATTTATGGAGAAGCATGAACTAGTGATAATCGGAGCAGGTCCTGCCGGAATGTCCGCAGCAATTTACGGCAAGCGTGCAGGACTCGATGTCCTCGTGCTCGAGCGCGGAGTCCCCGGAGGACAGATCAATAACACCGACGAAGTGGAGAATTACCCCGCCGTCTCTCACGCATCAGGCTCGGAACTTGCCGAAATGTTCAAGTCCCACGCGCTCAAGTTCGGGACGGAGATACGCAGGGTCGACAGCAGTAAGGTAGAGTTACGCAATGACAAGAAGATAATCATCACCAAGACCGGCAGCGAGACCAGCGAACTTGAAGCAGAGGCAGTAATTGTTGCGACGGGAGCGCATTTCCGGAGGCTCGGCTGTGAGGGAGAGGCTGAACACATCGGGCAGGGCGTGAGTTTCTGCGCAGTTTGCGACGGAGCATTCTTTGAGGACTACGAGATCGCAGTAGTAGGCGGAGGCAACACAGCAGTAGAGGAAGCAAACTACCTCACAAAATTTGCGTCAAAGGTGTACATAATTCACAGACGGGACGAGTTCCGGGCTGACAGGTCGGCAATATCTCAGGCACTAGCTAACCCAAAAATTGAGCCTGTCTATAATTCTGTAGTCGAGAAGATAGAGGGCAAGGGCATGGTCGAGAATATCGTAATCAGGAACGTGAAGACTAACGAGACTTCAGAGCTGCCTGTTGCGGGAGTGTTTATGTTCGTCGGACAAGAACCGGATGATGAATGCGTGCGCGGACTCGTCGATGCTGAGAAGGGCGGATGGATAATCACGAATGACCGCATGGAGACATCAGTAGAGGGGATATTTGCTGCCGGAGACGTGAGGAGCAAGTATCTTCGTCAGGTAATCACTGCTGCATCGGACGGGGCAGTTGCTGCGATGGCTGCGAGTGCGTACATCAACGAGCAGGTGCATTTGAGAGCGACACTCCTCGAGCCTGACTTTGTGGCAGCGTTGTTCTACTCGAGCATTGATCCGGTGCAGGTGCGGCTTGCTGATAACGTAGAGAAATTTGCAAAGGCTCATGGTGCGAACATTCCTGTGATAGACGGCTATAAGAACGCGAGGATGACTGAGAAGATGGGGCTTGCTGAGAAGCTGCCTGCGCTGGTAACGTTCAGGAAGGGGACGCTTGAGAAGGTGAACCCTATAACGGGTGATGCGGATATTGCCGGAGCATTAGCGTAACATTTAGTGATGGGAGGCTGTAAAGTTTTGCGGCTTCCCTGTTCATCTTTGCAGCATGTAGTGTATAATGTAACAGAAAAATTCCCGATAACAATTTTGCAGAAAGGTACTTGATAAGGTTATGTATTCTGTGCCTGAATCGACAAGCAAGCAAGCAAGCAAGCCATACTCATTATAGCACATGAGGTAAATTCCGTGTTTGAGGCACTGCTTCAGATGCTGGATCACCCGAAAATTGATATATTCATCCACATGGACGCGAAAAATAAATGTTATGACCCTGCCGAAACTTTGAAGCTAGTGAAGTTCAGCAGGGTTATTCATGTTCCGCGCATACGTGTATCTTGGGGAGGATACAGTCAAGTAGAGGCAGCTTTGACTCTCATTAAGGCAGCGACACAAGAAGGACATTACGGACACTATCACATGCTTTCAGGAGCAGACTTGCCCATCAAGAAGAGTGATGAGATTATTAACTTCTTCGAGCGTCATCAAGGAGTCGAGTTTGTACACTTTAGCAATAGTACTTTTTTGCATGATAAATGGGTAAGTTACTACTACCCGCTTCAAGAATACATTGGCAGAGAAAAAGGAAACATATTTATACGAAAGCTGAATAGTTTGTGCCTTAAGGTTCAGAAGGTTATTGGAGTTCACAGAAACAAGGGAGTTAATTTTCAGAAAGGCAGTGATTGGTTCAGCATAACAGATAAATTCGCAAGATACCTTCTGTCGCAGCAGGAATGGATAAAATCTGTTCTGCACAATACGTTCATGTCAACAGAGATTTATCTTCACACTGTACTGATTAATTCACCTTTTCGCGATAACCTTTACTGCGAGGAAATAGGAGGCAGCATATTAAGCTCAATTATGCGGCTCATTGACTGGCCAAGAGGAAGCGGAGCACATCCTTACACGTTCAGGCTGTCAGACCTTGACGAGATACAGGCCTCTCCCGCAATGTTCGCCCGAAAATTCCATCCATCAGTTGACGCAGACATCATAGAGAGAATACGTGAGCTATACTCGTGAACTTGCCGTGAAAATATTTAGGTGATATTCTTTCTCGCAAAATCTCAAACATTACGACAAGGAAGGAATATCATTGCTACAGTTCAAGCATGAAGATAAAGTATTCGAGACAGATAACGGCAGCATGACTCTTCACGAGGTCATCAAGTCTCTCGGCATCGACAGCAAGAAAGCTATAGCCGCAAACTTCAACGGCGAACCCCGCGACCTCTCCGCAAGCGTCAGCACATCCGGTGAAGTCTCCGCAATCACTGTTGATTCACCTGAAGGCCTCGAGATCCTCCGCCACAGCACCGCCCACCTCATGGCGCAGGCAATTTTGCGTCTCTACCCCGGATCGCACTTCGGAGTCGGCCCTGCAATCAAGGACGGGTTCTACTACGACGTTGACGTTGCAGGAACGATCACGGAGGAAGACCTCCCCAAGATAGAGGCCGAGATGCGCAAAATCTCAGGAGCAGCCGAGAAGGTTACCCGCGAGGACATGAGCAAAGCCGACGCGCTGAAGTTCTTTGCTGATGACCCGTACAAGACGGAATTAATCACCGACATTGACGCGGAGACCGTGTCAGTCTACAAGCAGGGAGAATACGCAGATTTATGCAGAGGCCCTCACGTTGAGAGCACAGCGAAATTACACAACTTCAAGCTCCTCACGATTGCCGGAGCATACTGGCGCGGAGATGAGCACAACAAGATGCTCACGAGAATTTACGGAACGGCCTTTGCGACACCCGACGAGCTGAAAGAGTATCTGCGCAGGATGGAGGAGGCCAAGCTCAGAGATCACCGCAAGCTCGGCAAGGACTTAGACCTCTTCAGTCTGCATGAAGAAGGCCCGGGCTTCCCGTTCTTCCACCCAAAGGGTATGGCCATCATGAACACGCTCATTGACTTTTGGAGGCGCGAACACGTCAAGCGCGGCTACACAGAGATAAAGACTCCGCAGATTCTCGACCGCGAACTCTGGATGCGCTCGGGACACTGGGATCACTACAGGGATAACATGTACTTCACGGAGATTGACGAGAAGCCCTACGCAATCAAGCCGATGAACTGTCCAGGAAGCATCCTAGTCTACAAGACACAGTTACGCAGCTATCGTGAACTGCCCATGAGGTTAGCAGAATTAGGGTGTGTTCACAGGCACGAGCGGAGCGGAGTCCTTCACGGCCTGATGAGGGTGCGGTGCTTCACGCAGGACGACTCGCACACGTACATCACTCCTGAGCAGATAAAGGATGAAGTCCTCGCAATAATGGAGCTTGACCGCTACGTTTACACCGACGTTTTCGGCTTCAAGTACACGGTGGAGCTTTCGACCCGCCCGGAGGACTCGATGGGCACGGATGAACAGTGGGAAGCAGCAGAGAGTGCATTGCGTGATGCCCTCGAGAGCACAGGGACTCCCTACACGATTAATCCCGGCGACGGAGCATTTTACGGGCCGAAGATAGACTTTCACCTTGAGGACTGCATAGGCAGGACGTGGCAGTGCGGAACTATACAGCTAGACTTCCAGATGCCGGGACGCTTTGACGTAAAGTACATCGGCGAGGACGGAGCAGAACACACGCCCGTAATGATTCATCGTGTGGTTTTCGGAAGCATAGAGCGTTTCATGGGAATACTGATCGAGCACTACGCAGGAGCATTCCCGTACTGGCTCGCACCGGTGCAGGTAAAGATTATCCCGATTGCGTCTGACCACATGGATTACGCACGCGAACTGCAGAGTGAGTTCATGGATTGGGGACTCAGAGTCGAGATTGACAGCAGGGAGGAGAAACTCGGCCGCAAGATCCGTGATGCGCAGATGCAGAAAGTTCCGTACATGCTCGTGGTCGGCGACAAGGAGAAAGAGGCACGCACCGTCGGAGTTCGCAAGCGTTCAGAGGGAGACTTGGGGAGCATGAGTCTCGATGCCTTCAGAGAATTGCTGAGTAAGGAATTCAACCCAATACATTAACGCATAAATAGAGACTCCCTCCAGAGAAGGGGGGGAGTCTTTATTTATCTAGTGCTTATCGGGGAGAGTGAGCCACGAGCCGAGTATCTCGTCATACTCCGGAGGCTCAAACTTCATGAATCCGCCCCACGTGTAGAACGTAAATTCCCCGAAGTATATTTGCCCGTCAACTATATACCAGTCCACGCGCACCTGCGGAATACCTGCAGATAGCTTCTCGCTCAACGCAATAATCTCTGGCATCTGCTCGGGTATCTTTTCCGGAACTTCTGGATTCTTGTAGACTACGGAGAACATAAGCCGATTCATGTCTCGGTCGTAGTGATCATTGCTCCTCTTTTCGGGTAGGTCATGTGCAATCCCTCTGCATATCGTGTTCAGCTTGGCTATACCGTTGAAGCACGTAACCTTTATCTCTATGGATTCCGGCTTGCCTAAAGACGGGATATACTGTTCAGCGATTATCCTTCTAGGAACGTCTTTGTAGACCCATTCACGGTACATCAAGTAGTAGTTATTGGCCAAAGATTTCTCTAGAGCTGTGCGGGCAGCCTGCTTGTCGAACGTTGCTTTGTCTCTGCAGACTACGAACCCTCCGGAATCATGAGTACACTTCAGCACGAATTGTTCAGGCAACGCATCAAAGTCTATGTCGTCGAACCTGTCCCACACTCCGAGCAGCGGCACGACATGTTCAGAGCCTATCCTGTCAGCTACGAACTTCTTGACAGCGTATTTGTCAGCCATAGTTGTGTATTCAGGCCTTCGGTCATAGAGTTTGAGCCAGTTCAGCTTTTCGCATAGCGTCTTGGGATTATCGAGGTCGATATCGTATCCCATGAAATACTTGAAGAGCTTCCTGATGAGCTTTTCGTCGCTGAGTTTGTCATAGAATAAGAGGATGCCAGTTCTTTGACGCGGAAAGATTAAAGCCTTTGCAGCACTTGCAGCAAATTTTAAGGTAGAGTACATTATTCTGCCTCCAATGTGCCGTGAAGATGTCCGGCTAGTCTTGTCCTGTTACGCGTGAATGTTCGTTGGTCAGCGTGATGAAATGTCGTTAGTGCATAGTCCGTCTTGAGTCCTAAGTTAAGAGTCAAGATTTTTCGACCTCCTTTATGTTTTGTCTATCGTGTATAATGCTGATTTGTTATTTCTGCGTCTGTAAATATGCCACAAAAATTATTACCGCATTATGATAGCACTGCACACCACTATATACTATACAAGTTATCCTTACGAAGGATTTAATCTTCTCACTATTTGCGTCCATACATTGCTGTATTATTGCTCTCGTCGCGATATAGCAGGTCGTAATTTTCCGCGAGGTATGCAGCTATCTCTTCACTTCTGCCGGACTCTGGGTAAATTTCGTGTTCTTCCTTCCTGTACTTGATGATGATTACGTCGTTTACGCCACTTAAAATTGATGATATTTGAGAGTCTACAGGCTCAGGGAATGCCTCGTAGCTGTTCGACGGCACGTAAAAGTACTTCTCTTGTGGAATAACTCCCAGCACGTTATACAACCTCACATCATTTCGCGTAACTAACACTCTCTCATGTTCAGAGTAATACGGTTCGTTGCAGCGTATATACTCATCAGGCGGAATCACCTCTCTGCCGAAAAATGCCCTCACAAATTCCGGAGGCCTGAACCCTAAAAGCACAGTTATCACCATCACAGCAGGTATCATGAATTTATACTTATTCTTTGGGATTCGCAGGGCAGCTTCATACGCAAAGGGCAGCATGAACACCGCAAGGCATATATAGTAATGCCCGTAAGTCCTTCCGGAAATGCATACACTAGCTGCACTGAAGGCCAGCATAGCCCAGTAATAGGGGGACTTGTTGAACATGATTATTGCTGACAGGATAAGAGACAGCAGCAGGAATTTATCTGCATGAATCATGACGCTTGCGGCTCTCTTCAGGAATGGAGCTGCTCCCGAAATGTACACAAAGTTGTAGCCGAACATCCCGAACAGAGTATCATTCACCGAGTCATTGAGCACCGCATAGATTACGGCGGGGAGAAGAGAAATCACCAAGCCTGCGAGTCCTGCAGCGATATTCCCTAGGAGCAGCATGAAGCGTTTTTTGCGGAGCATATCAACTCCAGAGACGAGGGCTATTCCTCCCCACATCATCATCATGTTTGGCCTGAAGCACAGAGTTATTCCGGCGAGCACTCCCTGAAGCATCATCATGAGGCACGAATGACGGCCCTCATCACGCACAACAAGATATATTGCGCACACGTGGAACAGCAGGGAATATTCTTCTGTCAAGTTTCCGCCCTCAAAGATAGTGCGTCTCATGACAATCATCATGAATATCTGCATAGCCAGAAACGCTGTGATTCTGTCCGTGTATTTTGAGAGCATAGCGTAGACAATTCTTGCGCACAGGAACATAAACACACATTCAACGACGAACAGTCCCAGCAATGATTTTCCCGTCATGAGCACAGCAAAAGCATTCAGGAAATAAAGATACAGTCCTTTGTGGTCAAACACATCTTTGTACACAACTTTGCCGTTGAGCATTGCCCTTCCCATCGCAACGAAGACAGAAGAATCTGTAGCTGTCCTGTCAAATAGCGGTGATGACAGAGCACAGACCATCATCAAGACGACAACATACCCTGCAATGCACAGAGTAATTCTGAGTTCTGAGTGTCTATGCATTCTTCATGTCCCTCCTGAAATTAGCAAAGTCCTTCACAGCCTTAACGCCTATCTTGAAGATTTTGCGCAGGTTGATTGAGTTCTTGCCGCCCTGTCTTGGCCGGAAGGTGATTTTCCTGAACGCGATATTTTCGTGGAAATAGGCAAAGTATGTTGTGAGCATGACGTTCGGAATGTTGTAGTCCTCTGGGATTCGTGATAGGTACTTTCTGAGCAATGAGGCCTTCATGAGCCTGAAGGGTGCGTTTGCATCAGGGACACTCACACCGAAGATTACCCGCAATATCATTCTCAGGACAAGCTCGATGAATTTACGTGATGCTCCGTCCTCGCGGTTAGGCCTGCTTCCGAGGACAGCATCGTATTCATGCCTGAGTGCCCAGAACGCCGGAAACTCTGAAGGCAGAGTCTGCCCGTCCGAGTCCGTCTGGAAAACGTAATCTGCTCCGTGTTCGAGTGCGTATTTGTAGCCGAAAAGTAATGTTGCTCCGTGTCCGCTGTTTGTTTTGGTGAGGGGGATGATCTCCGGGTGTCCTTGTGCGCAAGACTTCATGATTGCGAAGGTATTATCTGTGCTTCCGTCGTCAATCACTAGTAATTTATGCGTATACCCCCCCCCCGTGAATTACGTACTTACACCATGCGTGAATTACCGAGCTGATATTTTCGGCCTCGTTGTACGCCGGAATGACGATGTAGAGTTTCTCTGTGTCGTTCATGTTTACACTTCCTCCGTAAAAAATTACCGGGAGCTTTCGGGACTCCCGGCATGTAATTTCTCTCTATGCCATAACGCTTAAGTCGCCAGCAGTCATGAATAGTTCATTGCACTTCTTCAGGAGAGCTAATCTGTTGTTCCTCACTGCCTCGTCCTTGTCCATCACCATTACGCCGTCAAAGAACTTAGCTATCACCGGCGACAGTTCCGCGAGCATCTTAGCCAGCCCCTGCCAGTCATAGACTCTCACTGCCTCACGCACAGGAGCATCAAGCCTCCCGAGTTCAGCGTAAAGTTCACGTTCAGCGTCAACAGTCATCAATGCTTCATCAGGCTCTGCGTCAGGTACGCTCTTGGCGTTCTTCTGGAGGATGTTCTTCACTCTCACGGCCGAGTTCGCCAGTGCACCGAACCACTCCTCGCCCTTCACAGTGTTCAACGTCTCGATAAGCCTTAATGCCTGATACGGTACATCTCCTGCCGCGTTCACTCCCAGCGTCGCAAGCTCGTGCGTGTAGCCCCTCTCCTTGAGCTGAATCAGCAATCTCTGCCTCACGAACTCCAGAATCCTGGCCTGAGTCTCAGCGTCTATCTCGTTAATCCTGCACGACTCGTTCACCATATCCTTCATGCTGAAGTTGTAGCGTCTCGCAAAAAGTATCTCGTTTATGCACCTCGCTGCACGTCTCAGCGCGTAGGGATCCTGCGAACCCGTCGGCTCGAGTCCTACCTTGTGGCACGCCGTGATTATGTGCACTCTCTCGGCGACTCCGAGAATAGCTCCCACGTCGTCGGTCGGAATCTTGTCCCCTGCGAACTGCGGCAGATACTGCTCGTAAAGCGCGAGACTCACTCTCGGGTCTTCTCCGCTGGCTTTCGCGTATTCCCTGCCCATAACTCCCTGAAGCTCCGTGAACTCGAACACCATAGACGTAACAAGGTCGGCTTTCGAGAGATAGGCTGCCCTGTCAACAAGAGAGGCTATATCGTCCTCGCCGTATGTGCGGCAGATCCACAGGGCGAGTTTGCGTGTGAGCATGACTTTGTCGTACACGCTCCCGAGTTTCTCCTGATAAGTTACGCTTTTTAGTCTCTCGACGAACGACGCGAGGGGAATTTTCCTGTCCTCTTCCCAGAAAAACGCTGCGTCCTCGAGACGTGCCTTCAGTACGCGCTCGTTGCCCTCACGAATCACATTCATGTTCGGTACTAAGTTGTTGCTCACTCCGACAAAGTAATTCGCTAATCTGCCCTGCTTGTCCCTATTGCGGACGGCCAAGTACTTCTGGTTCTTCTTCATTGAGGTAGTCAGGACTTCTTCAGGAATCTCTAAATACTTCTTGTCGAAGCTCCCGATGAACGGCACAGGATACTCAACTAAATAGAGGTTCTCCTCAAGGATTGCGGGGTCGAGTTCTGCCTCATAGTTGCCGTCAAAATCCTTCTGCAGTGAAGCTATAGAGGCCTTCATCTTCTGGAGGCGTTTTTCCTGGTCAAGTATTACGTTGTTGTCGTAGAGAAGGTCAAGGTACTCTGAGGCGTTCGGAATCTCTATGACTCTGCGTCCCATGAAGCGGTGGCCTGATGTCTTCCTGCCGCTCTCGACTCCGCCGAACCTGAACGGAATAACTTTGTCGTCAGCGAGTGCGACAATCCATCTCACAGGGCGCGCAAACCTCACGCCGGAATTATCCCAGTACATGCTCTTAGGGAACGTCAGCCCCTCAATGAGTCCGCTCAGGATTCCGGGCAGTACGTCTAGTGCCTTCTTGCTCTCCTGACGAATCACAGCCGCAATGTACTTCACGCCGTTCACCTCAATTTCCTTGAGGTCTCCTATGTCTACTCCCTTGCTCTTCGCAAAGCCTAATGCCGCTCTCGTGGGTATGCCGTTCTGGTCGTAGGAGTTCGCAAGTGCCGGGCCTTTGAACTCTTCAACCTGCTCGGTCTGCTCGTCGCTAACATTCGTGATTATCAGAGTTAGCCTTCTCGGTGTCGCATAAGCCTTCACATCACGGAATGCTAACCTGTTCGCCGTCATCGAGGACTCGGCGCGCTCCTGCATGGCCTTCAATGCGTCAGGGATGAAGCGTGAAGGTATTTCCTCAGTGCCTATCTCAAGCAATACGTTCTTTATTGGCATGTCAAGCTACCTCCTGTCCTCGTCAAAGTAATTCCCTGTCGTCATGTCAAACTTGCTCATCAGCGGGAAGTGCATTTCCTCACGCTGTGCCCTGTAAGCTGCTGCACACCTGCACGCCAATGCTCTCACGCGCGAAATGTAGCCTGTGCGTTCTGTTACGCTGATTGCGTTTCTTGCATCAAGAAGGTTGAACGTGTGGGAACTCTTCAGGACGTAATCATAAGCCGGAAGCACAAATCCCTTGTCTAAGATTCTTCCTGCCTCTGCCTCATACATCGCGAAAAGCTGGAAGAGCATATCCGTATCCGCTATCTCGAAGTTGTAATGCGAGTGCTCGACTTCTCCCTGAAGGTGAACATCTCCGTACTTCACATTGCCCGCCCAGTCAAGGTCGTAGACATTGTCAACTTTCTGAACGTACATTGCTATTCTCTCGAGGCCGTATGTTATCTCTGCAGGGACGCTCTCCATGTCGATACCGCCTAGCTGCTGGAAGTACGTGAACTGCGTAATCTCCATGCCGTCAAGCCAGACTTCCCAGCCTAAGCCCCACGCTCCGGTAGAAGGATTCTCCCAGTCGTCCTCAACGAAGCGTATATCGTGTTCGCCGGGATTGATGCCCAGAGATGCTAGGCTCTCAATGTAGAGTTCCTGAATGTTCGCAGGTGCGGGCTTGATGATTACCTGATACTGATAGTAATGCTGCAGACGGTTCGGATTCTTGCCGTAACGTCCGTCTGAAGGCCTCCGTGATGGCTCGACGTATGCGACTCTCCACGGCTCCGGGCCAAGAACGCGCAATGCAGTAGCAGGATTCATTGTTCCTGCACCGACCTCTATATCGTAGGGCTGCTGTATCACGCAGTCATGGCGTGCCCAGAAATTCTGCAGCCTGAAGTATATTTCCTGAAAGTTCAAGGTTGTGTGTATCTCCTCTCGTGTGTGATGCTATTTATTTGACGCAAGATGTGAGCTTCCGGCCAAGTAGGGAATCGGATTCACCTTTGTGTTGTTGATTCTGACCTCGAAGTGAAGGTGATTCGCGGTCGAATGCCCGGTGCTGCCTACGTAGCCTATTACCTGCCCCTGCATGACTCTCTGTCCCTCGACGACAGCGACTCTCGAGCAGTGTGCGTAGAACGTCCTGACGCTTCCGCCGTGATCTACCATCACAAAATTTCCGTAGCCCCTGAAGCCTATTGTTGAGTTGTTGCCGGTGCGGATAACTACACCGTTGCGTGCTGCCCTGATGGGAGTACCGCCGGGCATGGGAATATCTATGCCTTCATGCTTGTGCTTTCCGCGCCACTTCCCGAAAGGAGACGAAATTCTGCCGTCAACAGGCCACATCATTTTTCCGTTAAGAGAATTAAGGTTAGTCATGATGTTATTGCGGGGCTTGCCGGGAGCGTTGTAGAACGACAGGTAGCTGTAGCCCGACGTGAAGGGAGTGTTGATGTCTGAAGGTGCGGGCTTCTTCGGTGCAGCACTCGCAGGGAGCTTGATGACCTCGACCTTGTCTCCGGAGATTACGAGTCTCATAGGGCCGTTAGCAGCGTCGCCGTTGGGAGAGAGGACGATAATCGGATCCATGAGTCCGGGAATGTCGGGCTGTGATGATTTGCGCTTTGCCGTGAGGACTTTATCGGGCTTGGCCGACTGCGCAATCACCTTAGAGGGCGATTCCTGTTTCTTCACTTCAGGCTTCTTTGCCGCAGTCTTGGGTGTCGGAGCGGGAGTCTCTGCCTTCACAGATTTCTTAGGTGCGGGCTTGTTATCTGATGCAGCCTTCACTGTCTCTGCTGTTTTCTCTGCCTTCG
>JAFSUD010000080.1 GCA_017445405.1 Synergistaceae bacterium
AAAAGTATCTAGCCTAACACGGAGAGGCTATGCATGTGGGTGTGGATTCTATGCTCGGAACACTCCAGAACGAGCTGAAGACTCCTGAAGGGCTGAGAGAGATTCTGAGCAACAAGAACATTTTCGGCCTTGACCTTTACGAGGCGGGACTTTCAGGAAGTACTTAGCGTAAAACATAACAAAGCCTCCTCATTTTCTGGGGAGGCTCATTCCTTACCAATTTTTCCCTAATGATGATAACGTCTCCTGCGCTGTCGTGTTGCCTTGCCGGGCCGATGCCTTCAGCCAAAGAATACCGGCGGGCCTGTTCACTGTCATTCCTCCTCCGCCGTAGTACAGCTTCAGTCCCAGCGCACATTGTGCATCATCATTACCATGTTCTGCGGAAAGCCTGAACCACTTTGAGGCCTCGACTTTATCCTGAGCTACACCTATACCCTGCTCATATGCTGCTCCTATGCTGAACTGTGCAGCAGCATTCCCCTGCCCCGCTGACTTGAGATATAGCATCAACGCCTGGTGTACATCCTGCTCCACGTACTCGTTGCCGGTCTGATACATATTCCCAAGAAGGCACTGCGCTTCTGCATCTCCGTCTTCCGCTAACTCCTTCAGCACGTACACACTTTCG
This sequence comes from Synergistaceae bacterium, assembly GCA_017445405.1. Classification (GTDB taxonomy): domain Bacteria; phylum Synergistota; class Synergistia; order Synergistales; family Aminobacteriaceae; genus JAFUXM01. Next base: position 632 of record JAFSUD010000080.1, read on the forward strand.
CGCGTAAGTTCCTGAGCATATGATGAGCCGGTCAATAATACTGACACAATAATTGCTGCAAAAATTTTCTTCATCATAATGTAAATTATGCAGTTGCAGACTTAACAAGTAAATCGGTGCAAGTACTCATTGCTTTAAAGCATGGTTAATGAGGTAATCTCTGCACATTCTGTAAACTTTAACGGGAGGAGAAGATATTAATGCGCAAAATCTTTATCGCATCACTATTAGTGCTCGCAGTTTCCGGAGCAGCATTTGCAGCAAGTTCAACAGTCTACTTCACGAAGGACATATCACCTGCAGGCATCATGGCCATCTATAACAAGCTCGGTCGTGAAGCAACGGGCAAAGTCGCAGTGAAGCTCAGCACCGGCGAGGCTGGCAACACGCACTATCTTGACCCGAACCTTATCAAGGAACTCGTCCAGAAGGTCAACGGAACAATCGTCGAGTGCAACACAGCATACGGAGGCTCAAGAGCGAGCACAGCCCTTCACCGTCAGGTCATCGAGGATCACGGCTTCAACGCAATAGCCAAAGTTGACATCATGGACGAAGAGGGCGAAATTTCTCTGCCTGTCGTCGGCGGAAAGCACCTCAAAGAGGACGTTGTAGGCTCGCACTTCAAGGACTACGATTTTGTGTTAGTCCTGACTCACTTTAAGGGGCACGCAATGGGGGGCTTCGGAGGCGCACTCAAGAATATTTCAATCGGGATAGCGTCATCAAGGGGCAAGGTCATAATCCACACGGCGGGCACAAGGGACTCCGGCTCAATCTGGTATGACAATCAGATTGCGAAGAAGCAGGACGAATTTCTTGAGTCAATGGCTGAGGCAGCAAAGGCAGTTTATGACAGCTTAGACGGCGGCAAAAAGATAATGTTCATCAGCGTAATGAATCATCTTTCTGTTGACTGCGACTGCGACGGCAACCCGGCAGCCCCTGACATGCATGATATAGGCATACTCGGCTCGCTTGACCCTGTTGCGCTGGATCAGGCATGCGTTGACTTAGTCTACAAAGCTCCGGACGGTGCATCACTCATCAGGAGAATGGAAGCACAGCACGGCATTCACATTCTCGAACACGCGTCATCCATCGGCTTCGGAAACCGTGATTACAATCTGGTGAACATTGACTAATATACTTCGCAGAGAGTTCATTTACCTCTGGTATTACTTCACCGTACAGCTTGAGCAGATTTATCTGTACTGGCTGTTGGGTATGGCGATAGGCTCGTTTGTCTCTGTCTTCGGCAAGGACAGGATACACGGGCTTTTTGCCTCCATGAGCAATAAACGCTTGAGCATATTCGGAATTATTCCTGCATGCATATTGGGCATTGCGTCTCCCCTGTGCATGTACGGGACTATTCCCATTGCGGCATCTTTCAGCCAGAAGGGTATGCGTGAGGACTGGCTCGCGTCGTTCATGATGGCCTCCGTCCTCCTGAATCCACAGCTCATAATCTACAGCACTGCACTCGGGAAAACTGCCCTCTTCGTCAGAATTGCTTCATGCTTCTTCTGCGGAATAGCTGCAGGTCTGGCGGTGAACATCTGCAACAGACTCACACACAAAGCCTTCTTCACGTTCTCGGGCTTCTGGGAGACTCACAATCATGACACCGACCCGAATATTTTTCTGCGGTACATCAAGAACTTCGGGCGCAATGTCAGAGCTACAGGAGGATATTTTCTGCTCGGAATAGTGCTCACAGCATTATTTATGAGGTATGTACCTGCGGAGGGCTTCGCGAGATTGTTCGGGAGGCGTAACGGCTTCGGTGTCTTGATGGCTGCGACTATAGGAGTGCCGCTTTACGCTTGCGGAGGAGGGACTATTCCCCTGCTGATTCAGTGGCTTGCTGACGGAATGAGTATGGCGAGTGCGAGTGCATTTATGATTACCGGCCCTGCAACTAAGATTACTAACTTAGGCGCATTGAAAATTGTGCTGGCTGGCTGGAAGTTTGCGGGCTATCTTGCCTTCGTGATGCTGTACTCTCTGATTAACGGCCTCGTTGTAGATTTCTTGGTGCTATAATCCCCTCAACATTAACGAAAGGTTGTGGTATCTTGCCATATCCGTTTGACGGAGAACTCATGCTCAAGAAACAGAAGAGCATTAAGCGTAATCTGCTTCAGCGTAACATCTCCTACCTCCCCAAGCGCATAGCAATACTCGGAGGCTCTACGACATCATTCATCCGGTCAATGCTCGAGCTCTTCCTGCTGGAGGAGGGCATCAAGCCGGAGTTCTACGAGTCAGAGTACAACATGTACTACGAGGATGCAGTCTTCGGCAATCCTGAACTCGACGCGTTCAAGCCCGAAATCGTGATAGTCTTCACCAGCTCCGCAAACATCATCAACCGTCCGTTATTGAGCGACACCCCCGGCGAGGTCAGCGCAAAACTCGAGACCGAATACTCGCGCTATAGGACAATCTGGGAGTCCCTCTCCTCACGCTACGGCTCACTCATCATCCAGAATAACTTTGAGCTTCCGTTCACTCATCCTGAAGGCAGCATAGTCCTTCCTCAGAGTGCAGGACGATTCGTCTCACGCCTCAACGAGAAGTTCGCAGAGTACGCCGACTCGCACAAGGGCTTCTACGTTCACGACCTCAGCAGGATAGCAGCTCAGGCCGGACTCTCGCGCTGGCACAACAGATCGGAGTATTACGCCTACAAATTTGGGATGAATTACGAATTAATGCCCGATGTCGCGTGGAGCTTGAAGCGTCTTATCTGTTCGGTGTTAGGTAAGGTGAAGAAGTGTCTTGTCCTTGACCTCGATAACACACTCTGGGGCGGAGTTATAGGTGATGACGGCGTGAACGGACTCACACTTGGCCGAGAAACTCCCGAGGGCGAAGCATTCACCGAGTTTCAGGAGTACGTGAAGGCTCTCAAGGCTAGGGGCGTGATACTTGCGGTGTGTTCAAAGAATGATGATGACGTTGCGCGCTCGGGGTTCACTCATCCCGACAGCGTGTTATCCGTTGATGACTTCGTGGCCTTCTACGCGAACTGGGACGCTAAGGACGTGAACATCAGGCGCATAGCTCAGGAGATCAACATCGGCCTCGACAGCCTCGTATTCATTGACGACAACCCCGCAGAACGCGCAATAGTCCGTGAGAACGTCCCCGAGGTCAGCGTCCCAGAAGTTGACCCCTCCGACGTTGCGTCATACATTCGGGCAATTGAGGGTGCAGGGTATTTTGACACAGCGGCAATCTCTGAGGACGACCTCAAGCGCACGGCTACCTACCAGCAGAACAAGCAGCGTGTGATTCTCGAGGCCTCAGCAGGAAGCTATGAGGATTTCCTCGCGTCTCTGGACATGGAGGCGGAGGTCGCACCGTTCCGGGAAATCTACTTTGACCGCATCGCCCAGCTCACCAACAAGAGCAACCAGTTCAACCTCACGACCAGACGCTACACCCTCGCTGACATCAAGGCACTGACTCAGGACAGCAACTACATCACCATGTATTGCAGGCTCAAGGACAGGTTCGGCGACAACGGGGTAATCTCTCTGCTTATCGGCGAGGTCAGGGGCGATGAGCTTCACGTTATCTTGTGGCTGATGAGCTGCAGAGTCCTCAAGCGCGGAGTCGAGGACTTGATGCTTGACTGCCTCGTGAGTGAGGCCAAAAAGGCAGGGTGCACAAAGATTGTGGGCTATTACTTCCCGACGGCCAAGAACAGTATGGTGAAGGATCACTACAAACGCTTCGGGTTCTCTCTCTTGAATGATGATGAGGGCAGCACGACGTGGGAGCTTCGCACTGAGGACTACACGCCCGCAAAGATATTCATCCGGAGGACGGAAGCATGAAGGTGCATCACGTAGGCTATCTTGTTGCGGACATTGACGCGGCAATCTCTGAGTTCGTGAGTATGGGCTACGAGGTCAGGCAGGAGAAACTCTATGACCCCTCGCGCAAAGTGTACCTGTGCTTCATGGAGAACAACGGCGTAATGATTGAGCTTGTGTGTCCGTCAGAGGAGTGCAGACTCTTCACGTCATTGCAGAGGAGAATCGGCAACGCTCCCTACCACATCTGCTACTTCCCTGATGAGGATAGCGCATTCGACTCGGCAATTGAGGCTCTTGAGACTCAGGGCTTCATGATGGCACAGCCCCCGGAGGCAGCCGTTGCGTTTGGAGGAAGGCGAGTAGCATTCATGATGAGTCCTGAGACGGGATTAATCGAGATTCTGGAAGCAGAACCAGCAGAAATGAGGTTGACAAAAATGAATGAAGGTGCAACAATTTTGACCAGACCAGACCAGACCAGACCAGAC
>JAFSUD010000081.1 GCA_017445405.1 Synergistaceae bacterium
CGCTGACGTTGTGCCTATGCGTGATAGTGGTGAAGAGCTTTTCGCGTTCCTTCCTGCCGGGCTCGCGGAAATATATGCTGTAGGAAAACCTCCGCATCACTGACGTGTGAATGTGTTCAACGTGATTAGTGATCCAGATTACGCGGTTATCCGGCCTCTCCAACAGACTGTGCAGCCATGATTTCTCCTTGCCCCTGTTCTCGTTCTCGTCGATGCCGCTGTGCAATATCTGTTCCGCTTCGTCGACGACAATAAAGCTGCCCGGATGCTTGCTTGCTATGTTCATGCAGGCGGTTATGCTCACTTCGCGGCCTCTGTGTGTTTCGCCTATTGACGTGTTCGATGTCCACGCATTCAGGCCAAGTTCGTGCGCAATGCTCCGCGCAAAAGTAGTCTTGCCTGTTCCGGGAGGGCCGTAAATCATGACGTGAACAGGTGAATGTGTCTCAGACTTCATGAGGCGCGTAACGTAGTCCAAATCTTCACGCGGGATGCTGAAGCTGTCCAGAGGGAGAGTTTCGCCCTTGAGGGGTGCGCAGAAAAATTCTTCGGGGTCTGCGTCAGGAGTCTCGTATATCTGGTACACCGCATCATCAATTCCCCTGAAGCCGTTATTGACGAGGCCGTCCCCCAAGAGTCGGCAAGTCTGGAGTTCGTGAAGGGCATTCATCACCGCAGAAATGTCCATGTCCAGTACAGCAGCGAATATCCTTCTGTTCTGAATCTTGAACATACCCAGCTCGCCCTCAAGGTAACACCCTACGTCTGACTCTGTTTCGTGAATGTATGCGAACTCGAGCAATGCCTGAGCTTCCGTGCTGAGGCCGAATATTCCTGCGAGCTTCTCTCGTGCAAGCCTGTAGCTTTCTGCGTCGTGAGGTTCTGCCTCTGCGATGTCCTGGCAGAGTCTCAGCGCACAGTCCCTTATTATTCCCCCGAGTATCGGGTTGTCGCCGACTATGTCGGGGAAGTCCCGGATTAGGCGGAATAACGTCCACCCTTCGGCTCCGCAGAGTGCATCGAGTGCTTCGGAGCAGGCGGGGCTGTCCGGCTTTTCCCTGACTGATTCGGTTACTTCGCGCAGCAGCTTTTTTACGCTGACCCCCGAAAAGTGCAGGTACTCATAGAACGGCGGGGTGTCTGCTTTGAGGATGCCTGCCTTGAGGAGTCTCGTCATGTACAGCGCGGCTCTGGTCTGGCAGTAAGATATTTTTGTGTTCATTGGTTCGTGCCTCCTTCGTGAATAAATCTTACAGCCTGACAACGAACGTATAAGGTGTTTGCAGATAACCGCTTTCTTATTATTATTACGGGCAATCACGACAAAGGAGGTATCAATCTATGCCGAAAGGTCAGACCCTATCACGTATGCAGCGGATCGATGAGCTTATGAGGCGGTTAAAGACTGCTGATAACCACCGCGTAAAGTACAGCACTCTTCTGGACGACGGACTCTACGGCCACTGCAAAAGAGTGTTTGATTACGACAGGGAAGCTCTGTTTGAGACATACGAAGCTGTTATCGATTGGGATCCCAAAACCTGCAGCTACGTTCTCAAGGACGAAGGCAGCTACTTTTTCGCTTTCAGGTTTGAGGAGACGGAAGCGGAAGTCTTAGCACTCGGCTTGAAGATGATTGCACACTTTCTCCCGCACACGGCCTCTTCAGCCAGGAAGGCATGGGACAAGCTCAAGGCATATATTCCGCTTGAGTCCGGCAATTCCCTTGCGCAGAGCATGGAGATTCCAGATAAGCCCGACGGTACTAACGGAAGAGTTTTTGCGACGCTCGCCGAAGCAATCACGAACAAACAGAACGTGAACCTAGTCTACAAAGTATCCGGCCAGCCAGTTAGAAGGCTCACAGTCTCACCGGGCAGCATATGCTTTATCGGCGGCAAGTGGTACTTAAAGACAGCAGATCCATCAGGCAGCGGCCAGCTTTACGCAATGAGCGGCATCAAAGGCGCAGCACTAGAACAGGAGGGTGAATAATGAATATTTACGTACAAAGAATGAACTACGATACAGCCTACGACTTCGTGAAGTCAGAGATTCTAGAGGGCAGGCTAAGGCAGGGCTGGGGAATTGAGGGAGCAGACCTTAACGGAGGCCCGGAGAAATTCATTGAGGCGTGGAGAGCTGCGGGCGCAGAAGAGCCAGACGAGTGGCTCGCCAGAAAGTACCGCAACCTCTGCATCATGCTCGAGATGAAGCCCGGAGACATCATCATTGTTCCGAAGCTCAACATGAACGCTCCGTGCGGAGACTGGGAGGCATGGGACACAACTTTCACGGTGCTTGAGGTTACGGAGGAGTACAGGTTCGAGCCTGTCGCTGTGCCTGAATGGGACGGAGATAAAGACTTCGGGAACATCATCGGCGTGAAGGTTATCGGGAGCTGTTCGTACTACCAGAGCGACCTCGCGAACATCATAAGCGCGACGTTCGGGAATTACCGCAGCCCGGAAAACAGAGTCCACTCTAGAGTCATCTCTGAAGCTGTGAAGGCTGTTGTTGAGGAACTCATTGCGATTCACGATGAGGACTCCGCAGAAACTGATGAGCTGACTCTGATTCAGCGCAGTGTTGAGAAGTGTACGCCCGAGCAGTTAAGGCCGCTTGTGAATCAGCTGTTCCTTGAAGGGGGATTTGCCGCGAAGAACCTTGACGAGATGACGTTCTCGCTGATGCCGTCAAGTAGTCTCATCGGGGATATTGCGCTGGCTGTGTGCGGGAAGTTCTCTGCAGTCAGGGTATACACTCACGAATCGGAGTGGCAGGAGGACGCGGTGAATATCCTCGTTGATGTTGCGGGCACGTTCTCGGACGAGGCATTGCAGGACGCACGCTCTAGGGATATAACGCTGCTGAGGCTGAGTGCGCGGGAGTTTGCGGAGCTTCTGATGAAGTACAGGGTAATATTGCCTGAATAGCTTAAATCTCCCCGTGCCGTTTTTGTAGCGGGGAGCTGTTATTTCTTCATGGTAAACGCTTTTCGAGTTCACGTGCTGAATCATCATCTGCATTCCACTTCCTGAATACTGCTATCTTGCTTGCTGCATTCCTCGCTTAAGCTGAGTGCGCGGAAGTTTGCGGAGCTTCTGATGAAGTACAGGGTGATATTGCCGGAATAGCTTAAAATCTCCCCGTGCCGTTTTTGTGGCGGGGAGCTATTATTTCTTCATGGTAAACGCTTTTCGAGTTCACGTGCTGAATCATCATCTGCATTCCACTTCCTGAATACTGCTATCTTGCTTGCTGCATTCCTCGCTTAAGCTGAGTGCGCGGAAGTTCGCGGGGCTTCTGATGAAGTATAGGGTAATATTGCCGGAATAGCCTGAAATCTCCCCGTGCCGTTTTGCGCTGGGGAGCTGTTATTTCTTCATGGTAAACGCTTCTCAAGTTCACGCACTGAATCATCATCTGCATTCCACTTCCTGAACACTGCAATCTTGCTTGCTGCATTCCTCACCGCAGGATGTTTTCTGCCCGCTCCTTTGGGTATCAGTCTCAGGCTGCCCTCTGCCATGTCCAACGTCAAAGCTCTAAGCTCGTCCGTGATGTCTGCATCAGAATCAAGCCCCATTGATAATATTTGCGGCACAAATCCTAACGTCGCAGAAGTGTACCAGTTCCCCGCAAAAATCTTTGTCTTCCTTAGCGGCTTAACAACAGGAGAATTTATCTTGTTCGTCAGGTACACAACCACTAAATCACGTTCGGGGTCTATCATCGCTAACGTTCCCGTCCATCCCTGATGCCCTATCGTAAAACTTGATGACTGAGTCCCGAAGTAATACGCTCTCCTCATTTCGCCCTCACGCCACCAGCCTATACCCCAATTTCCCGATAATGCACTCTGCGGAGACATGAACATATCCATCACCGTGCGCGAAAAATATTTATGCCTCCCGCTCCCTCCTGTAAGCATCAGTGAGGCTAATCTGGCCAAGTCAGACGCACTCGCAAACAGCCCTGCATGTCCCGAAACTCCCTCCATTGAGTACCATGCTTTGCCGTCGTGGACTTCTCCCTGCAGAGTGTACCTTCTGACTCTCGGGAAAATCTCCTCGCCGTCAAACGTGTTCCCGTTCAGTTCCGTAGCTGCACAGTCATTCACCGTGTAATCGTTCGACAGAGGGTTATAGCTTATCCGCGAAAGCCCCATCGGACGGGTGAAGTTCTCCCGTAGGTAATCATCAAGCCTCACGCCTGAGACTCTCTCGACGATAAAGCACATCAGCATGTAGTCAATGTCGGAATATATACGCTTCGTGCCGGGCTCGTACATGAGGGGAGTCTTCATCAACGCCTTCAATGTGTCAGCGCGCGTGTATGAGCATAGAACGTTCACAGCTTTCGGGTTATGCTTCAAGGCATGCAGGTCGTAATTCGCATTCTGGTACTGAATCTCCGGAGGATAGCCCGCCTCATGATTCAGCAAGTCCCTGATGCGTATTCTAGCCTTCCACTTCCGCATGTCTGACGCATTAGCCTTTGTGCCCTTGCCGTAGCGCAGACTCAGAGTCGCATTCAGATAGCCATCGCCGAGAATCTTGTACACGGGCGTATCAAGATTCATCCTGCCGTCAGTTAAGAGCTTCTGCACCGCGTAATTCAGCCCGAACATTTTCGTTACTGAAGCAAGGTCGTACATTGTCATGCTGTCAACAGAGGAACTCTCGGGGTCGGAGGCGTTCAGTTTTCCCCATGATGACTCATAGACTAACCGCCCATGACGTACCACTGCAAGCTGCGCGCTCGTGAACCCTTCCGCTATATCCGCAGAAATGATGTCAGAGATAAGCTCGAGCGTTTTCGGGTTGATGCCCGACTCCTCAAGAGTGCCCGGCAGAATTTCAGGGTAGGGAATCATCACTTTCACCTTTGCTCCTGAAGGCCTTATCCCTGAGACATGAAGAGTATTCATCCCGTCCTTCACTGCGTCGGCTATTGAGAGATGATAAGTTTTCCCGCCGGTCATGCCAGATGTGCCGAGTTCCTTATCGTTCACGAACAGCCGGAAAGACTTTGCAGACTTTGAGGGAGCAACTGTGATTTCTCCCTGACCGTGCCAGAACTTGAAACTTATCATGCTGTTCATTGCCAGCGTGTCATCAGTCCGTCCCTGCCAGTCCGGAAACTCCGCAGAAACCTGCCAATCACTATAAGCTGTCCCGGCACTCAGAGCTAACACTATGAATAATAACGTTATCCTCAGCGGCTTAATCATTCGTCCTCGCTGTAGTCCTTCTGCCCGTCATCATGTGCATCATCAGCCTTGCTCATGTTCAGCAGAGTGATCCTGTGCTCCTCAAGCTCCATCACCTTTATGTGCCAGCCCTCATACTCGAACGTCTCGCCCTCCTCAGGGAATCCTCCCGACATCGTGAGCACCAATCCTCCCAGCGTCTCGGCATCCTCGCTCGTGAACTCCGTCCCCAGTGCATCGCTCAGGTTCTCGAGGCTTATGCTTCCCTGCACCAAATACGACCCGTCCTCCATCTTCTGAACTTCGGGCGTTTCCTCGTCGTACTCGTCTTGAATCTCTCCGACTATCTGCTCGAGGATGTCCTCCATCGTAACTATTCCCGCGACTCCGCCGTATTCATCAACTATGATTGCTATGTGGATATGCTCGCGCCTCATTGCCTCCAGAACTTCAGCAGTCTTTATCGTCTCAGGCACAAATATGGGCTTGCGCAGAAGCTCCCTCACGTCGCAGGATAAATCTCCGTCCAGCAAATTTTTGAGCGTGTCCTTCACGTAGAGTATTCCCACGATGTTATCAGGGCGTTCCTCGTACACAGGGATGCGAGAGTGCCCCTCGTCGATGAAGAGCCTCACTGCCTCGCCGAGAGTGTCTCCGGCCTCTAGGGCTATCATGTCTGTGCGTGGAATCATGATCTCGTGGACTCTGGTCTCGTCGAAATCGATTATGCCGTCAATCATTCTGCGTTCGTTTGCCTCGAGAGCTCCGGACTCCTCGCCTATCTTGACGACCTGCTCGATCTCATCACGCGTAACGAAAACCTGCTGAGTCCCCAAGTCCAGATTGAGCAGCAGGCCTATACCTGTAACGCATTTCTTCATGAGCCACGCTATAGGTGAAATCAGGAAGGCCAGGACACGCAAAATCGGAGCAGCAAAGATTAACACGTTTTCAGAGTAGACCATTGCGGCACTCTTGGGGAGTATCTCGCCGAATATCACTATAAGCACAGTCATCACAGGCACGACGAACACCAGCGCACCAGCACCGAAGAGTCCGAGCGCAACGCTTGACGCAAGAGCCGACGCAGAGATATTCACGACGTTGTTAGAGATGAGGCAGACTGTGAGGGCTTCCTGCGTGTCGTCGATGAGCCACTGAAACGTTGAGTTCAGAAATTTATACTTCCCCTGTTCCTGAAGAGTCCGCAGTTTTCCCGTGCCCGTCGCAGTTATTGATGTCTCCGCCCCGCTGAAGAATGCCGAGAGCAGAAACAGAATCACAAATCCCGCAATTATCCCCGTCATCTCTCAGCCCTCCCAAGAATCTTGGCCGTTATCTCTTCCTGCAGTGCCCGCATATCCCGCTCCTTGTCCTCATTGTTGGAGATGAGGCATATTGTCAGAGCTTCCTGCGTGTCGCCAATGAGCCACTGAAACGTTGAGTTCAAGAATTTATACTTTCCCTGTTCCTGAAGAGTTCGCAATTTTCCTGTGCCCGTCGCAGTTATTGATGTCTCCGCCCCGCTGAAGAATGCCGAGAGCAGAAACAGCACAACAAATCCCGCAATTATCCCCGTCATCTCTCAGCCCTCCCAAGAATCTTGGCCGTTATCTCTTCCTGCAGTGCCCACATATCCCGCTCCCTTTCCTCCGTGTCGTGGTCATAGCCCAATAGATGAAGAAATGAGTGCGCAATCATCAGGCACATTGCTTCATGAGGGGAAAGCTCGGGGTGAAGACGCTCCGTCTCCTCCGGGCAGATCACTATGTCGCCGAGCGAGAGCAGAGGCAGCTCGGGAATCTCCACCGGCTCATCATCCAGCAGCGGGAACGACAGCACGTCCGTAGACTCGTCAACGTCCCTGTAATCCCGGTTAAGTTCACGAATCTCTTCGGGACTCACGAACGAGAGCGAGATTTCTGCTGTCTCGTAAAGTTTCGCAAAAGGGTACAGCACAGCAAGATACTCTTCTAGAACCTGCGCTATAGACTCTGACTCGCTGATAATTTGACGGACTGCTGGATTATCTGGAATTGCTGTGTTATTGTCGCCGTCGCTGGCACCCGGCGTATCTTCGGATGCATTAATGCACAATGATAACTTCAAGAATTAACTACCTCTTTCGTTTGCTGGTTTCAATCTTCTTGACCTTGCGCGTGTGATACATTGAGGTCAGGACTGATATTAACGTCTGCTTTATGCGGGCTAAATCCTTCTGCGTGAAATTCACGTCATCGAACTGGTTATCGTCTATCTTGCTCTTCACTACCTGATTCACTATCTTCTCAATCGTGCTCACTGCATGGCCTTTTCCCCTGTTGGAGTCTTCGGCCTCAAGCTCGCGGATATTAGCTGCCCTCACTGCTGCCTCAACTGAGTCTACAATCATCAATAATGCTGTCTCCCTTGACTGCGGTCTCGGCCCGGGATAAGTGAAGTCCGACTTGTCTACGTTCTGGCCTTCAGCTAATGCCTTCTTGTAGAAGTAGAACGTGCATGTCGTGCCGTGATGTTCAGCTATGAAGTCGCGTATACGTTTCGGGAGCTTGGCCTCCCACGCTAATTCCAGTCCGTCCTTAACGTGAGCTATTATGCTTATCGAGCTTAACATCGGAGTCATCTCGTCATGAAGGTTGAGTCCGCCTCCCTGATTCTCCACGAAAAACTGAGGCTTCCTGAGCTTGCCTATGTCGTGATAGTACGCTCCTGCACGAAGCAGATTCACGTCCATTCCCAGCTCCATACCTACGGCCTCAATCAGTGTAGCTATCGTGAGGCTGTGCTGGTATGTCCCCGGCGCATACCTCTGCAAGTCCCTCAATAACGGACTCGACGGATGACTCACCTCCCGGAGACTCAGAACTGACAATGTCCCTAAAGGTTCTTCGATGCTCTGGAAGATTACTGTGATGAGGTTGCCTAACACTATTTCGCAGAAGAAGTAAAGCCCCATTTCCTGCCAGAACTCTCCGAGCGGAATGAACAGCCTGAAGTTATCCTGAACGAGTGCCGGGCCTTGAAGCCATCTCATAGCCATTCTTGCTATTGTCAGAAGAATAGTCATCAGTGAGATTCTGCGGTAAACCTGCCTTCTGGATTCGAGATTGCGCAGAAGGTAGAAGCCCAGTGTTGACGCAGTTATCGCCATTACTGATAGCAAGATGAATGAAGAGACAGCCTGTCCGGTAATCACGAACACGCCCGACGTTGAAGCAATGAAGGCCATGCAGAACGCCGTGTAGCTCTCAACGCACAGGTACGACACCACGACTGCAGGTAGAACTCCCGCTCCGGAGATGCCGAACCTTGCCGACAGAGTCTCGCACGACCACGCAGTAATCACTATGAAGACGATGCACCACCATGTAGGCTTTCTGTCTCCTGCACCGCGCCCGAGAATGTCGAGCCACATAGGGAGCGCGAGCACGCACAGAATCACAGCAGCTAACTGCGTGTAGGGGAAAACGTCCTCAGTGTACCCCTGCATCCTGAGCAACACTGCTATCTGCGGAGTAACTATGTCGCCTCTGGAAACTATCACGTCTCCGGGCTCGAGCCTGCGGTCTATTGCAGGCACATCATTAACTGCTGCACGTCTGGCCAAGTCTGTTAGTTCGTCGTCGTTCCTGAAGTTGAGATTTCCAAGTCCTGCAAGTATCTGATAGATGAAGTTTGCCTCATTCATTGAGGTATTGAGCTTGTTTATCTCCTCCCACAGAATCGAGGTCATCAATGCTGTGTTCTCACGGTATACTTTCTCGTTCTCGAGGCGGTCAATGTATGCGCTCCCGACCTGGAAGGCCTGAGTGAGTATGCGGGCCTTGTCGCTGGTGCTGAGGGCAGCTATTGCCTTGAGGAGGGCATCAGGGAACGATGACAGGTAATGTTTCGACGCGGGATCGTTCATGTCGCGGATTGCCTCGAGCCGACGCTGGAGTCTGGACTTGGCCGAGAGATCCCGGACTGTTACGCTTACGACGCTTTCGCTGACCATCTCGCGGAGAGTCTTTGCGGATTCCTGATCGTCATAGCGCATGTGTGATATTACCCTGTACGTCTCGGGTGATGGCTCGCTGACCTTGAAGCTGTCGCCTTTCTTGTTGAGGACTGCCCACTGAGCGAGGACTATCATTATTCCCGCAATGAGCAGGAAGAACACCGGAGCAGCATAGAACTTGAGGAAGCTGAAATCTATCTGCTGCCAGAAACTAAGCTCTGAAGGAAGGAGAAATTTTGTCCTGCGTTTCATGATTTATGCTGTTCCTCATAATGCGCATAGGCCTGCACTATTTTCTGCACTATCTCGTGCCTCACAACGTCAGCATCCGTGAGGTCTATGAATCCGATTCCCTTGATGCCGCCGAGAATTTCCCTGACGCTCCGCAAGCCTGATTGTGAGTGTCCGGGCAAGTCTACCTGCGTGATGTCTCCGGTAACTACAGCCTTTGAGCCGAAGCCGAGCCGGGTCAAGAACATCTTCATCTGCTTAAGTGTAGTTTTCTGTGCCTCGTCAAGGACGATAAGGAAAAATTTTGTCCTGCGTTTCATGATTTATGCTGTTCCTCGTAATGCGCATAGGCCTGCACTATTTTCTGCACTATCTCATGTCTCACAACATCCGCATCCGTGAGGTCGATGAATCCGATTCCCTTGATGCCGCCGAGAATCTCCCTGACGCTCCGCAAGCCTGACTGTGAATGTCCGGGCAAGTCTACCTGCGTGATGTCTCCGGTAACTACAGCCTTTGAGCCGAAGCCGAGCCGGGGCAGAAACATTTTCATCTGCTTAAGTGTAGTCTTCTGTGCCTCGTCAAGGACGATAAGGAAAAATTTTGTCCTGCGTTTCATGATTTATGCTGTTCCTCGTAATGCGCATAGGCCTGAACTATTTTCTGCACTATCTCATGTCTCACAACGTCCGCATCCGTGAGGTCTATGAATCCAATTCCCTTGATGCCGCCGAGAATCTCCCTGACGCTCCGAAGCCCTGACTGCGAATGTCCGGGAAGGTCTACCTGCGTGATGTCTCCGGTAACTACAGCCTTTGAGCCGAAGCCCAAGCGCGTCAAGAACATCTTCATCTGTTTCGGCGTAGTGTTCTGTGCCTCGTCAAGGATGATGAAGCTCTCGTTCAGAGTCCGCCCCCTCATGTACGCAAGCGGGACAATCTCAATGACTCCCTTGTCTGAGTAGCGCATAAATTTTTCTGGAGACAGCAGGTCATAGAATGCATCATAAAGAGGCCTGACGTAAGGGTCTAATTTCTCGCGCAGATCTCCGGGCAGGTAGCCTAAACTCTCTCCTGCCTCAACAGCCGGACGCACAAGCACAACACGATTAACCTTTCCTGCTTTGAGCATGGAGACGGCCTCGCACACAGCTAAATATGTCTTGCCTGTACCTGCCGGGCCTGTAGCAAAAAGTATGAAGCTGTCGCGTATTGCCTTGATGTACTGACGCTGTCCGGGAGTCTTGGCGCGTATGGGCTTGCCTCTTGCTGTGGTGCAGATGATTTCCGAGTACAGCGCAGAGAGATTCAGTTCGTGGCCTTCTGCGAGAGCGTCCATTGCCGAACGAACGTCCGCCTCGTGAATCTCGTGCCCCTTCTCCGCAACAGAGGCTAATTCCCTGATGATGTGTCCTGCAAGCCTGACAGGTTCAGGGTCAGGGCCGCTCACACGAACGACCCCGTCCTTCACCGAAAGCGTAACCGGATAACGTGACTCTATGGCCTTGAAGTTCTCATCATTTGCGCCGAGAAGCCTAGCCTGAACCAGAGCGTCTCCGGATAATGCAATGTCCATTACGCCGGGTATGCCTCCGGTGCTGCCTGTTCCTGAAGTCCTACGTCGCGTTTGTGGGCTTTGGCGTATTTCTTCGGGAGGAAGTCTTTTGCGACCTGCGGGAACATTATCCACGTAAGCGCGTCTTCAGGCTGCATGCTCCACGGCTGGCAGTCCTTGCGTGCCTGCTCCATCTCGGGCGGAATCTTCTCGCCGGGCCTGCAGGTGATAGGCTCTTCGTTGCCGATTGCCATCTTCTGGACTTCCGGATCCATCGGTGCGGGCGGCTGGCCGTAATACCCCAAGAAGTACTGCTTTATCTCCTTCGGGAAACTCTTCCAGCGTCCGCGCAGAACGTTCACTGTTGCCTGTGTGCCGACCATCTGGCTTGACGGCGTAACGAGCGGAGGATAGCCCATTGCCTTGCGCACTACGGGTACTTCGTTGAGCACTGCCTCGAGTTTGTCGAGTGCGCCCATCTCGCGGAGCTGATTCACCATGTTTGAGTACATGCCTCCGGGAATCTGGTAGCGCAGAATGTTGATGTCGACTCCTGCGATCTCGGGGAGCAAGTCCTTGTACTTCTCGCGCAGTTTCTTGAAGTGCATTGTTATCGGCAGCAGGTCAGCTATCTTTATGCCCGTATCGTACTCTGAGCCTTCCAATGCAGCGACGATTGACTCCGTAGGCGGCTGGCTCGTCCCGAGTGCGAAGGGTGAAATTGCTGTGTCTACGATCTCTGCTCCCGCCTCGATGCCCGACAGATAGGCCATGCTCGCGAGTCCTGTGGTGTAGTGGCTGTGAAGCTCAATTGGGATGTCTACCTTCTCCTTGATGGCGTGTACGAGCTTTGCGCAGTCCATAGGTCCGATTAGTCCGGCCATGTCCTTAATGGCTATCGAGTCCGCGCCCATGTCCTGCATTCTCTTGGCCATACCTGCGAAAGAGTCCAGAGTGTGGACGGGCGAAAGCGTGTAGCTCATGCAGAGCTGAAGGTGTGCTCCCTCTTTCTTCACCTGATCTGCAGC
Organism: Synergistaceae bacterium; assembly: GCA_017445405.1. Classification (GTDB taxonomy): domain Bacteria; phylum Synergistota; class Synergistia; order Synergistales; family Aminobacteriaceae; genus JAFUXM01. Next base: position 12,029 of record JAFSUD010000081.1, read on the forward strand.
AACCTCTACATTGCGCAGGTCGTTCAATGCGTCAAAGCAGCGTACTATGTCTATGCCGTTGCCGACTGCCTTTTTCACGAACTCACGCACTACATCATCTGCGTAATGACGATAGCCCACCAAGTTCTGGCCGCGCAGTAACATCTGGAGCTTGGCCTTCTTCACCTTTGAGCGGATGAGGCGTAATCTCTCCCACGGGTCTTCATCAAGGAAGCGCATTGCTGAGTCAAAAGTTGCTCCGCCCCACATCTCGAGTGCCCAGTATCCGGCGTTGTCCATGTACTCAAGGACTGGGAGCATGTCGTCTGTGCGCATACGTGTCGCGATTAATGACTGGTGAGCATCGCGAAGGCCTGTTTCTGTGATGCGTACTCTCTTTTCTCCTGCCATAAATTTTTTTCCTCCTGTTATCATGTTTGGGATTTGCTGAATATTATACTTTACCAGCGATAATATTGTTCATGCCCGTGCTGTATAATTTACTCTAAATCTTTCACAATAAATTCCGGAGGTGTTATTCATCATGTTTCCCAGAAAAATATTAATGCTGTCTGCGCTGATAATTCTTGCTGCTCTTCCCGGTGATACTGCACAGGCTAAAGTTCTGCCGTTCAGTGAATGCTTCCCGTACTTTGAGTTCTGCAAAAAGTGCACTGCTATTGAACTCAGGGATGCCATAGGTCAAGGTTTTGACGTGAACCTCACAGACCCTGACGGCAAGACGGCACTCATGGTTGCGGCAGGAAATACTGACTACCGCGCAGTAATCCGAGAGATGGTGAAGGCCGGAGCAGACATTCACGCCCGGGATCAGTACGGCACGACTCCTCTGATGTATGCAGCACATACCAACAAAGCCAAAATAGCTGACGAACTCATCAAGCAGGGCGCAAGAGTCAACGATACGACTGATGACGGCTGGACAGCACTAATGTTCGCCGTACGTGAAAACTACATGGACAGTGTAAACGTAGTCAATGTACTGCTGAAGCACAAGGCTGACGCAAATGCCAAGTCAGCACGGGGAGTAACGGCATTGATATGTGCTGCGTATATGCGCTGGACAGATAACGATGAGCCTATAATTCACGCCCTCCTCAAGGCCAAAGCAGACGTTAATGCGCAGGACGAAAACGGCATGACCCCGCTTATAAATGCTGCGTGGCACAATCTTAACCCGAGAGTAATTGATGCCTTGCTAGATGCCAAATCAGATGTCAATCACAAGGATAACCGGGGCTTCAGGGCAATAGATTATGCCCGCGAAAATGGTTCTCTTCGCGGAACAGATACACTCGCACGCCTTGAGAAACTGAGCCGTAAAAAGTAGGTCAGCTCTTCAAGGCTGCCTTTGCCTTGTCCCAGAAAGCATCAAGTTCACCAAGAGTGTAATCGGATATAGCTTTGCCTTCATTTCTTGCGCATTCCTCCATGAACTGAAAGCGTTTCGTGAACTTTGTGCACACCATGTTCAAGGCAGCGTCAGGATCGACGTTAAGCCTTCTCGCAATGTTCACTACCATGAACAGCACATCCCCGAGTTCTTCGCTCATGTGCTCGGGGTCATTCTCGTCTGCAGCTTCACGGAGTTCATGAATCTCTTCGTCAAGTTTCGTGAACAGCGGCTCTATCTCTCCTGCGGGCCAGTCAAACCCGACATGCTTAACTTTTCCCTGAATCCTGTTAGCCTTGAGGAGGGGAGGGAGTCCGTCAGGTATTCCGGCAAGAATTGAGGTGCTCTCGTGTTTCTCCCTGCGTTCCTCAGACTTGATGCGTTCCCAGTTCCGCAGGACTTCTTCGGGGTTGTCTGCGCTTGCTGTGCCGAAAACGTGAGGATGCCGGCGTATGAGCTTGTCGCAGATCGTCCGCACTACGTCCTTCATGTCAAATGCTCCCTGCGAGTTAGCCAATGATGCAACAAACACCACCTGCAGCAAGAGATCTCCTGCCTCTTCCTTGATGTCCTGCATATTGTGCTTCGTGATTGCGTCTGCGAGTTCATAGGCTTCTTCAGTGATGGGAGTGCGCAGTGTCTCGAGAGTCTGTTTCCTGTCCCAAGGGCAGCCGTCGGGAGCGCGTAATCTCTCTATGATGTCAACTATCTCATCAAAATAATGTGCGTTATTAATTTGTGATTCCTTCTTGCTGATGAAAATTTATGATGCAGAAATTATAGCAGTCATGAGAAATGACATAGCCTTTTCGTAGTTGCAAATGTAGTTGTAATTTATGAACTCTCTGTGCTAATATATGCTGTAAATTAATGAAGAAGGTGTTATTTATGAGTTACATTATACAGCGCAAGGTGAAGAAAGCAACGTATGTGTATGAGTGCAGGAGCTACCGCAACAAGCAGGGCAAGCCCAGAAACAAGCAGAAGTATCTGGGCAGACTGGATTCGGACGGAGTGTTAATCACCAAGAGGCGCAGACTTCCGGCCAAGATTAGGGAGGTCAAGACAGTAATTAAACGCTTTATTCTCGAGCCGGTCTCAGAACCTCAGCGTGAAGACTTTTTGCGCACGGAACTGGGAGACTTCTTGCCTACTGCAGGCACTACATGCGGAGAATTTCTGCGGCTCACAGGCAAAACGTCTCTGCTCTCCTCACGCCACAGCACACTGAAGCCGAAATCCTGTGCTCCCAAGAAGTCAGGAACATTCCGGCCTGTTCACAGACTGCTTAAGCCCGGACGCTCCCTCATTGCTGATTCACTCTCTGCCTGAGTGCAGAGCCTCATCGGGAAGACTTTTTGCGCACAGAACGGGGAGATTTCTTGCCTCCTGCAGACACAACATGCGGAGAATTTCTGCGGCTCACAGGCAAAACGTCTCTGCTCTCTTCACGCCACAGCACACTGAAGCCGAAATCCTGTGCTCCCAAGAAGTCAAGAACATTCCGCCCTGTTCACAGACTGCTCAAGCCCGGACGCTCAGTCATTGCTGCTTCACTCTCTGCCTGAGTGCAGAAGCTCATCGGGAAGATTTTTTGCGTACAGAACGGGGAGATTTCTTGCCCCCTGCAGGCACAACATGCGGAGAATTTCTGCGGCTCACAGGCAGAACGTCTCTGCTCTCTTCGCGCCACAGCACACTGAAGCCGAAATCCTGTGCTCCCAAGAAGTCAAG
>JAFSUD010000082.1 GCA_017445405.1 Synergistaceae bacterium
AATCTCTCACAGGCAGTTCACGCCCGGACACTTTCCGCACGAACAGCGCAATTATCCCTGACAGAATATTTCGCTCCGAGCAAAATGCAAAGAACACTTCTTAAGATATTACGCTGCATGTCGCCGTCTCCCATCAATGACCGCATATCCCCGCAATAACTATCCTGCTCAATCTCTCACAGGCAGATCCCGCTCGAGCACCTTCCACAGGAACATCGCAACTATCCCCGACAGAATATATTTCGCTCCGAGCACAGGCCCGTTGTACATTATCGAGTACATCAGGGGACTCTGTCCCTCCGGAGCATACTGCGCAAAGAACACTACACCTGATATTACGCTGCATGTTATCTGACCAAGTGCCGCAATAAGCAGCCCGATAATTCTCGGAGAGACAGCAGCAAGCCCTACGCACGCATACGCAAGCGGATAATCCAGAATCACCTGTATGACGTTCAGGAAATATCCCCCGAGCACAATTTTGATGATGCCTGTAACCGCTCCTGCCCATATACCGTTCCTGATTCCCCGCCTGTACGCAAACAGCAATAACGGTATCAGCTCAAAGTCCACAGACCCGCCCTGAGGCATGGAGAAAAGGTTAATCTTCTCAAGAACTATGCAGAGTGCTATGCATAATGCACCCTCAATCATCACTGCCACACTCTTGCGTCTGCGCTGGGATAAATTTTTCTCTGCATGACGGGACTGCTGCCCTTCTTCCTGTACGCTGCGTTCCTTAAGCATACTCTCACCGTAAGGCGTAATCATTCCGCAGTACTTGCAGACCTCATCATTGCTGTTCAGCGGTGCGGCACAATTCGGACACTGCATGAAGCATTCCTCCTAATAAGTAAATATATTCGGAAGGGGAAATATGGCTGCTCCCTGCGCCGGTATTATCCGTGTCAGGTTCAAAGGGTCGATGCATGCATCCTCTCAGCAATAAAGCTCCCCCGATTTCGGGAAATATTAGCACAAAATTTTCTGACGGCAAGCTCTCAACGCTCACAAAAACTTGACATACTCCGTATGCATGAAGGCTAATGGCTTTACGGCAATTTTTGGTAACATATATTTATTTCATTGTGAAAGGAAGGCATAATCATATGTGGTTCAGCAAGAAAACAACGATCTTCAAGCGCAAGGACAGGGAGACATGGCAGAGAATAAGGGATGTGCTGAAGAGTTCAGGCATTAAGGGAGTGAGGAGCGGGCATTATTCGGCGGATAGTCTGTGTGCGTGCGGATGCGGGCCGAAACTTGACCCTAGAAACTTTGGGGCTGGAGGGTATATTGACCGGGATATATATTATGTTGACGTTAGGCAGGAGGACGAGGAGCGTGCGAAGACTATTCTTGCCGAGAACGGGATTAATGCTGCCGTTGATGCTGATCCTGTGGGAAAACTAGGAAGAATGCTATAATGCATCAATCCACATTTTAGGAGGTATTCGCTGATGAAGAAAGCAGTTGTTGTTTTGCTAGTGCTGGCTTTATGTGCCGGGTGTGCATTTGCTGAGGAAGAAGCTACACGCAAAGTTAAAGAGGGGACTCTGACTTACTCGAACATGTCCCCTGAAGAGTACGGTGATTTCCTTGACGTGAACCTGAGCCAAAACGTGTGGAATATCTACGTCAACAATCATCCTGCTTACTCTGCTTACATAAAAACGAACGCTGACATACACGAAACGTTCGACACTGTTACTGAAATGGTGATGGCACTTGATGCAGGAAAGGTTGACAGAATAGAGTTCCCGGAGCATGTAGGAAAATACTTCTTGAGGCAGGCCGACAACGCCAACAAGTACGTTCCTTACTGGTATGCGCAGGGAGTGAACTATTACCTGTCAATGGGCTTCAGTGAGGGCAATAAGTGGTTCGGGCCGTTCAACGCTGTGATTAAGGCCATGAATGAGGATGATACATTATTGCTCCTCAAGGCAAAGTACGTCGGCAAAGCTAACGCAGACATGAAGCCGATAACGTTTGAGAAGTTCCCTGACGCAGAGACTGTGAAGATCGCCGTAACCGGGGACATGCCCCCCATCGACTACATAGCCGCAGACGGAACACCTGCCGGGTTCAACACAGCCATGCTTGCGGAGATAGCCCGTCGGCTCAAGGTGAACGTTGAGCTTGTGAGCGTGAATGCCGGAGCGAGAGCTGCCGCGTTGTCCTCAGGAAGAGCGGACGGAGTGTTCTGGTTCTGGTACGACAAGCAGACGAAGACTCCCCGTGATGTACCTGCAGGAGTTGAGCTGACCGAGCCTTATTACACGTACGACACATTCATGTATGTAGGCAAAAGACTTCACTAACAGCAGCCTGATAGCATATAATCTCCCTTACTCGGAAATTTTGAGAGGGGAGATATTTTTATGCTTGATGATAAGCCGGAGTTAGCTGTGATTATTCAGTGCGAGGATGTCGTGAAAAGATGTTCGGGCTTTCTGTGCATGAGGGATTTTTACGACAAGGCCGGAAAGTTTGAGGGATATTCTGATGAGACAAGATACATGACGATAACATGCGGAGGGTGCTGCGGAAACCTGCTCACGCCTAAGCTCGAGAATCTTGGAATGCGTCTCAGGAAAGAGAACATGAGCAAGGATGATGTAGTGATACATTTTGCTTCATGCGTCTGCTCGGATAATGCCCACCGCCAGCCCTGCCCGTTCATGAACAGGATGAAGGCTTTACTCATACGCAAGGGCTTTAAGAATATTGTGCTGGGGACTCACATATCGCAGAAGGCACAGGCAAAACGTGATGCAGGAATTTATCGTCAATGGGAATGATTGTGTGTTGCAATTTAGGGGAAATGTTCTAAAATTTGCGCAATCCGAATTAAACCGGCAAGACCAATAGGCAAAAGCATTCCTCGCGTTCTGGCGGACACTGTCGCGAATAGTCGGAGGGAGTAATCATCATTATTCTCACTCATTGGAGGAATGTTATTTGTGCAAGCGTCCATCTCTTTTACTGTCGATTTCTGTGCTCCTTGTTAGCGCACTTATAGTTACTTTCGGCGTTGTCGATGTTGAATTATCTTCAGGTTCGCATTTCGGGCTTGGCCTTCCCGCGCAAGTTCCCCTTCTCTTCGCTACTATCTTTGCTGCTCTAGTCGGTGCTCTCTACCTCAAGCGTTCATGGTCCGACCTCGAAAAGGGCATGGCAGGAGCTATTCAGGTCTCCATTCAGGCAATAGTGATTTTGGTGCTCGTGGGCTGTCTCGTCGGCTCGTGGATCCAGAGCGGAGTCGTCGCTACGATGATCTACTACGGACTCGAGGTCATGACTCCGAGATACTTCTACCTCGCAGCACTGCTCATCAGCGTAGTTGTCGCTATAGCTACGGGCTGCTGCTGGACCACTAGCTCGACAGTCGGAGTCGCACTCATCGGCATCAGCGCAGGACTCGGACTCCCATTGCCGATAACCGCAGGCTTCGTGATTTCCGGCGCATACTTCGGCGACAAGATCTCGCCTCTCTCGGACACTACTAACCTTGCTCCGGCAGTTGCAGGAAGCGAACTCTTCGACCACGTCCGCGCAATGATGTACACCACACTTCCGACATTATTAATCACGGCAATAATAGCGTTCATGATGGGAAGTTCTGCGCAGGGATCAGACGGAGGAAGAATCGCACTCATTCAGAGCATGATGCGGGCGGAGTTCAATATATCGCTGTGGGCATTTATCCCGCCGATGGTGATTATCGTGATGGCGTTCATGAAGATGCCGGCTATTCCGGGAATCGTTGCGGGAATCACTGCGAGCCTCATTCTGACTCTGGTGCGGGGTTCTGGTGCACATGAGGCACTCGAGGTTCTGTTCTCAGGATACGTTCCTGAACACTTGGGGACGTTTGCGGAGGCAGCTACACCTGAAGCAATGGGCGCGATAACTTCATCATTCACTCAGGCGTTCACTGCGGGAAGCCCGGCTCTGAGCGTAACATCTGAAGTGTTCTCTAAAGTCGGAGGCCTTCTGACACAGTTATTCACTCGCGGAGGCATGACCTCAATGCTTGAAACTATATGCCTGATAGTCGTTGCGCTGTCTCTGGGCGGAATTATGGAGGTCTGCGGATTCCTTGATGTCATTCTTGACGCGCTCATGAGGCACGTGAAGACTGTAACCGGAATGATAGGCTCAGTTCTTGCGTCGTCATTCTTAGCTAACGTATTCCTGAGCGAACAGTATTTAGCAATCATAGTTCCCGGCAGAATGTTCAAGAGAGCGTTTGACGAGCGGACATGGCAGAACGGCAAAAAGTTAGCTCCGGTGATGCTGTCGCGTTCACTCGAGGACTCGGGCACTATGACGAGCGTATTAGTTCCATGGAACACCTGCGGAGTGTATGTGAGTTCGGTGCTCGGCGTTGCGACACTTGATTACCTGCCTTACTGCTTCATGAACTGGCTTAATCCGTTTGTCGCGCTGGCTATGACATGGTTAGGAATGGCGATAATCTGGAAGAATGAAGAAGCCGATACTAATAATGTGTTCATCCCAGACACAGCAGCAATAGCAGAGTAAATAGCAAAAAAATGATTCCCTCGTCAGAAAAGGGCGGGGGAATTTTATTATGTAAACCCATTTTACATTTGCGTGCTTACTGAAAAATTAGTGATGAGCAAAGATTACGCGTCTAAAAATTTTTCTTCATGAGCAGAATTTGCACACAGATAAAAATTATCAGCACTCCAGAAACGAATCCGATTCCAGAATCGCAGCCTCCCATCAAGAGAGCAAGAAGCAATTTCGCGAGGTAGAGGCTGAAGGGCTTTCCTGCATTGAGTATCCCTACGAGCACAAACTCTTTCACGCCGAACGTCTTCATCTTCTCGCCGGATAACGTGTACAGCTCCCACGTGTTGAGCAGGCCGGTGATGAATGCAGGCCTCATCTGTCCGTTCCCCAAGTCAGAATCATTGAGTGCGTATGTCTTGAACTCTTCAATATCCTTGCTCCTCACCAGCTCGAACTCTTCATCAGTGAGCGTTACCGGGATAATGTACCGTCCTTCCTCATCAACGCTTATTGTCGGAAGGTTAATGATTATCTCTCTGTCGTCGCTCTTCACGTATGCCTTCATCGCTTCAGTAGGCTCAACAGGAAGCCCTATGTTTGCGCGTGTCAGGTACTTCAAGTCCTCAAGGTGAATGTGCAGGTCATCAGCAATTCTCTGCGCTGCGTCAATGCCGAGACGATAGAGCGGGTCTTCCTCCTCGACGTAGCGTCCCCTCACGACAGTAACTATTCCTGTGTTGACGTACTCAGGGCGGAACGAGAGAGCAATATATACCCTTCTGTTCTCAGGCACGCGTTCAATGCGAATCATGTTCTCGTCAAGGATTATGAACGTCGCGAGGTAGCTTTTGTTCTCGTCATACACGGATTCTTTCGTTGATGTGTCTACCTCGAAGCCGTGAAGGGAAATCTGCTCGTCCGGGCTGACATCATCACTGAAGGTGCACTGGATAATGTATCTGTCATCCTGCGTGCCGTTTTGAGTCATTGGCAGGACTACTCCGCCGTATTCTCCCGAGCGCGAGAGGTTGTAGAGGTCGATGGGTAAGACGTTCCAGCTCTCATTGAGGAAATATCCGAGAATGAATGAATTCTGTCTGAGCTGACGTGAGCTATTTCTGCGACGGTGTTCACGAGTTCAGGAGTTAGCGTGAAATTAGTAGAGTAAGTGCCTGAAATTGCGTATGTCTCATAAGGGATAGGCAGCGTGTAGTCCGCCGTCTTGATGCCCGCACCCCATGAACACGAAGCCATGACGGGCACGAGGCAGAGCGCGGAGAGAGCAGACCTCTTCCTGCGTATGAGCATCACAGCGCATGAGGCCAGGAGTCCGAGTCCCGAGTTGCAGCCTCCTCCTGATGATGAAGCTGCGTTGTCTGTCGGCGAGTCTGGAGTCTCCGGCTCAGGCTCAGGTGTGATGTCTGGAGCTTCAGGCTGTGATGGAGATTCCGGGTGTTCGGGAGTCGTGATGCTCGTAGCGTAAAAACTTACGGCCTCGTCAACGCTGACGACCTTAGAGTCGACGCTGACAACCTTAGACTCAATCTTCGGAAGGTAGGTGAAGTTGAGGGACGGGACGCTGACTCTGACGGACATTCTGCGGGGGACGGAGTCCTCGCTTGCTGTTCCGGTGTAGCCTGTGTCGTACTCATAGATTATGTAGTGAGGGTGCTGTGAGAAGAGTGCGGTGTATTGTCCCTGCGTGAATGACGAGGGGATTTCTGCATCATTGCGTGAATATGCCTTTACGCTTGTGATGCGGGTGTAGGAGCTGCCGTTGTACTCGCGCAAGTCTGTGGTGTAGGGGAATGCGGGGTTGTCGGTGGAAGTGATGTAGAGAGCTTCGAGCCGGGAGTTGCCGTAGGAGCCGAGAGCATCGAGCGAGGAGTTAGCGGAGAGGTCGAGAGGCATGATGTCGGTGCTGATGCAGTCGAGGGAGATTAGCTCAGTGTTAGCGGAGAGGTCGACGGATCGGAGAGTAGTGCCGCTGAAGTAGAGTTCTGTGAGTGCGGGGTTGCGTGAGAGGTCGAGAGTTGCGAGGTAGTTTCCTCCGCAGTCGAGAGCTTGGAGCTTGGGATTGTGGGAGATGTCGAGTTCGGAGAGGAGGTTGTTTGTGCAGGAGAGATTCCGAAGCTTGGGATTTTTTGTTACATTAATTTCACGAATTCTATTATTGTAGAAGTATAACTCGTAAAGATTTGGATTATTTCTTACGTCAATCTCTATTAACTGATTTCGTGAGCAAAGAAGTGAAGCCAGATGTGGCGTATTACTAATATCTAGTTTTATCAGATGATTTCGGCTGCAAGATAAGGAAACAAGTCTAGGGTTATTACTTACATCAAGTTCTGTAAGGTCGTTACTGCTGCAGTACATTTCAAGTAAATCTGTATCTCCGCTACTTACTTTCAACGTTATAAGGCGATTATTACTGCAATATAACATCATTAAACTGTCATGCTCACTTAAGTCTAAGGCCTCAAGCTGATTATTGCTGCAATCTAATTCATGCAAGTATGCTTTGCCCAAGTTTAGCGTTCTGATCTGGTTATTCCTGCAATCTAATTTATGCAAAAAAACTGTATTAGCACTGAAATCTAGCTCTGTAAGTTGATTATCAGAACAATCTAACTCGTATAATTCCGTAGTATTGCTCAGATCTAGCATTGAAAATTGGTTATGACTGCAATTTAGGTGAGACACGGTTGCTGCTTTGCTCAAATCAAGTGTAGTAAGCTGGTTATTGCTGCAATTTAATTCATACAAGTATGCATTACCTAAATCAAGTGTCGTAAGCCGATTATAGCTGCAATCTAAAAAGGATAAACATATATTATTACTCACATCTAAAGAAGCAAGCTGGTTTCCACTGCAATCTAATGCTAAAAAGTAGTCTGTATTATTGCTTAGATTTAATGTTTGAAGCTGATTGTAGTGACAATATAGTTCACGTAAACGAGTATTATTACTTACATCAAGTTCTGTTAATTGATTCAACATACAATCTAACCACTCTAAATTTGTGTTGCTGCTCACATCCAGTTTTGACAACTGATTCGCTCCGCATAGTAAGTCCTTCAATGCTCTGTTGTTGCTTACATCTAGTTCTGTAAGCTGATTACTGTAGCAGTTTAGGTGTTGCAAAGCCGTAAAATATTCAATGCCTTTCAGAGACAAAACATTACTTCGGAATAAGTCAATACTCGTTACACTAGCAATTTCCTCATCAGTCAGGCAGCCATCTTGATTCTTGTCAATGCTCACATCCGCACTGAGTACATAAGCCCTGAATACCTCATCAGGAAAATGCTCCTCATCAATCGCCACATCTCCCCACGCATACGCCACCATAAACCCCGCCAGCATCGAGACCGCCAGCACTAACACTAAACTTTTCTTCATGACTCTGCCTCCTGAAAATGTGTACAAAAATACGCACCAAGCCTCCAGCATTTCAGCAAAAAACTCAGCGCATTTCTTTTCTTCGCACACAACTATTAATCGTCTCATCTCTCACTGTGTTATAATTACATGCAGGACAAGATGCGACAAATACGGATACACCCGCAAATAGTCGAGTGCTGAAATGAATAATTTTGATTAGGTTACATTATAGCATAATTTATCTCTTGTCCAATTTTTATTATGTCCTTTCACCTGCTAGAATATATCATCCGTCGTTGAGTACACAGGAATCATGAAAAGTTCACTGAAGCCGAAGTTACGGTAAAATTTCCTCCCCATAGGCGTTGACTGCAGCACAATCTTCTTATCTTCTGCCAGCCTGCATATCTCACTCATCATTGCCCGCGCTATCCCCTTCCTCCGCAATTCAGGCTTCACAGCAAAATAATACACTCCCATCATGTCAGCCTCACTCGTTACAGCAAACACTCCCGCATTCTCTCCCTCATACCTGGCCGTGTACAGCCTCACACTCTCTGACTCGCTAAGTGCCCTCACGAACTCCCTGTAATTCTCCGGCAGCTCCTCCGCCTCTCCTCCGAAACCTCGCCACGCCGTCATCGCCCACTCCTCCGGACTCCCGCTCTCCCCAACAACTACCTCATCACTCACGCTCTCATGCTTCATTCTCCCGGGGTCAAGCGTCATTGCCGCCAAGTCTCCCGCATAAACCAGCCCCGCACTCTCCAGCAATTCACTTCCTCCGGAGTACACAGGCCACATAAACACTTCACCGCGTTCACGGAAAAATCCTGCCGCCTCACTCACTGCATTAATATCTGTTATCTCTTCAGGGCAGTATACCCAGTTCTCCGACTCCGTCCCCGTCGAGACACAGAACGCTTCATCACTAAGCATCATGCTTCTGCTCACGGGTAATCCCTTCAGGCATCTCACGAAAAATCCTAAGTCCTTCCATATAACACTATGCATCACTAAAATACCTCCTCAAGTCCGCACGTCAGCATTAACTCTTTCAGCGCAGGTATATACCCCTCTGCAAGCCTCTCTCGCTCCGACGCATCATCAGCATTATTAACCTCATGGCTCAGGCACTTAGTTATCCCAGCCTTCAGTGCCTTCACTTTCTCCGTCAGCTCCTCAGCTCCCGCGCTCCTGCTGTCTCCCTTCAGCTCCAGCATCCTAGCCTTCGTGTTCTCACGCTCGGTGTTCAGGTCGAAATCCGTCTGCGTCAATTCCCGCAGCTTGCCCTGAAGGTCTCTCCGCTCCTCATTCGTCAGCAGTGCAGAAGCGTAATCATCCTCATTCCTGAAGCCAAGTTCTAGCAGCCTCTTGCTGAACGATATTTCCTGACGGTGAAGCTCCTCACGCATTACCGCCATCTCCGTCTCCAGCGCATGAATCGACGACAATATCCCGTTAAGCTCGCCCGTCCTCTGAGTCCGCGCCTCGATCCTCTGGTCAAGCTGTTCACGCAGTGCCTTCACGTCCTCAGCCATCCTCGACTGCTCCGTCTCCGGGACTCGCGACTCGAACAGAATTATCCTCTGCTGGCGTATGCTGTCCCTCTCCGCCTCGAGTGCCTTCACGCGCGACAGCAGCTCCATGTGCTTGACACGCAGACTCTCACGCTCCTTCCTGAGAGATGTCATCTTGGCCTGTGCTACAGAGAGTTCACGCTCGAGACGGTCGCACTTCTCCGCCCCATCCTGCCATGCCTTCAGACGGCGAGAAAGAGTCTCGACTACCTGCTCGGGCTGAGTGTCGGGTACAGTCTTCCAGCCGTAGGGAGTTATGCGTGAAATCAGGTCGCGCTTTATTCTGGCCAACGCTTCATTATGGGCTTTGCACTCGCTGCTGCAATGTTCCTCCTGAGCCGTCAGCGCACGCAGTGAGAATAATGCTTCTTGGTGAAACTGTGATACCTGTGAACGTTTCTGCGTTATCTTGGCCAGCTCGTCCTCTGACTCTGTGAGGTCATGCTGTGCGGATTCGGCAGTCTCTGCGTTGTTGCGGGCAAGCTGGAGGGCATCACGTGTCCTGTGGCGTTCTCGGTCGAGTTCCTCAATGGGGGGAATGCCGGGCGTGAACTTCAGGCCTAAGAGTGAGATGCTCTGCGCAAGTTCGGCGTTCAGGGAGGAGATCTTGCCGTGAGTCTCGGACTCGTCGTGCTCAATACGGGAGATTTCAGCGTTCACGTTCTGGATAGCTGCCCGTGTAGAGTTTAGGGAATCGTTGAGCTGTGCAGAGAGACTCTGTTTTCCGGCCAAGTCCTCACGTATGACGTTCGGGTCAGGAAGTGCGGACGAGTATTTTGCGCTGACAGACCCGGACAGCAATTCACGCACCGCCCCCAAATCGCCTATGCGCTCAAGAAGGCCGAGTATCTTGTTCAGTTCCGCTATTTCTTCACCGAGAGAATTTATTGTGCTTGTCTGCTCCGACTCCTTCATGCCGAGATTCCTGATGTCCTGCTGGAGCTTCAGCTTTGCGTCCTGCAGAGTCTTTAGCTGGCTCTCGAGTCCCGCGAGTTCCTGAAACTTCGTGTATACCGCATCGAGTCCGGAAAGCCGCTGCGTGTTCTCATCGCAGAGCCTCCGCCACTCAGCTATGCTCTTTCCCTTCAGGGACGACTCGAAGAATGCCCGGGCCTTTGCGTGCTGTTTCTCAATCACAGAAAATCTCGTTGATGTCTCAGAGAATAATGCTGCCCTGTCGTTGAGTACTGTCTGTGCCTCCTGACGCTTGGCGATGGCCTCATCAAGTGCCTGTTTCAGGGAGTCGCGCTTATCCTGAGCCTGAGTGTAGAGGGAAAAACACTTCTGGATTCCCTGAAGGCCTGTAGATAATTTCTCGTCGGTCGCGTGCAGCTGCAGAAACTTTCTCGCCTCACGCAACGCTATTTCCAGACGCTCTAACTCCTTCTGCTCTTCCTCAGCGCGTGATGTGCATTCCTTGAGCTTCTGCCCTGCCTCCTCGTACTCAGTCCGTGCCTCGTTCGCTGACTCCTGACGGTCGGCTGCCTGTTCGTCGAGCATCTTCACTTTCTGTGCTGTAGCGTCGAGCTTGCCCTGTTCGCGCAGTTTCTCGCGGTATTCCCCCTCCATGAGGTTCACGGACTCGTCGGCGTTCTGGAGCTTTGTGCGTGCTTCGGTCATGTCCTGCCGGAGAGAGTCCTCGCGGATCTTGCCCGAGTCGAGTCTGCTGCGGAGTTCACGGATCTCACGGAACGACTCCGTAAGCTCTAAGGCCTTCCCTCCGCGTTCGAGCCTCTGTTTCTGCGGTACGAACAGCGCGCTCCTCCTCTCACAGTCTGCACGTCTCGCGTCTATGTCCTTTAGGTGTTCCTGCAGCTTGAGTTCTTCAGCCCTGTGTTCAAGAAGCCGGATAACCTCCCTGCATTGTTCGTTAATGTCCTGTATGTTCATGATTGATGACCTCGTTCATCGTTAAATGTCAGCTTTCCGTTCTGTGCAGTTAATGTTACTCCGTTTACCCACTGGAACGTGAATCTTCCTGAGCGCGCAATCAGCCCGGCAAGATTATCACACCTTTCACGGGATAACGTCCTCAGTGAGAGTTTGCGTCCTGCCTCGCGGATAACTAATGCCTTCTCACGGCCTGAGAGTCTGCGGAGCTTCTTCATGTCCAGCACAGAATCACTCTCTGCACACTCAGTGAATAGCCTGATGCTCTCCTCGTCCTCACGTTCACGGATAATCCTCATGTCCTGGCCGAAGTCAGCAAGGTGCTCTATCACTTGAGAATTGATGTGTTCCTCAAGTTCAGGCAATAGCTTTCTCCGTATGTAGTTGCGCGTAAAATTCTCGTCATCGTTCGTGCAGTCCTCGCGCCACGATATGCCCCTGACTCTCAGAAGTTCGCGTAATTCACCTCGCCTGAAAGCCAGCAGGGGACGGCATAACTTCACGCCCTCAAACTCTGTAGTCTCCGTGATGCCGACTGCTCCTCTGATTCCTGTTCCCCGCAGAAGGTTGAAGAGTACCGTCTCGGCCAAGTCGTCGCGGTTGTGCCCGAGAAGGACTGTCCTAACGCCTAACGCTTTAGCTGTCCTGATGATGCACTCGTGCCGGAGTCTCCGTCCTGTCTCCTCTACTGATTCTCCCTTGAGCCGTGAAGTGTATACGCTGACCCTCTCGCTCACGAACCCGCACCCGAGACTCTCAGCAAAACTCTTCACGAACTCTTCATCCTCATCTGCGATTTTTCCCCTCATGCCGTGATGAACATGAAGTGCGGTGATGTGTCCTGTGAAGAACTTGGCCGCCATCAGGAGAAGCGATGCAGAGTCGCCTCCTCCCGAGACAGCGGCAATAATTCTTTCCTCATTGAGCCAGCCCTGACGAGATGCACATTCCGTGAAGGTCTTGCGCAGTACGTAGTCTGAAAGCTCAAAGGGTATGTTGTGAACAGGGAAAGTAACCCCTCCCGGCCTCCCCTTGTCATGGGCGGTGATACTCCATCCTGCTAAGGGGGGAAACAGGGGGGTATGTTTATCCTTACTTCCTGCCATCGCCGTAAAGCCTGCGGTAGATTTCCAGATTCGCACTGACTCTCTGGACGTAGCCGTTCGTCTCTGTAAACGGGATGTTCTCTATCCACCGGGCTAGATCCATTCTGTCGCCTCCGTCTTTGAGCCATTTGCGGGTGTTGCCCGGCCCGGCGTTGTAGGCTGCCATGACGTACTCGGGACGCGCGAAACTCTTACCCAGTGTCGCGAGGTGAGACGCTCCGAGCCTGATGCTGTCGTTAGGGTTGTAGAGGTCATAGTGTGAGAGTCCTGCACGCTTGGCTTCCTCTCTTGCTGTTGTCGGCATGAACTGCATTAACCCCGCTGCTCCGACATAACTTCTTGCTTCCGGCTTGAACGCTGACTCCTGCCTCATGATTGCCCACACAAAATTTGCCTCCGTCCCGTACTGTTTCGCTGCTGCATCTACTACAGCCTTATACGGTCTCGGGTAAAGTGCCTCGAGATCCTGCCGGTACACTGTCGGCGATGAGGTCATGAGGTTCTCCATTCTCTTGGCGTTGCTGTAGCTCTCCTCGAGTCCGAGCCATCTAGAGAGGTGAATAGCCTTGTAGAGTTCACGCGTGCTTGCTTTGGGGCGCGACAGCTTCACGTAGGCGTTGCTGATGAATCCGAACTCCTCAAGCTCCGTAGGCTTAAGCGTCAAGTTCGGGTTAGTGCCGTTGACTATGCGGATCTCTGCTCCTGACAAGAGGCCGTAAATCGTGAGCGGATATTTTCTCTTCAGGAGTGAGAGTGTTGCGTTTGCCTCGTTAGTCTGTCCTGCACGTCTCTGTGCGTACTCGAGCCAGTAGAGTATCCTTGCGCGTTTGTAGGCAGCGACTCCGGGAGCGTCGCACTGACGGAAGAGTCTCACAGCCTCAGCAAAATTCCCTGCGTCAATATTTCTCCATGCACGCGCCCACAACACATTGAAGGCCTGATTGCTGTTCGGGAATGAGCGGAGAATCTGTGCCTCGTAAGCATCTCGTTTTGCCGGATTGCCTTTGCCGTAGAGATTCACGAGTGCCTGAAGTGCCCGGGCCTGAGTGTTTCCTCTGCGGTCGCGGGCTATGCGTTCAAGGACGTTAAGGCATTTTTCGCGCATACCTTTATCCTTTGCGAGGGCTGCGATTCTGGTTACTGAGTTTGCAGCGTAAGAGTTCCCGGAAATTGCGAGGCTGCCCCACAAGTTGAGGGCGGTATCGTTCTGCTTTAGGCGGGAGTTTGCCCACGCACGGTAATACTGAGCCTTCCTGCCTGTTGCTCCCTTCAGCCACTCCAAAGCTGCCTGATTGTTCCCCGCTGAATGCTGATACACTCCCATTGCCACGCGTATATTGTTGCCGGGATTCCTGACTGTAGAGAGGACTTCTGCGGCCTCCTTGCTTCCTGCCTGAAGGTCTAGGAGCTGTAATGCGTGTTCTGCTTTGCGCGTCAGTGGCACTAAGAGCTTGAGGGTGTAAATTTTGCGTTCGTCCGTCCCTGCCTGAGCGAGCATACGAGTCAGTGAATTGATGACTCCCCGCTGGTCGTTCTGTGAGGAACAGAGTCGGTACTGTGCGAGAGCGACGTAATACTTGAGGTCAGCAGGAGCATTTTTGTAGAGAGCCTCAGCAATGGAGAGTGCCTTCTGATTCTGGCGGAGCTTCTCATAGCCGAGCACGCGCATCATCTCAGCATAGGGCTTCACAGACGCATGAAAATTCTTGCTCTGAGACTCGATGATGTTTATTGCCTCCTGCCAGCGTTCCTGATAACGGTATGCGTTAGCCATCAGTGCGTGGTCTCTTGCAGTCCTGACCTTCTGGGATTTGTACTGCATCTCCATCTGCGCCCAGTTCCGCGCCCAGAATAAATCTCTGAGACTCTCTGTTCCGTATGAAGTTGACGCAAGCACCAGTGAAAATATGACTGTGCATAAGAATATTCGTTTATTCATGCAATAAATTACTCCTTAAATTATTATGGCTTGAAATTTTCTGAGTATTATATACTAACTGCCTCGTTCAGCTATTTATCATTCTTCGTAACATGGGCTTTTGTTGCTAATCTGCTGCTATGCCTAGTGTATAATTGCCGTCGTTATTAATCACTGAAACATAATCTCATGAGGAGGTAAATTATCATGAAGAAATATCTATCACTATTCTTGATTATGCTGATGTTCTGCGCGGTAGTCTCTGCAGGCTGCGGAGGAGGAGGCGGGGACAGCGGAATTGATGCTCCTGACCAGACCGACAACCCAAGCGACGACACACTAAGCTACAACCCAGAAGATGACGGCGGTCGCGGAATGTTCGGCCCTGGGATAGACCTGTCAACGATTACGTCGGACTACACGGTACAGACCGGCGCGACTCTCACAGGTACGCTCCGCAGCAACGTCAAAATCTCGATAGCAGACGGCGCAATAGTATTTCTCCGCGACGTAACTATTGACGGTTCGGAATATGACTCTTCCTATTGGGACGGAATAACCTGCTTAGGAAGCGCATCAATCTTTCTCATGGGCAATAACTACGTGAAGGGGTTCGGCGACGGAGGAAGTGCGGGTATTTCTGTTCCGGGAGGCAAGAGTTTATCCATCAGCGGCAGCGGCTCGCTCACAGCAGTCTCCGGCGGAAAAGGTGCAGGCATAGGCAGCAGCTGGTATGACTCTTGCGGAAATATAATGATTATTGACGGCATCATTAACGCAACGGGCGGCGAGTATTGTGCGGGCATAGGGAGCAGCGGTTTGGGTGAATGCGGCAATATTACCATCAACGGCGGAACAGTTACAGCTACCGGCGGGGACAGGGCAGCGGGCATCGGAGGCGGCTATGACAGCGAATGCGGCAATATAACTATCTCCAACAGAGTAACCAGAGTTACAGCTATTGCGGGCTATGACGCTCCGAACAGTATCGGCGCGGGGCTGAACGGCACATGCGGAACGGTAAGGATCGGCGGAGAGCTGGGCGAAATCTCCGAATACTACTACACCTACCAGCCGTAACAGGGGCTTCTGCTGCTGGTCTGCTGTATAATCGCCGTAATTCTCAATCACTGAAACATAATCTTGTTAGGAGGTAATCATCATGAAAAGGTACGTATCGTTATTCTTGATCGTGCTGATGTTCTGCGTGCTCGTCTCCAGCGGATGCGGGGGGGGGGGGGGCAGCTACATTGACGACCCCGAACAGACCGAGAGCCTGAACGAGGACACAGAGGGCTACGACCCCGAAGACGACGGCAGAGGAGCTTCCGGCTCAACGGTAAACCTGTCAACGCTCACAGCAGACTACACAGCTCAGGACGGCGAGACACTCACCGGGACTCTCGGCTCAGAGATCAGCCTTTCGCTGGCTGACGGTGCGACAGTAATTCTCCTCAACGCAAAAATTGAAGCCACTTCGACGTGGAAAGCTTTAAACGGCATAACCTGCAATGGAAATGCAACGATAATTATTGAAGGCAATAACATCGTTAAGGGGTATGGCGTTTATGGAACAGCTGGTATATACGTACCAAGCGGCAAGACACTTACGATCAAGGGCAGCGGTTCGCTCGACGTAACAGGCCCACGCTACGGAGCTGGTATTGGCGGTGCTTACATCCCTGGCAGTGCAATGCGTAAGATTCACCAGAAATCTATCGCCTGCGGACACATAGTTATTGAGGACGGAAATATCACTGTTAGGGGCGGTGATGGTGCGGCAGGCATCGGTTGCGGCTATCTTAGCTGGTGCGATGGTGTTACTATCACCGGCGGAACTGTTACGGCAATCGGCAAAACACATTTTGATTATCATGGAGAAGAGGAACCAGGCGCAGCTATAGGTGCTAGCTACTGGGGCGAGTGCAGAAGCGTAACAATCGCAGACACCGTAACCAAAGTTACAGCCATCAAGGGAGAATATGCTTATAACAGCATCGAGGCCAATATCGTAACCATCGGCGGAAAAGTAACAGGCAACATCTCCACCAGCCCATACACGTATAAAGGTAGAATTGACCTGTCTGCAATCACTGAGAACTACACAGCGCAGGACGGCGATACTCTCACCGGCAAACTCGGAGCAAACGCCAAAATCTCGATAGCCGACGGAGCAACAGTAACAATCAAGGACGTAACCATCAACGGCGTGGACGATCAAAGCTGCAAGTGGGCCGGTCTCAACTGTCTGGGTGATGCGACAATCATTCTTGAGGGCACTAACAGTGTGAAGGGTTTTCACAGTTATTCTCCCGGTATCCATGTTGTGGAGGGCAAGACATTAACCATCAAGGGCAGCGGCTCACTGTATGCGAGCAGTACCGGCTGGGCAGCAGGAATAGGCGGAGGCTCGTTCATATCGTGCGGTAATATAGCTATTGAGGGCGGAACGATCACCGCTGCCGACGGAAATTGGGCAGCAGGAATAGGCGGAGGATATGGTGCTTCCTGCGGTACTATAACTATCAAAGATACCGTCACCAAAGTTACAGCCACTAAGGGCAGAAGTGCTTCGTACAGCATCGGCGCAGGGTATGGTAGCATCTGCGGGACAGTAACTATTGGCGGTCAAGTAACAGGCTCAATCTCACAAAGCCCTTACACCTACCAGCCGTAAGATTGTCCTGAAATATTAGTTCCTGCGGAGAGATTACCCCTCTGCAGGAATTTTTTTGTCATATAATAAGCTCCATTCAGAATTACTTTAATCACAAGGAGCATAATACTAACTATGAATGCATTTGACACGCTGAGTGAACGCGGATATTTTGAGTGGTGCACCAACCCCGAACGCTTATCTCAGGTCATGAATGAAGAAATGGTTACTGCCTACGTCGGCTTTGACCCCACTGCAGACAGCTTGCACGTCGGCCACTTGATTCCGTTAATGGCGTTAGGGTGGCTTCAGAGAGCAGGGCATCGTCCCATCGCACTTGCAGGAGGAGGCACGGGCTTAATCGGCGACCCGTCAGGCAAGAGCAAGGAGCGCAACCTCATCACGTTAGAGGCCGTCATGCACAACATCGAGGGCGTGAAGAAGCAGCTCGTGAAGTTCCTGAACTTCGACTGCGGGAAAAACTCTGCCCTCCTTCTCAACAATTACGACTGGCTGAGTAAAATATCATTCCTTGATGTCCTTCATGACGTGGGAAAATACTTCTCCATCAACAACCTGATTGCACGGGAATATATCCGCTCGCGCCTTGAAGACCCCGAGAAGGGCATATCCTACACAGAATTTTCTTACGTTCTGCTTCAGGCAATGGATTTCAAGTACCTCAATGAACATTACGGCTGCCGTCTCCAGATGGGCGGAAATGACCAGCAGGGTAACTTGCTCGCCGGTTCTGACTACATCAGACGCACAAACGGCAACGAAGTCTTCGGACTCACCCAGCCCTTGCTGCTCACGTCGTCGGGCACAAAGTTCGGCAAGACAGAGGCCGGTGCTGTGTGGCTCGATCCCGAGAAGACGAGTCCCTACAAGTTCTACCAATTCTGGTTCAACACTGACGACCGCGACGTGGAAAAGCTCCTCAAGCTCTACACGTTCCTTCCGTTGGGCGAGATAGCGTCAGTCATGGCCGAGCACAATTCCGCTCCCGAGAGGCGCACTGCCCAGAAGAGATTAGCTCTCGAGGTTACGAGTCTCGTCCACAGTCCCGAGACGGCCAAGAGCGTAATCACAGCGAGCGAGATACTCTTTAACCCGAAGATAGACTTTGCGGGAGTGAGTGAGGAAACATGCGGGATGCTGAAGTCTGAAGTCCCCTTCACGAAGCTGGAGGGCGTAAATTTCCCTGTGAGTGCAGTGAACTTGATAGCGTCTTCCGGAGCATGCGAGTCCAACGGCGAGGCAAAGAGGGCGATCCGTCAGGGCGGAGTCTCCATCAACGGCACAAAGATTACTGACGAGAAGGCCGAACTTGGCCGGGAAGTGCTCATCAACGGGAAATATATATTTGTCCGCATAGGGCGCAAGAAATTCCAGATGTCGGAAGTTGTGTAGCCATGCATACGTGTAACTGGTTTATCTCAAGTTCAGTGAACGGAGTGCTGGAGCAGGTGATTCAGGATATGGCCTCAGCACTCAGAAGCCACTCTAAGGATATTGACCTCAACGTGATAACTGCGGGGGAGTTTCAGCACCGGCCTTTGACATCACGTATTCGGGAGATATTCACAAAGCGTGAGATATGGCACTTGTTCGGGCACGCTCCCTTGTGGTGGCGGATAGTTAAGCTGCATTCCCGTACAGTCCACACAAAATTAGAGGGCGATGCTTGGGGAGGATGGCCTTCACGTTTCTTTGCTGAGTGCCTGAAACCCGGAGAGTCTGTAGTTCTTCCTGTGTTCAATCAGTTAGGAGCTATGAATCCCGACAGCGGAAAAGCTGTGTATTTCCGGGACAAGAAGAATATTCCTGCAGGTGATTACGAAGTCCTCGACATCTCGGGAAAGATTGTGCGTCCTGAAGCCTTGAGCGGGATATATATAGCTGATGCTCCGACACCTCGCGAGGCAATGAGAGCAGGTATCCTCACGATGAGGGGATTATGCATAGCGTCTCCGAAGTCTGCCTACATTGAGGAGATTCTCGGCCCGGACGGCTACTTCATGTTCAGCAGTGATGACGAACTCCCGAGAATAATACACTTGGGGTTAGGCGAGAGAGGGAGGCATGCTGCAATATCAGCACGGCATTACCTGAAGTCGAGGCGTTCACACGAGAGATGCACTGACTCATTAATCACGCTTTACAGGAAGGTGATAACGCAATGAGCAAATCAGCAGTAAAGACACTGCGAATGTTCATGAGCTTTGCATCAGGCTTGAGGGGAAGGCATGTAGCAATATCAGCACGGCACTACCTGAAGCCGGGGCGTTCACATGACAGATGCACTGATTCATTAATCACGCTTTACAGGAAGGTGATTGCGCAATGAGCAGGGCATCAAGAGCACTAAGAGATGATACACGAATAATTCATCTTGGCTTAGGCGAGAGAGGGAGGCATGCTGCGATCTCTGCATGGCACTACCTGAAGCCGGGGCGTTCACACGAGAAATGCACCGACTCACTAATCACGCTTTACAGGAAGGTGATAACGCAATGAGCAAGGCAGCAGTAAGGGCACTGCGGATGTTTGAGTGCTTCTCGTCAACAGGACTTCGCGGAAAAATCACGGCCTCCTTCTTCTCCGGAATGCTTAAGCTGATTCACCCCCGCGCAAAGGTGATAGACGACAACCTCAAACTCGCCTACCCTCACAGCCCCGAACAGTGGCGCAAGGATATACGCGGCCAAGTCTACGAAAATATTGCGTGGACTGTTACAGAACTGCTTGCGCTGCAGAGAGATCCCGAACAGGCTTTCAAGTGGGTGAAGAAAGTTCACAACATGGAGCTTGCGGAAGAGCTGCTGCATGACAGGCACGGAGTAATTTTCTTGTCAGGGCATTTCGGGAATTGGGAACTCCTAGCCGGCTGGTATGCACAATACGCCCTGAAGCACGGCCATAAATTACACATAGTTACTCAGGAGATGCACGATCAGGACATATCACGCTACATCGAGCGCATACGCCGGAACGTGAAGATAGAGTTAATCCCGAAGGAGACGAGCGTACAGAAATTTGCACGTTTGCTTAAAGACGGAGCACATATAGCCCTTCTGAACGATATAGCCGGAGTGCGTGAGGTAACAGTGCCCTTCATGGGACATGACGCGACGAACATGCCCGGCCCTGCAGTGATGGCGATGCTCTCAGGTGTACCGATAGTTCCGGTGTGCATTTACAGGGACGCGCCGTTTGAGCACGAGGTAGAGTTTTTCGAGCCTGTGAAGATGCCCGATAAGTCTATGAATCACAATGACCGTATGCGCGAAATAGTGTCAGAGTGCAACAAAGCTCTTGAGGTATTCATAAGGAAGAGGCCTGAGCTGTGGTTCTGGCTTCATAAGAGGTGGAGGCCGTAAATGTTAATCAGCAAAGATTTCAAGTTTGACGCAGCACATAATCTAGTTCACTATCACGGCAAGTGCGAACGTCTTCACGGGCATACCTACAGATTACGCATAGTTCTAGAGGGAGAGCCGGATTCAGAAGGCATGATAATAGACTTCATAGACCTCAAGAACATTGTGAAGGATAAAGTTATCAGCCGTCTTGACCACGCATATATCAACGACATAATCCCCCAGCCGAGCGCAGAGAATATAGCGTTATGGGTGTGGCATGAGCTGGAGGAGATTGTGAAGCGTGAGAATTGCTGCCTGTATGAAGTGCACGTGTGGGAGACGGAGACGAGCTGCGTGATTCTGAGAAGGAGTGATATATCTTGCCGGAGATAGCGAGGTTTTACGGGCTAATAATAAAGATGTTCTTTATGCAAAGTGAGAATAACCCGCCGCATTTTTACGCGCTGTACGGTGAGGAGATAGGAGCATTTGACATTAACACGCTGACGATGACAGAGGGAGATTTGCCGCCGCGGGCAGTTAGTCTTGCTGAGGAGTGGGCAGAGCATCACAAAGCCGAACTGCTGGAGATGTGGAACACGCAGAACATTCATAAGCTCCCTCCGCTGAGGTAAGACGCAATGACATTTCACAAGCTGAAGAGTATAACGCCGCTGGCAGGAAAAATTTTGCTTGCGGAGTTTCAGGACGGGACAATCAGGCATTACGACACCAAGCCCCTGAAAGATAGGCTGCCGGTTTTCAGGATGCTGGATTACGTGCACGGACTGTTTGAGCAGGCGAGAGTGGACACCGGCGGTTACGGCGTAATCTGGAATGATGAGCTTGATTTGTCAAGCGAGGAAATTTACGAGAATGGATATTGACACAATGAAGGACGTACAGCAGGAACAAGATACCCGCAACATCCAGATCGACCGAGTCGGAGTCTCCGGCGTAAGCTACCCGATAATCGCTCTTGACCACGAAAACAGGACTCAGAGCACAATAGCTTCTGTCTCCATGAGCGTAATGCTCCCTCACGAGTACCGCGGGACTCACATGAGCCGCTTCATCGAGACTCTAGAGGAGTATCACGGCCGGGTCTCTCCCTCAAACCTTGAGGCCATAACCCGCCGACTCTGCGAAAAGCTCAACGCCTCCGAAAGCTCCGTGTGCTTCATGTTCCCCTACTACTTCAGAAAACGCGCCCCTGTCTCCGGGATCGAGAGCTTCAGTAAGTGCGACATTACATTAACCGCGAGCTGTGAGGCCGGAAAGAGCTTCGACATGATTATCGGTCTTGGCCTGAACGTGCAGACATTATGTCCGTGTTCCCGGGAAATCTCCCGTTACGGAGCACACAATCAGCGTGCATTAGTCTCACTCAGCGTTCGCAGCAAAGGACTCTTCTGGTTCGAGGAAATGATAACCATGATCGAGGACTCGGCCTCCGCACCTCTGCACACCCTCCTTAAGCGCGAGGACGAAAAGTACATCACTGAGCACGCCTACGAGAATCCCCGCTTTGTCGAGGACGTACTCCGTGAACTTGCCGTGAAGCTCGACAATGAAGACCGAGTGCTGTGGTACAGGGTGAAGGTAACGAGCTATGAGAGCATTCATAACCATGATGCTTTTGCGGAGATCGAGCGTGATAAACGATGAGGCGTAAACGAGTGCCGCTGTATCTGAGGCTGATTCAGTATGCGGTGATAATCTTCATCTTTGCGACGGGTTACCGCTTCTACCGGCTGTGGTACGAGAGCTACAGGCTTTCTCATCCTCAGATAATCGAGGCAGTGAGCACGAACTACAATGAGGTTCAGCCTCTAGACGGCATACTCTTATGGGATGAACAGTTAATTTATGCCCCGCAGTCAGGGATACTCTCTTACCCTTCAGAGCGTCCGCACATAGTCTCCAAAGGTGAAATGATCGCTGCACTAGACGGTGCTGCTGTACGTGCGCCTTACCCTGCATATTTCTTTCCGGGACTTGACGGACAGGAAGGCAGCTGGGTATACACAAAGCTATGGCCTGACTTTGCGCCGTTCCCGGAGTTTCAGGACGCACAGATGATTGCGAACGGGACGAGCCTCAGCCGGGGCGATCCTATAGGCAAACTAGTACCTCAGCCGCAGGTCTTGAGATGCATTGCGTATCTAGACAGCACGCCGTCATTGAGCCGTGTTCTGCGGAACAAGGAGAACGCCTCAATCAGAATCCGGACGGAGCACGACGGCAAAGAGCGCAAAGCTGATGTAGTGGCTGTGAAGTCAAGCGGACAGAAGCTCAAGGTTTATCTGCGTCTACCGTTTTTCCCGCCGAACATGCTGCGCACAAGAAAATTTACTGCGAGCGTAGTTACTGACGTTCAGAAGGGGGTGATGGTGCCTGATACAGCAGTGATTACGCGGGGGGGCAAGAACATGGTGTTTGTTGTTCAGGGAAACAGTCCGGAACTTAGAGTCGTGGAAGGCTTCCCAGCGGACGAGATGAATTTCTTTATCGAGAAGGGGGTATCTCCCGGCAACAAGTTAGTATTGAACGCTGACACATTGAGCCAGACATTAGGGGACGAGAACATCAGAATATGGTGAAAACAGGAGATGAATACATGTCAGAAA